>CAMHJP010000007.1 GCA_946185585.1 uncultured Caryophanales bacterium
TCTTCCCAGGAATCGAATGTGGAGTTTGATTTCTCTTGTTTAGAGCGTTCAATCCAGTTGTTAATGGTGGTTTCGACTGCTTTACCTGCATCGGTAAATTTGATCTTAGCACCATCAATGTTCATATATTTTTCATAAATGAAACGTTCGATATTGGTGTCGAAGGTTTTAACTTCATCGAGCACCTTTTCGGCTCTCTCTTTGTATTTGCTAGCAAGAGAGTCAATTGTGTTGACATATGTTTGAAGTGGGTTGCCAGCTCCATCGGTTGGATATCCTTTTTGACCTGGATATTTGGTGGTGTAGTATTGAGAAAGTTTGACTCCGTTAACGGTGTAGTCTCTCATTAAGTCACCAGTTCCTTCAAATGGGGAACGATTGACAACGATGAAGTGGATACCTTGATAGGAAGCACCGGCACGAGTGACTAAAATTGGGTTTTCTGTACCACGGGCACAAAGAACAATTTTGTCTTCTCCAGCAATATTTAATTGCTTGAAGTTACCGGTAACAGCATCACCTTCAATTAATGAAACACCATGGTTATTAAGTTCATGGTTATAAGTGATGTTACGTGGATAGAAGTTTGCACTGGATGAACCAATAACAAGGCTTCCTTCGACTTCACGATCATTGTATAGATCATCAAACACACTAGCTTTAATGTAGTTTGGCTTTTCAGCTAACTGATTAAGAATACTTGTGCTAGGTGCGATATTTGATGCAGCTACACGAGTTTTGATTGTTGTATCTGGGTTGTACTTATTATCATAAGTATATAAACCAAGAATGAATTCTTTCACGAATTTATCTGATTCTTCTGTGGCTTTGTCTTTATCGACAATTCCGAGATCACCGAAGACTGATTTAGATCCGTCATCGCTTTCTTCAGAAGCAACTGTACCAAACGATTTGGTTGGATCCATTAAGCCATCGACGACACGTTTGAGGTGTTCGACGTTGTCTTGGGAGATTGTACCATTCCAGTAGTTATTGGATGCTCCATCATCAACGTTCACAAGAATGTGGGAGATGTGGTATGGAACTTTTGTTTCAAAGTATCCAGCATATCTCTTGGATTCATCAGTATCGGATGTGGAACCATCTCTTAACAAGTTAAAATCTGGCCACTTGGTATTTGATTCATCAGCATAAATCTTGTAGAAGTTCTCTTTGAACTTGGTTTGTTGTTCTTCGAATACATAGTATTCTCTGAGTTCTTCTTCATTCTCACAACCTTTTGATTTTAAGATTGATTCAAACTCAGTTTTTGTAGATGTGTTGTTTGTTTTAGCGTTCTTTTCGGCTGTATCCTTGTCGATTTGAACATTCTTATCAGCAACACGGTTAATTTCTTCCATTTGGTTTAAACCAGTGTTTGTACCTTCTCCATCAGGATTAGCGATGGTGAAGTAGTTACGAACGACAAGTTTATAAACCTGGTTGAACATTTCTTCAGCATGTTCTGGGTTAACGACTGTTTCACCGAATAAATCATCAGCGGTGTATTCAACTTTTTGACCGTTAACTTCGTAGGTTAATATGACGCCTTTGGAGTTATATTCAGGACCTTTTGTCGAACAGGCAGCAAGTGCGCCAACGGCAAGAAGACCAGAGATAATTCCAGCAGACAATTTTGATTTCTTCATAGAACCTTTTCTTCCTCCTTTTTCAAACATAGCGAGATTATTCTATTCCTCTACTTGTATAAATACAACAAAAATTTAAGTGTGAATCATAAGTAAACTTATAAGGTCAATCATAAGAAAAAACGCACATAGATTTATCTATGAATAAAAATTATCGTTTTAGTTGATAAGCATTTAAACAATAGGTAAAATAGTGCTACTTTTGAGGAGGAGAAACGATGTCAGTTCTAAAAATTAAAGATCTCCATGTTGCTGTCAAAGATAAGGAAATCCTAAAAGGATTAAATCTCACAATTGATTTAGATAAAACTGTTGCTTTACTTGGTCCTAACGGAAACGGTAAATCAACACTTTTGCAAACAATTATGGGGAACCCAAATTACACAGTTACAAAAGGAAAAATTTTCTTTGATGGCAAAGACATTACTTCATTAGAAGCTGACGAAAGAAGTAAACTCGGATTATTCCTTGGCATGCAATATCCAAGTGAAGTTCCAGGTGTGAATAACGTTGATTTCCTCAAAGCAAGCCTCAACGCTCACCGTGAAAAACCTATTTCTTTATTTGAATTCTATAAAGTTCTTAATAAAGCGTATGACAAAGTTCACATTCCATTTGAAATGTCGAATCGAAATTTGAACGAAGGATTTTCAGGTGGCGAAAAGAAGAAAAACGAAATTCTTCAAATGCTAATCATTAATCCAAAACTCGTTCTTTTAGATGAAATTGACTCCGGATTAGACGTCGATGCGATTCAAACAGTTGCATCCGTCATCAAGGAAGAACAAGCCAATCGTGGATTTTTAATTGTGAGTCACTATGCTCGACTTTACGATTTAATCAATGTTGACCGTGCCATCATCCTTGTCAACGGACGTATCGCCAAAGACGGAGATAAATCCTTAATTCAAAAAATTGACCAAGAAGGTTATGAATGGTTGAAAAAAGAGGGAATTGAGTTTGAAGATGAAAGACAAATGAACTCAGTTTCCATTGGATCATGTGCCACAAAAGAAGCATTAAAAGGAGCCAAATGAGCACCCAAAAATTAGTCATTAAAAATAAAGAAAAAAGTGAGCTTGAACTGACTTCATTTTCAGACCTAGAAATTGAAGTTGAAGACGACTGTTCGCTTGTTTTGAAATTAGCTAATTTTGAAAATGCTGAAAATTTAAAAATCACCGCAAATCTCGGTTATAATTCGAGTTTTGACGTAGTTTTTGCTGATTTTTCTGATTCAAATATTTCGGTCAAAACTCAAGTAAATTTGAATAAGGAAGGTGCGAATTGCAGATGGCATTTGGCCACACTTTCTAGCCACGAAAATCATAAGAAATTTGATATCTCATTTACCCATCATGTTGGACACACTTATGCACTCATGGATAACTATGGTGTTGCTAAGGAAAAATCCAACATTGTCTTTACCGGTGTGAACCATATTTTAGAAGGTGCAAAAGGTAGTGAGACAATTCAGAATGCAAAGATTATTGTCTTTGATGAAGAATCTGGCGGAACAGCATCACCAGTGTTAAGAATTGATGAAAATGATGTCAAAGCTTCCCATGGCGCTGTCGTTGGTCAACTTAATGAAGACCACATGTTCTATTTAATGTCACGTGGATTAAATAAAGAAGAAGCGCGTGCATTAATCACTCTTGGTTATCTTCAACCAATTTCTAGACAATTCTCTGAAAAAACCCAAGAGAAGATTCTCAATCTAATTCAGGAGGCAATGTAAAATGATTGATCCATATCGAATTAGAAAAGATTTCCCAATGTTTGAAAACCACATCAAGATGCAAGGTCACGATTTGGTGTTTTTAGATAATGCTTCAACAACATTTAAACCATTTGCTGTTATAAAAGCAGAAGAAGAATATCTTACTCGTTATACGAGTAATACACATCGTGGTGACTACGATTTATGTTTCGCCAATGACTCCAAAGTTGCTGAAGCTAGAAACGTAGTTGGTCATTTTATTAATGCCTTAGATAAAGAAATTGTTTTTACTAGCGGAACAACAATGTCGATTAACATCATCGCTTTAGGTTATGCTGCGAAATATCTCACCAAAGATGATGAAATTTTATTAACTGTTGCCGAACACGCTTCAAACATCCTTCCTTGGTATAAGGTTTCAGAAATGACTGGTTGTAAAATTAGCTTCATTCCATTAACAAAAGAAGGCAGATTAACCGCTGAAAACCTTAAAAAGGTTATTTCAAACAAAACTAAGATTGTTGCTGTTGCCCAAGTGACTAATGTCTTAGGTTTTGTAAACGATATTAAAGAAATCGCTAAAGTCGCCCATGAATATGGAGCACTTCTAGCTTGTGATGGAGCTCAATCTGTTCCGCACATGAAAGTAAATGTAAAAGACTTAGATGTTGATTTCTTATCCTTCTCCGGACATAAACTTTGTGGTCCAACTGGTATTGGAGTTTTATATGGAAAATATGAATTTCTTGAGAAGATGGATCCAGTTCTTTCTGGCGGAGGAAATAACGTCAAATTTGAAACAGATGTCTCTGTTAAATACCTTCCAGCCCCAGCAAAATTAGAGGCTGGAACACTCAATATTCAAGGCATTTACGGCTTAGTTGCAGCCATCAAATATTTAGAAAAAATTGGTATGGAAAATATTGAGGATTTGGAAAAAAACAACCGCAAATATGCCATATCTTTACTTAAACAGATCCCAGATTTAGTGATCTACAATGAGAACGCTGAATCAGGAATTATTACATTTAATATGAAGGGAGTTTTCGCTCAAGACTTAGCCACTTATCTTAATTCAAAAGGTATTGCTTGTCGTAGTGGGCAACACTGCGCAAAACTTCTTCATCACTTTACAGGTGAACTCGCCACAGTAAGAATGTCGATGTACTTCTATACAACCAAAGAAGATATCGATGCTCTAGCTGATGCTTTAAAAAATGGAGGTAATTTCTTAGATGCCTATTTCGCTTAGCCCAATGATGATGAGACAAATCATCATGGATCATTATGAAAACCCACAATATAAGCACGCTCCAGAAGGAGATATTTCAAGATATGAACAAGTCCATATGGATAGTGCCAACTGCATCGACGACATTATCGTCTATGTTTTAGTCAAAGATAACAAAGTTATCGATGCTTGTTTTGATGGAATTGCCTGTACAATCTCCACATCCTCAACAGATATTATGTGCGGTCTTATGATTGGTAAAACCTTTGATGAGGCTAAATACATCGTCGAACAATATAACAACATGATTCACGAGAAAGAATATGACGCTGATGTGCTTGATGAAGCAATTGTCTTTATGAACACATCTAAACAAGCTGCTCGTATTCATTGCGCAACCATCGGATGGGATGCACTCGATGAAATCTTAGAACATCATCACCATGAAGAAAAATAGTTACGAAGTTAAAGAAGAAAAGGATTATAAGTACGGTTTTAAAGATGCCGACCAATCCATTATCACGACCGGCAAAGGTTTAAGTGAAGACGTCGTTCGTGAGATTTCTCGTTTAAAAAACGAGCCAGAATGGATGCTCGAGTTCCGTTTAAAATCATACGAAGCTTTTAAGCGTCTTCCAATGCCATCTTTTGGACCAGATTTATCCTTCCTTGATTTTGATTCATATACCTACTTTACTCGTACTTCAAAAAAAGTTGAAAAGAGTTGGGATGAAGTTCCTGAAACAATTAAAAATACTTTCCAAAAACTTGGTATTCCTGAAGCTGAACAAAAATATTTAAGTGGTGTGACCACCCAATATGAATCAGAAGCTGTCTACCACAATATGCTTAAAGAAGTTGAAGATAAAGGAGTCATCTTCCTTTCAACTGACCAAGCTGTTCAAATGTGCCCAGAAATTGTGAAGAAGTATTTTAATACTGTTGTTCCTTATGCTGATAACAAATTCTCCGCATTAAATGGAGCAGTTTGGTCAGGTGGATCATTTATCTATGTTCCAAAAGGAGTCAAATTAGACAAACCTCTTCAATCTTATTTTCGTATCAACAATGAAAAGAGTGGCCAATTTGAAAGAACACTCATCATAGTTGATGAAGGTGCTGACCTCCACTATGTGGAAGGCTGTACCGCACCAATTTATTCGCAAGACTCACTTCACGCTGCTGTCGTTGAAATTGTTGTTTTAAAAGATGCCAAATGTCGATATTCAACAGTTCAAAACTGGTCAAATAACATTGTCAACTTAGTTACTAAACGAGCAAAAGTAATGGAAAATGGTCAGATGGATTGGATTGATGGAAATATTGGTTCACAAACAAATATGAAATATCCAGCCTGTATCTTAGCTGGTGAAGGCGCGAAAGGTGTTTGTGTCTCTGTTGCTGTGGCAGGAAGAGGTCAATACCAAGATGCTGGAGCAAGAATGATTCATTTAGCTTCTAATACATCTAGCACAATTATTTCTAAATCCATCGTTAAAAACGGTGGAGTGGCGAACTATCGTGGAAGCGTGAAACATATGAAAAACGCGAAGAATTGTAAGTCTCACATCGAATGTGATACTTTGATTTTGGATGATATCTCTAAATCAGATACCATCCCAACAAATCTTGTGCAAAACAATTCATCGTTTATTGAACATGAAGCCACTGTTAGTAAGATTAATGAAGATCAACTCTTCTATTTAATGAGTCGTGGTATTTCTAGAAAAGATGCGATTCAAATGATGATTATGGGATTTATTGAACCATTTAGTAAAGAACTTCCTATGGAATATGCTGTTGAACTGAACCAACTCATTAAGATGGATATGGAAGGTAGTGTCGGATAATGAAAGACTACGAAATCATTGTTGTTGGTGGTGGACACGCTGGTGTCGAAGCATGTGCGGCATGCGCACATATGGGTTTAAAAACCCTTTTAATTACCCTCAATAAAAAGATGATTTCAAATATGCCTTGTAATCCATCGATTGGTGGATCAGCGAAAGGGATTGTTGTTCGTGAAGTTGATGCGTTAGGCGGAATGATGGGCATTGCTGCTGACCATGAGTATCTACAAATGAAGATGCTCAATACTGGTAAAGGTCCTGGTGTTCAATGTTTAAGAGCTCAAGAAGATAAACATGCTTATCCTGCTTATATGCAACATCTTTTAGATGAAATAAATAATCTAGATATTTTAGAGAAAGAAGTTGTTGCTATTTCATATCATGACGATGTTGTTGATGGGGTCATCTTAAAAGATGGTGAAGTTATCAAGTCAAAAGCCGTTGTTATCTCCACAGGAACCTATATGGATGGAGCTATCCTTAGAGGACATAAATCTGTTAGTGGTGGTCCAGATGGAGAAAATCCGTCAATTGGTTTATCGGATTCATTACGTAAAATGGGACTCGAAATTATCCGCTTAAAAACTGGTACCCCTCCACGTATTAAAAAATCATCTATCGACTTATCAAAAGCGACAATTCAACCAGGAATGGCTGGTGATTTTGCATTTTCTTATACCACAAAAACATTTGTTCCAGTAGAAGAACAATTACCTTGTTATTTGATTTATACAAATGAAAAAACTCATAAATTAATTACTGATAATTTAGATCGAACAGCGACATTTAATGGTCTCCAAACTGGTGTTGGACCACGTTATTGTCCATCCATCGAATCTAAAGTCATGACATTTAAAGATAAGGAAAGACACCAACTTTTCCTTGAACCAGAATTTAGAAATGGTGAATCGATTTATCTCCAAGGTTTCTCTACAGCCATGGATGAAGAGATGCAAGTTCAGATGGTCCACTCCATTGTCGGATTAGAACATGCGGAATTTTTAAAGTATGCTTACGCCATTGAATACGATGCTTTAGTACCAACTCAGTTTGATTTAACTCTTAGAGTTAAGAAATATAAAGGTCTTTA
Source organism: uncultured Caryophanales bacterium (assembly GCA_946185585.1). Classification (GTDB taxonomy): domain Bacteria; phylum Bacillota_I; class Bacilli_A; order RFN20; family CAG-826; genus Fiminaster. The sequence goes on from CAMHJP010000007.1 coordinate 7,544, forward strand.
TGGCGCTGGTCAGATCTGTGGAACTAGCGGATACGAAGAAGCTGCTGGTTTAGGATTAGTCGCCGGCATTAATGCTGCGAATTATGTTTTAGGTCGTGAACCATTCATCTTAAAAAGAAATGAATCATACATCGGAGTCATGATTGATGACATCGTCACCAAAGGAACAAACGAACCATATCGTTTACTTTCATCCCGCGCTGAATATCGTCTACTTCTCCGTCATGATAACGCTGATTTAAGATTAACTCCTTATGGATTTAAGCTTGGATTAATTTCAAATGAACGTTATCAAGAATTCTTAAAAAAGAATGAAAACATTGAAAAAGCCCGACAAATCTTGGATAAAACTCACTTAGGAAGCGGAAAAGCGACAACTGAATATTTAAAATCTCAAGGCATAGAACCATTAACTAGTGGTGTCTCGGCCAGTGAGTTTTTAAAACGTCCTGGTGTCAAATATAAACATGTCTATGATCTTATTCCTGAACTACAAGAAATTTCTTTAGACTTCATTGGTATTTCTCAACTTGAAATTATGGTGAAGTATGAAGGTTATATTAAACGTGAAGAAAAGGAAGCTCTATCCTTCTCTAAATACGAAGAATATAAACTTCCAGACGATATCGATTATTTAAATATGCATGGATTAGCTTTAGAAGCTAGACAAAAATTGGATAAGATTCGCCCAATTAATATTGGACAAGCTGGACGTATCAGCGGTGTTAATCCTAGCGATATTTCTATTCTTATCTTAAACTTAAAGAAGAAAGAACGATGAGACTACAAGAATACTTCTCTTTAACTAACGAACAAGTCGCGAAATTTGAGAAATATCGTGATCTTCTTTTAGAATGGAATGAAAAGTTCAATTTAACTGCGATTACTGATCCTGATGAAATTGAAGAAAAACACTTCATCGATTCTTTGTTAGCTTGCAACTATATCGATTTTTCTAAAGGTCGTCTATTAGACATTGGTAGTGGCGCTGGTTTTCCAGGTGTGCCACTAGCGATTGCTAATCCGAAACTAAAAGTCACACTTCTTGAATCAAACGGAAAGAAAGTGACATTCCTTAATGAAGTAAAGTCTCAACTTGATTTAGATAACGTCACTGTTGTTAATGGTCGAGCAGAAGATTTAAAGCAACGTGACTACTTTGATTTTGTGACTGCTCGAGCAGTGAAACAACTTAACATTTTAGCCGAACTTACTCTTCCATTTGTTCGCGTTCATGGACTTCTTGTCGCCTACAAAGGAAGTAATGCTGAAGAAGAATTAAACGAAGCTAAATCAGCACTAAGAAAGCTTAATTCATCAGTAAAATTCATTAAATCTTACGAACTGCCAATTTCGAAAGATAACCGTAAATTGCTGGTGATTTCCAAAGCAAAACCTTGTCAAAAGAAGTATCCAAGAAATTATTCAGAAATAGTTAAACAACCTTTATAAGAGTTGTGTTATACTATTAACGTTTCAGGGCAGGGTGAGATTCCCGACCGGCGGTAAACTCCGCGAGCCAAATGGCTGAACTGGTGAGATTCCAGTAGCGACAGTAAAGTCTGGATGAAAGAAACTCAATTCTTTTATGAGATATTTGCCCTGAGGAGGCAAATTTTTTTATGACATTAGCTAAAGGTATTATCTTAGGACTGTTACTACTAATCTTTGTTTTCTTAGTTGCAAAACATTATTTTGATTTGAAAGGACATGTTGAGAAGAAAAATCGTACACGCTTTTTAGTGCGTGTTGCTGTTTTTGGTGGATTCTCTGCAATTTTATATTGTGTTCCTTTCTTAAAGTTCCCAGTCCCATTCTTCCCATCATTCTTAGAATTCCACTTTGATGAAATCCCGGCATTTATTGGAGCATTTGCTTATGGACCAATGACTGGTTTCTACGTTTTACTAGTAAAAACATTTATTAAATTACCAATGACTAACACACTAGCTGTTGGAGAAATCGCTGATCTACTTTATAGCTTGGCATTTATAATGCCAGCAGCACTCTTTTATCAAAAGAATCGTACAATCAAAGGTGCAATTAAAGCATTAATTCTCGGCTTATTCTGCCAATTAGTTGTTTCTCTTGTCGCTAACGTTTACGTGATGTTCCCATTCTATATGAGAATGTTTGGATTATCTGAAGCTGCTTTATTAAAGGTTTGTCAACTTGCCAATCCAGCCATTCAAGATGTGAGATGGTCAGTCGGATTTATCGCAGTTCTTCCATTTAACGTCATCAAAGATGCGGCGATTATCCTTGTCACATTACTCGTTTATAAATCAACTCACACACTTTTTGATCGCTTCCAAAAATAAGCGAAGAAGTTTCATTATTAAGCATAAAAAAAGTGTCCTAAATGGACACTTTTAATTAATACATTAATTATTCAACTTCGATTGCACCGAATGGGCATTCAAAGCCAAGATCGCCATCAACTTCTTCGACGACTGCTTTAGCATGTCCGTCATCATCGAATTCGAAGACGTCAGGACGTGAGCCAACGCAGAGGCCACATGATGCGCAAGCTTCAGAATTAACTTTTACTTTTGGCATTCCTAAATCCTCCGTTGTTGTGTTGTGATTATTATACAGAAATTAAAATAAACATTCAATGACGTAAAATTAGTTAAAAATACATATGTCGTAATAGAGAATATATGATAATATATCTCCATTAGGTGGAAGTATTATGACTCGGGTAGAAAAGTATCGTGAATATCGAAACGAAATTTCTCAACTTCCTAGTGAACCTAAACCAACAAAGAAACGTCAAAGTTCCCAAAGAGTGGATGAACTTTTAAAAGAAAACAAGAACCAAAAGAAACTTGCTTTTGAAGATGTTTATGAAGGGCTAGACATTTATAATGTGGAGCACACTAACATTGAACGAACTCATCCAAACTATCGAAAAAGAAACCTTATTCTCTTTTATTCTCTAATGACTCTTGTCATTATTGGATTAATTATCGGAATTATCTTCGTGGGAACTAGTCTATATGGAGGAAAATAAATGAAACATTATGTTGTTGCCGTTGATGGTCCAGCTGCTGCTGGTAAATCAACCATCTCAAAACGATTAGCCAAAATCCTTGGATTTACCTACATCGATACTGGTGCAATGTATCGCGCTTTTACCGAATACGTATTACGTAAAGGTGTAGATCCAAAAGATGAAAAAGCTTGTTGTGCTTTAATTCCAGAAGTGGAAATTGAACTTTTCCCAGATGGAAAAGTGATGTGTTCTGGAAAAGATGTGACTCGCGAAATTCGTGAACCACATGTCTCCGGTAACGTTAGCTACATTGCTTCTTATAAAGACATTCGTCTTGCGTTAGTGGAATTACAACGTAAGATGGGTGAAAAAGCCTCCGTGATTATGGATGGAAGAGATATTGGAACATATGTTTTTCCGAATGCGGATGTCAAAATCTTCCAAGTCGCGTCTGTTGAAGAAAGAGCCAAAAGACGTTTCATTGAAAACCAAGAAAAAGGTATTCCTTGTACCTATGAAGATATTGTCGCGGATGTTGAAAAACGTGATCGTATCGATTCAAGTAGAGCTTTTGCTCCACTTAAACCAGCTGAAGATAGCATTCTTTTAGATACGTCTAAATTAAATATTGAAGAATCTGTTGAAGCGGCATTAAAGATTATCAAAGATAAAATCGGAGAATAAGAGACATGTCTTTAGGCGTCGTCGCAATTATTGGTAGCCCAAACGTTGGTAAATCCACGATTTTTAATCGTATTATTGGACGCCGCCGCTCAATTATTGATGATCAACCTGGTGTCACTAGAGATCGTCTCTATGAGACCGCCTCCTGGTTAGACCGTGATTTTAGATTAATTGATACGGGTGGAATTGAGATTGCAAACCGTCCTTTCCAAGAACAAATCCGTATGCAAGCCCAACTGGCGATTGATGAAGCCGATGTTGTTTTATTTGTCACTGATGGTAAAAAAGGTGTCACAAACGATGATCGACTTGTCGCGAAGATGCTATATAAAACAAATAAACCAGTCATCTTAGCGGTCAACAAAGTTGATAACAGAGATATGCTATTTAATGTCTCCGAATTCTACTCTTTAGGATTAGGTGAACCAATTCCAACTTCTGGTGAACACGGAATCGGTATTGGAGACATCCTAGATAAAATTGTTAAAGTGCTTCCAAAGAAAGAAGATGTCGTTTATGACGATGCGATTACTTTCTCTATTATTGGAAGACCAAATGTTGGTAAGTCATCTTTGATGAACGCGCTTCTTGGAGAATCGCGTTCCATTGTTTCTAATATTGTTGGAACAACTCGCGACTCAGTAGACTCTTCTTTTGAAAGAGATGGACAACGTTACGTCGCAATTGATACCGCTGGATTAAAGAAACGAGGCAAAGTTTATGAGGCTGTTGATAAGTATTCGGTCTTGCGTGCTTTAAGCGCGATTGACCGCAGTGAAATTGTCGTTTTTGTTATTGATGCCAAAGAAGGAATTATTGAGCAAGATAAGCATGTTGTTGGCTATGCCGTTGAAAAGAAAAAAGCCATCATTGTCGTGGTAAATAAGTGGGATTTGATAGAGAAAACGCAAAATGCGATGTCGGATTTTGAAAAGAAAGTTCGTAAAGAATTTAAGTTTTTAGAGTATGCTCCAATTGTCTTTACTTCCGCTTTAACTAAATCAAGAGTTCATCTCATTTTTGATCAACTTTTAGAAGTTCATCATGCTTACGATACACATCTATCTACATCTTTACTTAATGATGTCATTCAAGACGCTCAAACAATGAATGAAGCACCAGACTTTAATGGTGGACGTTTAAAAATCTATTTTGCGAACCAAGCTAATAGTTGTCCGCCAACATTTGTCTTGTTCGTGAATAATCCAAAATACGCTCATTTCTCTTATTTAAGATATATCGAAAACCGTTTAAGAGAGTCGTTTAATTTAAGCGGAACGCCAATTGATATTGTTTTACGAAAAAGAGTATAAACAAATCAAAAATCTTGTTATATAATGATTACGCTCTGAGGAGAAACAAAAATGAATAAAGCCGAATTAATCGTTGAATTAGCTGAAAAATTAGACCTTCCACGTAATGACGTGACGGCCGTAATTGATGAATTCTTAGACATTGTCGAGACAAATGTCCAAAAAGGTGAAGTTGTGAAATTATCCAACTTCGGTGTCTTCTATAAAAAGGATCGTAAAGCTCGACGAGGCACAAACCCTGGTGATGGTCACATTATCACCATTCCAGCGAACTCTACATTAGGTTTCCGCCCAAGTAAGATTGTTCGTGGAAAATTAAACTAAGTTAACTAAACAAGCAAAGAGATTCCATTTGGAATCTTTTTTATTTAAAAAAGTCTAAGAGGTTTATATAATAAAAATATGAACAAGAACACCTTTATTAAACTGGCTAACCTTTTTAATGCGAATGGTTATCGTCTTTACATGGTTGGCGGAACAACAAGAGATTATCTTTTAGATAAAGATGTTTTAGATTATGACTTTGTGACTGACGCCACTCCTGATGAAATGAAGAAATTCCTACCAGATGCAAACTATCATTTCGCTAAATTTGGTACCGTTCGCGTAAAAGATGACGATATTAAAGTTGATATTGCGACCATGCGAGTGGAGGGTGAATATCTTGATTACCGTCATCCAAGCAGTGTGACTTACGTGAAGTCATTAAAAGAAGATTATGTCCGTCGAGACTTTACAATTAACGCAATTTATATTGATGAAAAGTTTAATGTGATTGATTATTGTAACGGTTTAGATGACTTAGAAAACAAAGTCCTCCGATTTATCGGAGATCCAGTAAAAAGAATTAAAGAAGATCCACTTCGAATACTTAGAGCAGAACGTTTCCAAAAGAAACTTGGTTTAACTGTAGAGAAAGAAACAAAAGCTGCTCTAAAGAAGTATCACTACTTATTAGAAGAACTTAATCCTCAAAAGGTCATTGAAGAACTTCACAAACTTGAGATTGAATAAAATTTTCGAAAAATCCTTGGCTAATGCTAGGGATTTTTTATTTGCTGAAAATTTCTACTTTATTTTTATAAAAATAGGAATAGAATTAGGGCAATTATGTCAAGCGAACAAATGGAAGCCTTAGACTTCCGCTATCTCTTACTTGAATATTACAAAAAGCTCGGTATTAAAGAAAACGAACTTGCTGTTTTACTCATGCTTGATCATCTTTTAGGACAAAAGAATTATTTAGTTACCCCAGACTTAATTGCAACAAAGATGAATCTTTCCGCTAAAGAATTGGATTCTTTATATGTTGGATTAATGTCAAAAGGTTTCATTACTTTAGAAACCGGTAAGAAGACTAAAATTTCTTTAAAACCACTTCGTAAAAAACTCTATGAGGCTTTTGAAGAAGCTCTTGTGAAGGAAAATTCGATTTCGAAAAATCCAGAAAAGAACAAGGAATTCAAAAGACTTAAAGAAGTTTATGAAGCACAACTTGGTCGCTCACTTCTTCCAATTGAAGCAAACATGATTGGTGAATGGATTGCCCAAGATATTCCAGAAGAAGAAATTGTTGAAGCTCTTCGTGAAGCTCTAGCAAAAGGAAAGAAAACCTTCCCTGATTTCGATAAGATTTTATTCCAATGGAAAGCCAAAAGAGACCTTGAAGTTAATGGTGTTACTGGCAACAACAAAGACTGGGATGAAGACATCGAAAAAGCTATGAAAATCGCGAAGACAAAATGGATTAACGATTAATAAGTTAACCAAGAATTGCTGGTGAAATCATCAAGAATTACGGTGAATTTCATCAACAAACTCTAAGTAATTTAATCGAGGCGAATAGCCTCTTTTTATTTCCCTTCCAAGTTCCTCAAATTGAGCAAAAGGAATCGACTTTCTTTCTTCATTATTTTTGAATTCAATAATCTTCTTTGCTTCGACAATATAAGTCTTTCGATGTTTGACAAATTCGATAATAAAAAACGCTAAACCACCTAACTCAATCACATTCGATAAATGTTCGAATTGTTTCTTTGTAATATTAGACAAAGGAAAAGAAGATTTGGAGTGAGTTGATTTAGCTTCAATATCGATATATCGACCTTGATAAACACCATTAAAATCAGTGGTCGATTTTTCAGAAAAGTACGCTTCAGTAATCTTCGCGTTTTTCTGATATTCAACTTTGACAACTTGAATTGGTGTTGGGCGTTTATAAATTAACGCCATCTTGTGACGAAGATAGTACTCGTTTGATTGAATAATATCTTCTTCTAGATTCATTCCTCGATTGGCCGAGGATAAAGAAAAAGCAACATTGTTGTCTGAAACTTTAATATTAGATTTTTTATAGGTTAAACCGTTTGAATATTTGATCATTTTAGCGCATCCTCAATCATTTTTGAAAAGTCTGTTGGGGAAACGGATTTTTCTTCTAATAATTGAAGAATGAGCTGATGGACAGGTTCTGGTAAATGTCTCATTTGACCAAGAACCTTTCGATATTCTCGTGACATAATGTCACGGTGTTTAATCATAGCGTCATATAGATAGACTAGATTAAGTGTGTCAGCAAGCGCGTTATGTTGTTGACCTTTAAAGTCAATGTTAAACACTTTGAGCATGTTCGCGAGCGAGAGGGCGTTACCGTTCTCATCACGCACATATTGGGACATAAATTCAGCAAAGTCGAAACTATGTTTAATCATGAATTGCACATCTTCCTTATTTGCATCCATGTTGTAGGCGAGTGATTGCGCCATAATCCGTTGATCATGATTTCCGAATGTCACAAAAAGACATTTCGTGAAACTTCTTCCCATGTAACGTTTAACGTTTTCAACTGTTCTACGGAAGCTAATCCCATCTTTTTTTACTTGTGCTTCCGTAATGCCTGTTAAATCAGTAACAACTTTACCAATTCTGTTTTTTGGTTTTACCAAAGTGTAGTAACCTTTATAGATCTTCTTCACCGAATGATCTTTACGAAGGTCAACTTTCACGGCTCCGATAGCAATCATCTCATGCGAAAACTGTGTTCCCTCTAAATCAAGGAAACATAATGTTTTGCGTTTTTGAAGAATCTTATCGAGCGCTTTCACAATTTCGTATTGTAGCAAAAACTTTTGTTAATTAAAACAAAAACAAATTGAAAACATATAACCTCTTTAATATAATTAAAACCGAGGTTTTTATGGCTCATACATTGAATTATTCGTCAAAATCACTTCTTGATGTGAAGTTTGAACCTACTCACAAAGGCTATGATGCATTAGAGGTAGATCAAGTTCTTGACCGACTAATTGATGATCTTAAATTCTACGAACAGTACTATAACGATTCTCGTAACTACATTCGTAAACTTGAGAGTGAAATCAAAGAACTCAATGATAAAATCCATGAGCAAGAGATGGAAGTCGCCAAAGTGAAAAACAAATATTCTGGAATTAAACCAGGACAAGTTGTCACTGAAAATAACGTTGACTATCTCAAAAGAATCTCAAAACTGGAAGAAGCCCTTTATAAAAAGGGAGTTGATCCAGAAAGCATCCGATAAAATATTCCGACCTGGATAATTGCTGCGAAAGTAGAGGAAAGTCCATGCTCGCACCATCTGTGATGATGGTAGTGATTGCGCTAACGGAAAAAATAACGTTAGGTATGCGGGAGCGCATAACGGCGGAACAAAGTCTAAAACGAAAGTCATGATGGAGTTCCTTAACGTGCCACAGTGACGAAGCCAATAGAAATATTGGAGTGAAACGTTGGTAAACCCCACAAGCGAGAAACCCAAATTTTGGTAGGGGAGGCAGCTGACAAGAACTGAATTGTCAGAAGCACACTTCGGTGTAGATAAATTATTATCCTAGACAGAACATGGCTTATAGGGTCGGATACTCACTAAAGGAGAAGTTATGAATTTACCAAACAGATTAACGCTTAGTCGAATTGCCTTAATCGGATTAATGATTATTGGCATTCTTGTTTTAGCATGCATTCCAAATTTACATGTTGAACCAATCGGAAATTCCGTGGTAAATCCTGTATATTTAGTTATTGCAGTAATCTTTGTTATTGCTGCTACAACTGACCTTTTAGATGGCAAAATTGCCCGTAAATATAACCTAGTTAGTGACTTTGGAAAATTCCTTGATCCAATTGCGGATAAACTCCTCAATGATGGAGCAATGATTTTCCTTTTAGTTCCACAAGCTTATGCCTGGGAACAAAGAAGAGATCCTGTAATGTTAACAGTTTTACTGTTCTGTGTTGTTTTAATGATTGGAAGAGACCTAGTTGTTGATGGTTTAAGAATGATTGCTGTTCGTAAAAATATCGTTATTGCGGCGAACAAATATGGCAAGCTTAAAACCGTCTTACAAATGATCGCTATTCCAATGCTTCTTTTAAATGATTGGCCATTCTCATATTTTGATGCAAATTGGCCACAATCCCTGCAAATCTCCAATATTTTCTTCTATTTAGCAACAATTATGTCCGTCATTTCTGGCGTGATTTATGTGGTTCAAAACCGCAAAGTTTTTAGTAAATGAAAAAGCTCCTCGAAGTTTTAAAAGAACAAAGCTTATCACTCGGCAGTGTTGAATCAATGACTGCCGGTTTATTTGCATCCACATTTGTTGAAACTCCAGGTGCGAGTAAAGTTTTTAAAGGTTCATTAGTGACTTATGCTGTGGAAGAAAAAGTTAGACTTCTCGGTATTGAAGAAAACCTCATCAATAGTTTTGGAGTTGTCTCAAAAGAAGTTGCTGGAGAGATGGCTCGTAAAGGCCAAAATGTCCTTGGAGTTGATGTCTGTGTAAGTATCACTGGAAACGCTGGTCCAACTGTCGAACCAGGCGGAATGCCAGTGGGTCGAGCATACATCGGAATTGCCAAAAATGACCAAAAATACGTGTTTGAGGTCAATTTGCGTGGGAATCGTAACAAAATTCGTAAGTGTGCCGTTCTTGCTATGCAAGAAAAGTTACTAGAAATACTCGAAAAATAAAATAAAGTGCAAAAATTCGTCAAAAAAACGGATTAAGTTAGTGAAAGGAGGAAAAGTCACATGAAAAAAGAAAAAGACAACTCAGTCAACGCTCTTGATGAAGCTTTGAAGCTCGTTGAAAAAGCGTATGGCAAAGGTACAGTCATGAAACTTGGCGATCGTCCAAAAGTCGACGTTAATGTGATTCCTTCCGGTTCACTACTGATTGATAAAGCTCTTGGTGTTGGCGGATATCCAAGAGGCCGTATCATTGAAATCTTTGGCCCGGAAAGTTCAGGTAAAACAACGTTAGCTCTTCATGCGATTGCTGAGTGTCAAAAACTTGGCGGACAAGCGGCTTTTGTTGATGCTGAACATGCGATTGATCCAAATTACGCTCGTAATCTTGGAGTCAATATTGATGACTTAATTCTTTCGCAACCAGATTCCGGTGAACAGGCATTATCAATTGTCGAAATGCTCGCTAATTCTGACGCTTTTGACATGATTGTCGTGGATTCTGTCGCTGCTTTAGTTCCAGAATGTGAACTCGAAGGCGAGATGAATGATCAAACTGTCGGTGCTCAAGCTCGATTAATGAGCAAAGCTCTTCGTAAGATTACCGCGATCTTAAATCATCATGAATGTACAGTCATCTTTATTAACCAATTACGTGAAAAAGTTGGCGTGATGTATGGAAACCCAGAAACCACAACTGGTGGACGAGCATTAAAATTCTATGCTTCTGTTCGTATCGACATTCGCCGTACCGAAGCCATTAAAAATGGTTCAGACGTGATTGGTAACTCGGTTAACGTAAAGATTGTCAAAAACAAAGTTGCCCCACCATTTAAGAACTGCAAAGTCGATATCATTTATGGCAAAGGCATTTCCCAGACTGGTGAAATCCTTGATGTTGGTGTCGAACTTGGCGTCTTAACTCGTGTTGGTTCATGGTACGAATACGATGGTAATCGATTCGCCAATGGACGAGATAATGGTAAAGCCTATCTCGAAGAACATCCTGACTTTAAAAAAGAGTTATCCGACAAGATTAAATCTCTCATCGCTTAATTCATTTGGCCCTTCCCTTAAAAGAAGGGCTTTTTTATGTTTAATTTTGAATAATTAACTGCTATAATGCGAATGTATCTTTCTAGTGGAAGATACTTATTACCATATATCAATTTATATTCAGCCCCCGCTGATTACCATAGATAATTTATCTCTTAAGTTGTTCGGTAATAATCACATTTATTGACTGGTGATTATTTTATATAATCAACTAGTCTTCATATAGTTATGGAGGATTACATAGAATGGAAACCCCTATTGCCATTCTCCTAATTGTCATCGCCCTCATTGTCGGCGTTGGAATAGCTTTGTTGCTATTCTATTTTGTGCCTGTTTTTAGAAGAAAAGGCGCTGAGAAAAATGCTCAAAAAATTATTCGTGACGCTGAAATCAGAGGCGAACAAATTAGGAAAAACGCTCAGTTAGACGGTAAACAAACTGTCGCTGAAATGAAACAAGAAGCAGAAAAAGACATCCGCGAACGTAAGCAAGAAATCGCTGGTCTTGAAAACAAACTCAACCAACGAGAAGCAAACATTGATCGTCGTGATGCCAATTTGCTTAACAAAGAAAATGCTCTTGAAGAAAAGAACCAATTATTAACTCGTCGCTTAAAAGAATGTGACAAAAAAGATGCTTTATTACAAAGTAAGATTGATTCCATTCTTTCTGAACTTGAAAAGGTTGCTCAACTCTCTGTCAATGAAGCACGTGATGAAATCTTCGCTCGTGTAGAATCCAAGATGGCGAAAGAAATTGCTTCCTACATTAAAACCAAGGAAGAAGAAGCTAAAGAGGAAGCGGAAAAGAACGCTCGTAACATCTTAGCTTTAGCTATCTCGAAGTATTCGCAAGAAGAAGTCCAAGAACACACAGTTTCAACTGTTGCTCTTCCAAGCGATGAAATGAAAGGAAGAATCATCGGTCGTGAAGGTCGTAACATTCGTACCTTCGAACAACTCCTTGGAGTTGATCTCATTATCGATGACACCCCAGAAGTTATTACAGTATCCTGTTTTAACCCAATTCGTCGTCATATCGCTGCCAAAGCTCTTGATTTATTAATCAAAGATGGACGTATTCAACCAGGACGTATTGAAGAAGTCGTCGCTAAAGTCCAAGAGGAAGTTGACGCTGACATTCAAAAAGCCGGTGAAGACGCCGCCTTTAAACTTGGCTTACCAAAGATTAACAAGGAACTTTTAACATATGTTGGACGTCTTAAATACCGTACTTCATATGGACAAAACGCTTATGACCACTCCATGGAAACAGCTTATTTAGCTGGAATCATGGCTAGCGAACTTGGTTTAGACGCCAATTTAGCTCGTCGAGCCGGTCTTCTTCACGATATCGGTAAAGCTGTCGATTTTGAACAAGAAGGAAGCCACGTTGAACTCGGTGCTCACTTAGCAAAGAAATATGGTGAACCAGAAGTCGTTATTAACGCTATCGAATCTCACCACGATGATGTACCAAAAACATCTGTTATTTCATACCTCGTTCAAGCTGCTGATACATTAAGTGCTGCTCGTCCAGGAAGTCGTAGTGAAACCTTAGAATCCTATATCAAACGAATTGAACAATTAGAAACAATTTGTAAGGGATTTGACGGTGTTTATCAATGTTACGCCATGCAATCTGGTCGTGAAGTTCGTGTCATGGTCATCCCAGATAAGGTTGATGATTTAACTGCCTTTAAGATGGCTCGTGACATTAGAGAGAAGATTGAAAACGAAATGACTTATCCAGGACAAATCAAAGTCCAAGTTATTCGTGAATATCGTGCTGTCGAAACAGCAAAATAATTTATGAGAATCCTCTTCTTTGGAGATATTGTTGGCGAAGTAGGCCGCAAGGCTGTTTTAAACAACGTCGAAAAACTATCAAAGAAGTATCAAATTGACTTTGTCATTGCTAATGGCGAAAACGCCACACATGGTAAAGGTTTAATTGAACGACATTATCTAGAACTGATTGATGGAGGAGTAGATTGTATCACCTTAGGTAACCACTATTTATCCAAAGATCAGATTCTTGATTATATCGATGATGCTACCGCGTTAGTTCGCCCACTCAATATCTCTAAAAGAATTGGTGGAGAAGGAAGTGTTCTGTTTAATGTCCATGGAGTGCTTGTTCGTGTAACAAATATCCTTGGTGAAGCATTTATGCATGAAGAAGTTGCTTCTCCTTATTACAGTTTAAAACAACTCATTGATTCATTAGATAATGAAGACTCAATCCACATTGTGGATTATCATGCTGAAGCCACCAGCGAAAAGATTGCTTTTGGCTATGCGTTTGATGGAGTTGTTAGTGCGGTGATTGGAACTCATACGCACGTCCAAACAAATGACGCACATATCTTAGAAAACGGAACAGGTTTTATCTGTGACGCCGGAATGTGTGGAGATCCAAATGGAGTGCTTGGTTTTGAAAAGCATTCGGTGATGAATAAAACTTTGTTTGGCGAAAAATCTAAATTTGAAATCGATGTTAACGCTGACCAAATGGTGAATGGCGTAGTCATTGATATTGATGAATCAACACATAAGTGTCGGGAAATCTTCCCAATCCGACTAATTGGAGAAAAGAAACATGGCTAACAAATGTGAATTTCGTGAGTTACCAGATTTAAATAAAGCTCGTAACAGAACACAATCTTTTTCTTTTGATTATGAAGGAGTCACTTATCCTGATTCTTTAGTTAAATACCTTAAGGGTAAAACATACTTTATTCATACTTATGGATGTCAAGCAAACTATCGTGATGAAGAAGTGATGGCTGGCATGTTTGAACACATGGGTATGTCGAAAGCTAACGATATAGAAAACGCTGATGTTGTTGTCCTAAATACATGCGCTGTTCGAGAGAATGCTGAACAAAAAGTTTTTGGTATGATCGGCGAACTAAAAAAATATAAAATAACCGACAATTCTCGGGTGTTTTGTGTTTGCGGATGCATGGTTCAACAAAAACACATCATCGAATTTATTACCGAAAAATTCAAACATATTGATTTGATTTTTGGTACCCATAACATTACTAATTTACCTTTGATGCTTGATGAAGTAATTCGTAAAAGAATCCGCTTAGTCGATGTCGAATCTTCTCCAACAAAAATTGAAGAAAACCTTCCATCGAAACGTTTATCTTCTTTTAAAGCTTTTATTAATATCTCGTATGGATGCGATAAGTTCTGTACGTATTGCATTGTTCCTTATACTAGAGGAAAAGAGCGTTCACGCCTCATGAAAGACATTTTAGAGGAAGCTCAAGAATTAAAAGATCTTGGTTATCAAGAAGTGACTTTACTTGGCCAAAACGTCAATGCTTATGGTAAGGATTTAAAAGATGGATCTACGTTTGCAAAACTCCTAGAAGAAGTTGCAAAAATCGGTATTCCTAGAGTTCGTTTCTTAACATCCCATCCATGGGATTTTACCGAAGAGATTGTTGATGTTATTGCTAAGTATGATAACGTCATGAAGTACATCCACTTGCCAGTTCAATCTGGTTCAAGTGAAATCCTTCGATTAATGGGAAGAAGATACGATGCCGAAAAGTATTTAAAACTTGTCCATATGATTCGTTCTAAAGTACCTGATGTTGCTCTTTCAACCGATATTATTGTTGGCTTCCCAAATGAAACATATGAACAATTTTTAGAGACTGTTGAACTATGCAAAAAAGTTCAATATGACTCTGCTTTTACATTCATTTATTCACCACGAAATGGTACACCTGCCGCAAAGATAAAAGACAATGTTTCGAGTAAGGATAAATCTATAAGATTTAGAGAACTCGTAAAAGCTCTTGAAGTTGGTATTAGTGAAAAGTCTAACGCTATGGTTGGCAAGACCTATAAAGTCCTTGTTGAAGGAGTGAGTGAAAAGAATCCAGAAATGATGTCTGGTTATACCGAAAAAAATAAACTCGTTCACTTTAAAGGTGATCATTCATTAGTTGGTAAAATTGTCTCAGTTAAAATTACTGAATCACACACATATTCATTGATTGGAGAACTCGTGAATGAATGAGTTTGAAACTCAATTAGAAAAGTGTCGAAAACTCCTTTACGATGAACCAATCATGAAGGAATATTTTCGTTTAAAACACATTGTTCAATCAGATAAGAATCTTGTGAGTTTAGATAAAGAAATTCATCAACATCAACATTTAATGTGTATCCATAAAGATGATGACGAAATTTATCAAAATGAAAAGAACCTCTACGATGAAAAGATGTCTGAGTTTAAAGCAAATCCATTAGTCGAAAATTACTTCCAAGTTCGCGAAGAAGTTTATGCTTTGCTAAATGAAATTAAGGAGATCCTAGAATGATTATCGTTATCACAGGACCAACAGCATTAGGCAAAACAAAAAGTGCGATTAAAGTCGCTCAAGCTTTAAACGCAGAAATCATTAATGGCGATGCTTTCCAAGCTTATAAAGAACTGAATATTGGAACAGCAAAACCAACTGAAAAAGAACTCTCAAGTGTGCCTCACCATTTATATTCGTTTATCGATCCAACTCACAATTATTCGATTGCTGAATATCAATGCAATTTACGAGCATCTATCCAAGAATTGCTGGTGAAAAACAAAAATATTGTCATTGTTGGTGGCTCTGGTTTATACATCAGAAGCGCCCTTTACGATTACGAGTTTTTACCTAATAAAGAAGTTGATATGTCTCGATTTGAAAAGATGACCAATTCTGAACTTCATTCTCACTTAAAAAAGATTGATCCAGAACAAGCTCAAATCATTCATGAAAATAATCGTAAAAGAGTATTGCGAGCGATTGAAATTTATTATTTAACCGGTGAAACAAAATCAGCTCTAATTAATAAACAAGAACACAAACCTCTTTATGATGTTCGTTTCTTTGTTCGTGACCTTGACCGCGACGAACTTTATGAACGAATCAACAAGAGAGTTGATGAAATGTTCGAACAAGGTTTGGTGGATGAAGTTAAATCATTAATGGAAAAGTACGATACCTCTTTACATTGTTTCCAAGCTATTGGATACAAAGAACTCATCGATTGTTTGAATAACAATGGTGATTTAGAAGAAGCAAAAGAACTCATTAAGCAACACACCCGTAACTATGCGAAAAGACAAATGACCTACATTCGTCACCAATTCCCAGTTACTTTTTATAAAGACGATGAAGAACTTTTAAAGGAGATTCAAAATGGCTAGTTATTTAGATCGAACAGAAACTCTCCTTGGAAAAGAAAAATTAGAACGTATCCAAAAAGCTAGAATTATGGTGATTGGTTTAGGTGGTGTTGGTGGAACAGCATTAAGTGCTTTATATCGAAGTGGATTCCGTCACTTTACTTTAGTCGATAACGATAAAGTTGACCCATCTAATTTAAACCGTCAAATTATGTATACAAATAGCGATATCGGTAAACTTAAAACAGATGTCTGTAAAACCAAAATAACCGAGTTTTGCGGTGAAATCGACGTCAAAACCGTTAATTTATATGTCGATGAAGTAAATGCCTTAGACTTAATTAAAGACGTCGATTTCGTTGTTGACGCAATTGATTTTGTGCCAGGTAAAATTGGTATTATGAAAGCTTGCTTAGAGAAGAATATTCCATTCATTTCTTCTTTAGGAATGGCGAAACGTCTTGACCCTGAACAAGTTCTACAAACAACACTAAATAAAACTGAAAATGATCCTCTGGCGAAAAAGATTCGTTATGAATGCCGCCAAAGAGGTTTAGATTTAAAGAAAATTCCAGTCGTTTTTTCAAAAGAAAATATCATCATTGATGGTAAACAATTAGGCTCAATGATGATGGTTCCTTCAACTGCTGGTTTAATAATTTCAAATTACATTATTAAAAATATTTAATAAGTAGTATACTTATCACATACGAGGTAAATAGATATGATGCAAAAAATTGATCAGATCGCTTTTAAAGCGGGAATTAAAGAAGAATATTTAGACCAATATGGTCGATATAAAGCAAAAATTGATTTAAAGATTTTTGATGAATTAAAAGATAAAAAAGACGGAAAACTCGTCTTAGTTACAGCTATCACTCCAACTAAAACTGGTGAAGGTAAGACTACAATGTCCATTGCCTTAACCGAAGGTTTTGGAAAAATCGGTGTGAACTGTATGTTAGCCCTTCGTGAACCATCCTTAGGTCCAGTTTTTGGTCTTAAAGGCGGTGCCACTGGCGGTGGACTTGCTTCCGTTGAGCCAAAAGACGACATTAACCTTCACTTTACAGGTGACATGCACGCCTTAACATCATCGATTAACCTCATTTCTGCTGTGATCGATAACCACATTTTCCAAGGAAATGAACTTGGTATCGATCCAACCAAAATTGTCTGGAAACGTGCGCTTGATATGAACGACCGCGCTTTACGTAGCGTGACCGTCATGCAAGACGAAAAGAAAGGCACACCACGTCATGACGAATTCGTCATTACTGTTGCTTCTGAAATGATGGCCATTCTTTGCTTAGCCACTGATCCAGAAGACTTCCGTCGTCGTGTGAACAATATTATTGTTGCTTACACATTCGATGATAAGCCAGTCTATTTAAGACAACTCCGCATTTCAAATGCGATTATGAAATTAATGCGTGAAGCGCTCAAACCAAACCTTGTTCAAACTGTTGAAAATAACCCAACACTTGTCCATGGTGGACCATTCGCTAATATCGCTCATGGTTGTAACTCCATTATTGCTCTTAAGTTAGCTCTTAAACTTGGTGATGTTGTTGTTACAGAGGCTGGATTCGGTGCTGACTTAGGTGCGGAAAAATTCTTAGACATCTGTTGTCCAACAGCTGGTAAAAAACCAGATGGTGTTGTGATGGTTGCAACTATCCGTGCTCTTAAAGAGCATGGTGGTGTACCATTTGAAAACTTAAAAGAACCAAACGTCGAAGCTTTAAAAGTTGGTATTGCTAACTTACAACTCCACTTAGAAAACATTCAAAAATATGGTTTACCAGTCGTGGTGGCAATTAACCACTTTGCTGAAGACTCCAAAGAAGAAATTGAAGTTCTCACCAAATGGTGTGAAGAACACGGTTACACCGTTAGCTTCGTTGATGGCTTCTTAAAAGGTGGAGATGGATCAACTGATTTAGCTTATAAAGTGAAAGAAATGCTTGAAACAAAACCAAGCAAGTATCATAAGCTTTATGACTACAAACTTCCTATTAAGGAAAAGATTGAAACAGTTTGTCGTGAAATCTACCGTGCAAAAGAAGTTGTCTTTACTGATAAAGCACTTGCCCAAATCGAAAAATACACCAAACTTGGTTATGGAGAAACTGCTGTTTGTATGGCGAAGACTCCATTATCAATTACTGATAATCCAAAGATATATGGAGCACCAATCGGTTGTACAATCACAATTCGTGAAGTTAACCTCAGTGCTGGTGCCAACTTCATCGTTGCATTAACTGGTGCGGTTATGACTATGCCAGGACTTCCAAAAGTTCCAGCAGCAGTCAAAATGGAAGACGAATAATGAAAGATTTATCTTACGAAGTTGGAGATATTGTTGAGTTAAAAAAAGAACATCCTTGTCACACTCGAAGTAAACAATTTGAAATTGTTAAAACTGGCGCAGATATCAAAATTAAGTGCCTTGGATGTGGGAATCTTCTCTTATTAACTCGCGATAACTTCAATCAAAGATTGAAAAGAATCGTTTCCAAAGCAAATACAAAATAAAAAGCAAAAATAGAACATTTTCTTCGACATAGTTAGTAGAGGGAGAAAATGTTTTTATTTAGTCTACTTAACGTTACAAAAACCTTCTCTTACAAGAAGAATACCTTAACTGCGGTGAAGGATATTTCTTTATACCTTCCTGAACAAGGATTAGTCTCGATTGTTGGAAAATCAGGATGCGGTAAATCCACACTCCTAAATCTTTTAATGGGGATTGAAAAACCATCAAAGGGAACGATTTATTACCAAGATAAAAAGTTATCTAAGTTCTCCAAAAGAGAATTATCAAAATATCATTCAAGTGATGTGTCGATGATTTATCAACACTATAACCTTTTGGATGACTTATCTGTGGTGGAGAATATCGCACTTCCTTTGCTTATTCGAGGTGAATCAAAACGAAAGGCTCATGAGGAAGTTAGAGAATTACTCAAAACATTTGGATTAGAACATCTAGAGAATCAAAAGGTTTCTACTCTTTCTGGTGGTGAAAAACAACGTGTCGCAATTTTAAGAGCTTTAATCACTAAACCTTTAGCTATTTTATGTGATGAACCGACTGGTGCACTTGATGAAAAGAATTCATTTTTAATCATGGATGAACTAAAGAAAATATCTCGCCACAAACTTGTTTTAATGGTCTCGCATAATATGAATCTTGTTCATCAATATTCGGATCGTATTATTGAGATGAAAGATGGAGAGATTATCAAAGATAAACTAATCAATCGTTGTAGTGAAGGAGAGAAGAAAAAGAAGGTTAAAACGAGAACAAGAAGTAGATGGATTTTCTCACTAGTTAAACGACTTTTTAAAAAGAATAAGTTCAAACAGTTTTTCTCATTCATTTCCTTGATGGTTGGATTCTTATCAATTTTTATCGGAGTTGGGTTTATTTATGGATCAGAAGATTCACAAAAACACGCTCTTGAAAGAAATCTCGCAATCGGATGCGCTACAGCTTCTGAAACGAGCTATTACTCCGTTAGTAATTCTCCTCTTGAATTTAGAAAGAATGTTCGCCCATCAAGTGAACTGATTGATCGGTATTTAGATGGTGTTAATAATATCCGAATTTGTCCAAACACAAATTTCTTCTTTTCACCATATCCAAATGGTTATTTTAACGGAGAGCAAATCAAACAATTTGAGATGGTTCCACTGCTTGAAGAATTTATGCAAAATAACACTATCTATCCAAAAATTGCTCGTGATTTTGACAAGAAAAAGTTAACAGAAGTCGTTGTAAATAAAGAATTTTTAAAGGAGATTTCAGTTGCCGAAAATGATTATGAAGGAAAAGAAATTTTAATCTCATATGAAACATCAATCACTCTTTATACTCACGATGATGAAAAGCCATTTGTGAATGACAAGTTTCGTTATGAACTAAAGTTAAAAATAGTGGATGTTGTAGAAGAATTTTCCTTCATGAATACACCTAAAATTTACTACTCATATGACGCCTTGTTAGACATGCTTCGAAGTGAAATTTTAGTCAATGTTTCTTTGTATCGAGAACGGAGTGTTTCAATCCTAGAATACATTAACGAAGTAAAGGATGACTCACCAGAAAGTTCATACTCTTCCTTTATCTTTTTAAATAGCTTAAGCGACTATGAAAAATTGTTCCGCATCATTGAAGAAACAAATGCCAAAAATGAGTTGCTACAAATTGAGTCAAAAGTGTATTCAATTGCTGATTCTTATAAAACATTTATTTCTTCGTTTAAGGATGCTTTATTGTTCTTTTTAATTATTGGATTTAGTGGTGTTTTATTTATTCTTGGAATGATTTCGTTGTCGAACTTTTTAGAGAACAAAAAGCAAAGCGCGATATTGACATGTTTGGGCGCAAGAACAAGAAGTATTTCTTTGATATATCTAATCTATAATTTTGCAATTACTTTTCTTGCATTAATAGTTGGAATAGCTTCAAGTTTTATACTACAGAATTCTTTGAATTCTATTATTAGTAAGAAGTTTGGCTTATCGAATCTAATCGCCATCCCTTTCAATAGTTTTCATGGTGTGAAATTCGGTTTAATAATCGCAACATTTTTAGTTGCGGTTTTATGTACTTTTTTATTCACAATGTTGCCAATTTTAGCATACAAAAATTTCTCTATTAGTGAAGAATTGAGGGATGAATAATGATTAAGATTTCGCACCTAAAAAAATCGTTTGGAAAACATCAAGTCATTAATGATTTAAACATTGAATTTCCTGACCATGGATTAGTCTGTCTTGTTGGCCCTTCTGGATGTGGTAAAACAACACTTCTTAACATTATTAGTTGTATTGATCGAAGCTATTCTGGAGAGGTGTTGTTTAATGGAGTTGATTTAGCTAAATTTTCGAATCAAGAAGCAATCGATTTTCGCATTCACCATCTTGGCTACGTGTTTCAAAATTTTAATCTCATTCCTTTAGAAACCGGTGAAAGAAATGTGTCGTTGGTTTTGGATAGCTCAACAAATATTTCTAGGAACTTTCGAAACAGAAAAATTAGAAGACTATTTAAGATTTTAAAGATTACACGATTACGAAAACAAAAAGTAATCAATATGTCGGGAGGTGAGAAACAAAGAATCGCTATTTTAAGAGCAATTGTGAATAATCCAAAAGTTATTTTATGCGACGAACCTACTGGAGCGCTTGATGAAAAAAATTCTCTGGAAATTATGCAAATTATCCAGCAAATTTCGGTTAATTCACTTATTTTAGTTGTTACTCATGACCGTGCTTTAGCGGAAAAATATGCCAACAAAATCATCGAAATGAAAGATGGAAAAATCGTTAGTCAAAAGATGATTCAGCAGAAAAAAGTAGAACTCGCTCCAATTGAAAATAGCGGAAAGCAAATTAAACATGCCAAGATACCATTCGACTACAAAGCCAGATACTCAATCGGGAAAATGAAGTCTAAGAAAGTTAGAACTTTAGTTTCAAACATCATGCTTTCCCTTTCACTAACTGGAATTGGAACATCATTTCTTCTAACAAATTTAATAACCAATCGAATAAATAAAGCATTTTCCGAACTAACTAATGGAAATCAAATCGTTATGCGATTGAAAAACGATTCACTTAATACATACGGTGACATCTTTAGCGCTCCTGAAAGTGAAGTGAAAAAGATTGCTAATAAATATAAAGAAGATATTAAGGGAATCGGAGTGAATTATTTAGTTAATTTCGAAGATTTTTTCAAAGATCAAAACGAAGTCTACTTTGTAGCAGATGGAAAGCGATACTTACTTAAAGGGTATTCCGCGAGAAACTTTAACGAATATAAATGGTATGAGAAAAGTTTTGTAACATTTCCTTATTCAGCAAATCTTTCAAAGGATGATGTTGTACTTGGAATAACCTACGAAGATATGTCAAATCTATGCTTTGATTTTAATATTCAAAGAAGTTATAACGCATTAGGACAGTATCTAACCAAGGCGAATTGTCAACTAAATCTGATGGTTGCGAATTATGACTGGGTTTATGATGATGAACAAATTTTTAACATTGTTGGGATTATCCAAACGACTCACCCAATGTTATTTCACTCTGATAATCTTTGGAACCAATACGTTTTTGAAGAACACATGCGAATTCCATCAATTGAAGGCGGAGAACAATATGCCGTATGGGAAATGACTAAAAACTATTACATCGAAACTTATACCGATGTTACCGAATTAGAAGATAAGCTCTTTTTTGATGAGGATTTACACGACTTTGTCTTTCAAAAAACTAACCATGATTTTAATAGTATTTTATGTAATTCAACCGTAAATTGTC
The DNA here is from genome assembly GCA_946185585.1 of uncultured Caryophanales bacterium. Taxonomy (GTDB): domain Bacteria; phylum Bacillota_I; class Bacilli_A; order RFN20; family CAG-826; genus Fiminaster. The sequence continues at coordinate 30,138 of CAMHJP010000007.1, forward strand.
GGGAAAATCGCCTTTACGTTTACTATTCCGACGTTAATGCAATTAGAACAAGTGATGTGAAATATATAACTGAATTTTATCCAGATTTAAACAAATACTATTTCACTTCGGAATTTGGATATTCAAGTTACTCCTCAAATTTATTAAATGGGTTCTCTAAAAACTTTTTCGTGTCTCTTGATAGCGAAAAAATTAGTGATGCGATTGATGCGGACACGACACTTGGAAGTAAAGAAGATGTTTCAATTGACCTTCCGTTCGGCATTAGTGGTGGCAGTTATCTACAAAGTATGGATGGATCGATCAAGTTTTCAACAAACTATCAAGATTTAAAAGAAGGAAGACCGCCAAACAATAATGCTGAAATAGTGATCTCAAGTGGCTTAGCTAGCAAATTATCGAATGAAAATGTTGTTGGGCAACGACTTCAAATCGCCTCAATCAAAAGTGAAACAATCAATTTTAATAATCAACTTGAGAAAACTTATGGAAGAACCTCGGCTGTAATTGTTGGCATTGTTGATGAAAAGCAGGAATACCTTTACCACAACAATCTTTGGACAATTTCGTTTTTTAGAGACGCCTTAGAAATTAATCCATTCACGCTTATTCCAAATGGTGTAGTTTTCGAACTAAATGAGAATGTTAATAGCGATCAATTGATTAACAACATTCAGAGAATGTTTCCAACATATACTTTTAGTAGTCCTCAATCCGAAATCCTTGATTCTGTTGGCAATGTTTTGGATTACGCCCAAGTAATTTTGCTGTCTTTTTCCATTATTTCCTTAATCATTTCCTTCTTATTTTTAGGAACAATGGTTTTGTTATCAATTAATGAAAGCAAAGATGAGATTAAGATGTTTGGTTATCTTGGTATTGGAAACGGTCAAATTCGAGGATTGTTCCGCAATCAAACATTAATTCGATGTCTGATTGCATTCTTCATTTCCTGTGTGGAACTTGTATTAATTGAGAATGTTTTAACATTGGTGTTGAATAAGACTTTACATGTCACAAATTTCACGTTTTCTATCACTTTATGGCCGATTTTGGTCGTTTTTGCCTGTTCAACAATTGTTCCTTTGCTTATTACACAGGTAATATTACTAGTCCTTTCTAAAGAAAAAGTGTTGAATAGTAAAGGTAATTAAGCTAGAGTTATGTTATGAAGAAAAGATGGTTATTGCTTCTACCTATCGTTGCTGTAACACTCGCCGGGTGTTCTTTTCTTAGAGGATTAATCTTTGGCGATAATTCAGATTTAGAACCAATTCACTATAATTATCCAGATCCTGTTATTGAACCTGATGTTCCAGGTCGTTCAGTTTACAAATCATTCTCCTATAACCTTAAGGATGTTTATGATACACAAGGTTTAAAACCTTTAGCCTCAACTGGTAAACAAAAAATCCTTGTTGTTCCAGTTCAACTTCGAAATGCTTCTTTAGCCAACCAATGGACATCCTTTAAACGTGAAGAAATTCGTAAATGTTTCTTTGGACCAAGTTCAGCTGTTGGTTGGGAATCAGTAAGTTCATTCTACAACAAGTCTTCCTATGGAAAACTTGAAATTAGTGGTGAACTTGCCGACACATTTGTCTCTAAATATTCTTTCTTAGAACTTGATGGGGAAGAACATCCAGACCGCAAAATTGTTGATGAGTTTGAAGCATCGACTCTCTATAACAAAATTAGAAACGATTACGACACCAATAATGATGGTTACATCGACGCCGTTTCATTTATCTATGCTGACCCGATTAAAGTCACTAGTTCGGATATGAGATGGTGGGCTTTCGTTTATGCTAACGACAGCATTCCACAAAGTGGAAAACCTGCTGTTGTAAATCATTACATGTGGGCTTCCTACCATTTCTGTAAGATTGCCACAGCAACTAATCCTCATGGAGGAAAATATGACCTTGATGCTCATACTTATATCCATGAATCAGGTCACTTATTCGGATTAGATGACTATTATTCTTATGC
>CAMHJP010000008.1 GCA_946185585.1 uncultured Caryophanales bacterium
ATTTCTAATAAATAAGCTTGTAAGTTTTCCATTATTCGAGATACTCAAACTCAAAGTCGCATAGGAAGACAGAATCTCCATCTTCTGCTCCAGCTTCTTTTAAAGCTTCTTCAACTTCGATCTTTCTTAAATAATTAATTAAACGCATCATTCCTTCATCCGTGGAGATATTAATTAAGGAATAAGTTCTTTCAATTGATTCTCCAACAAGTCTAAAGACATGATCTTTTTCTTTAACAACCTCAAAGATTGGTTTTTGATCTTTATAGGCATTATAAACTCTGGTCGCAACTTTTTCTTCGGTTCCCATTAATGGGAATGGATCAGTTTTTGAGATGAGTTCATGACATTTATTAATGAGTTCATCCACACCGTCATGAGTTAAAGATGATAGGGCGATGACATCTTGTTTAACTTTCTTCTTAAACTCTTTGAGTTTATCATGAGCGCCTTCTTCATCCATTTTGCTGGCCACAATGATAAGTGGGCGTTTTTCTAAACCCATTCCGTATTCTTTAAGTTCGGTTTGAATTTGACTAAAGGAAGCGTATGGGTCTTCATCCGTCATGGAAACAAGATGAACGATGACGCGACATCTTTCAAGATGTCTAAGGAATGTTAAACCTAATCCTTTGCCAAGGTGAGCACCTTCAATTAATCCTGGAAGGTCAGCCATGACAAAAGTTTCATATTTCGAAACATTAACAACGCCTAAATTTGGTGCGACAGTTGTAAACGGATAATCGGCAATCTCTGGGTTTGCGTTACTAACAACACTTAGAAGTGTTGATTTACCAGCGTTTGGTAATCCGACTAATCCAACATCAGCTAATAGTTTTAATTCAAGGATTAGTCGTTTAGTTTCACCTGGTAGACCGTTTTCGGCGATACGAGGAACACGGTTCTTATCTGATTTAAATGCGGCATTACCTCTTCCGCCTCGGCCGCCTTTGGCGACAACGACTTCTTGACCATCTTGTGATAAATCACAAACAAATTCGTGATCTTTTTCTAAATAGACAACGGTTCCGACTGGAACATCAACATAAACGTCATCAGCGCCACGACCGTATTTGTTCTTTGTTAAACCTTTTCCGCCATCTTGACCAATAATGACTTTCGAGTGACGGAAATTGAAAAGAGTGTTAATTGATTTGTTCGCACGGAAAATAATCGAAGCACCACGACCACCGTTTCCTCCACTTGGTCCGCCTTTTGCGACGTATTTTTCGTGAAGGAAGGCAATCATGCCATCTCCGCCTTTTCCAGATCGAACTTCAACAACTACTCGGTCAATAAACATACGCTCACATTATACACGTAAACAAAGATAAAAGACCACTATTTTGTGGTCTTATAGAAATGTGTAAAATAAAAGACCTCTTAGGAGGTCTAATATTTCATCAACTTATTTGGCGTAAACGCTGACGCGTGTTTTACTACGTCCAACACGTTCATATTTACAAATACCAGAGACAGTTGCGAAGATGGTATCATCTCCACCACGTTTGGTATTCACACCTGGAAGAATCTTCGTTCCTCTTTGGCGATAAATAATTGAACCTGCGGTACAAAATTCACCATCGGAGACTTTTGCACCAAGACGTTTGGATTCGCTATCACGTCCGTTTTTAGTTGAACCAACACCTTTTTTAGAAGCAAAGAGTTGGATATTTAATCTAAATAACATAACTAATTTCCTTTCTCGATTACCTCAATGAACTTTGGATAGGTTTCTTCGATTGTCTTTAATTGGACAAGGATGGTATCCAAGACATTGTAATCGTGCTCATTCGCCGTTTTTAATTCTGTAATTTCGAAGTATCCGTCTTTACTCTTGAATGTATAACATTCAGGATTTTTGATGGCGTTTGCTCCACCAATAATGATTGAGCTAACTCCAGCACAGATCAGGTCTTCTCCCTTTGGGGCAGAATTAGAATGGCCTTTCACTAATATACTTTTAATTTTTTGTTCTGCTTTAATGACAGTAACTTTGATCATTTTTAAGCATTAATGCTTTCGATAACGACGCAAGTATATGGTTGACGATGACCAATCATACGACGAGCGGAATTATGTTTAGCTTTGTATTTGTAGATGCGAATCTTTTTGCCAAGTCCGTTTTTGACGACTTTCGCGGTTACTTTCGCTCCTTCGACATATGGAGTACCAACTTTCACATCTTTGTCAGCAACGAGAAGAACTTTGTCAAAATCAACAGATTTGTTTTCTTCAACGTCAAGTTTTTCAACAAAAACCTTTTGTCCGACTTCGACGCGAACTTGTTTTCCACCAGTTTCAATGATAGCGTACATAAATATACCTCGACTTTCTCACTTAGACTCGCTATTAAGGTCTATTGCCATAGGCAATAAGTTTATTACCTTTTCTATGCGGTTGTAGCTCGTGAGGCGACAACGCTTATTAATATATTATTAATGAACGTGTTTGTAAACAATTTTTTACATTTGTAAAGTTAAATCTCTGAAAAATGATTGTTTTCCCGAAACGAATAATAGCCATTCTTAAAAATGATGACATGGTCAAAAAGTTCGATCCCAAATGATGAAGCTGTCTCACGAATAATCGACGTTGTTAAAATATCGTTTTCGCTTGGTTTACTAGATCCATCTGGATGATTATGAATCAAAATAAACGAGGAACATTTGGAGTCGAATAAATCCGACATAATTTCTTTGAAATTAAATGAACAAGAATCAAATGTTCCTTTATATTTAGTGACCTCTCGAATGATTTCCTTTTTTCGGTTGAGCATTACTAAAATAACTGATTCATAATCAAGTGTTTCTAAATAGCGAAAACGAGCCGCGATTTGTCTAGGTTCACGAATTGATTCATTGGCAAAATATTTTGGTGTATTGAGCCGTTTATGAAGTTCAAATGCCGCAACTAATTTTAAAGCAGTAATTTTGTTTAACCCTCTTTGATTAGTTAAAGCATTTAACGAGGCTTGAGAAAGATGTGGGAGAGTGATAAATGTCTCTAAAAGAGACTTTGCGATATCAATCGCCGAATGTCCTTTCACTCCACTACCGATTAGCAAAGCTAAAAGTTCTTGGTCATCAAGCTCTTCGATTCCATAGCAAAACGCCTTTTCACGAGGTTTAGCCTCTTTTGGAAGATCGGCGATTTTCATTTCCAGGTGAACTTCCAACCACCAGGAATTTGTGAGCTGCCTTCTTTAGAGATAAATAACTTATAAATGACAACCGCCATTAAAGAGACAGCTAGAACAGTTAACACTGCCGCAAGTGTGAGCTCACCGGTCAAAGTTTCCTTAAGCTCTTGGTTAGTTAATTTACGCATAGTTGTGCTTTCCTCCTTACTAACTAAATCCGTTTTTAAGGGAGGAAATTTTCAAAAAAATAAAAAGGTACCTTTAAGGTACCTAATTTTTTGATTTGGGAATCTTTTACTTCGCAGATGTGAGTTTTAAGATTTCGACTTTGTATTCTCTAGCAACGCGGACAACGCAGACATCGCCAACTTTTTTACCAACAATGGCTTTTCCAAGTGGAGAGACGTTACTGATTAATCCTTTGGTTGGGTTAGCTTCAACTGTACCAACAATGGTATAGGTTGCTTTAGTGTTGTCGCTTAAATCTTTAATTTCAACTGTGGAACCAAGAGCAACTAATTTGCTAGTTTGTTTCTTTTCATCGATGATTTTAGCATTAGCTAAGATGTTTTCAATTTCTTTGATTCGAGCTTCAACTTCTGCTTGTTTGTTTCTTGCAGCATCGTAGTCAGCGTTTTCACTTAAGTCACCTTGAGCACGAGCGGCAGCAAGTTGATCTAAGACTTCTGGACGATCAATATCAATTAAGTGACGAAGTTCTTGATTTAACTTAGCTTCGCCTTCTTTTGTTAATTCAATTTTTTCTGTGGCCATCTTTTTAAGCCTCCTAAATCGCAATAAAGAGTTTACCAATCATAATTGATGTTGTAAACAACAAATTATTTAATTTCCTTCATTTTTGGGTCATCAAGGAAGCAATTGAAAACTTCTTCAACTTCATCGAGTTCTTTTTCGTCTTCAATGACTTCAATCGATGAATCCTTTTCGTTAATCGAAACTGGGATCACGTTATCTTCATCGCCTTCTTTATATAAGAAAGCGTACATTTTGTGACGTTCCTCATTTTCGTAGGTAAACAGGATTTTCATGACTTGTTCTTGACCGTTTTCATCGGTAATCATGATTTCGTTATCTAATAATGGGTTACTCATTTTTGTTCCTCCATTTTTCGTAAATATCTTTCTAAAATAACAACAGCAGCATACTCATCAACGAGGGCTTTTCTTTTCTCATAAGAAAGGTTCATTTCTTTTAGTTTTTCATCCGCATCAATAGTCGAATACGATTCATCAATTTCATGGATGATCAGTTGATTATTTGCTTTAAGCAAATCTTCTTTAAATCTTAGACAGCTTTTAGCGTGTGGAGAAAGATCCCCAGACTCATAATAAGGAACACCTAAAACAATCTCATTTATGCCTTCATTAGCACAGATTTCTAAGACATGTTCACGAGCTTTTTTGAAGTTGCCCGGTTCGAAACGAAATGTTTCTCTTCCGTGGGCAATTCCTAAAGCATCAGTCGAAGCAATTCCGACTGTGGTCGTTCCTAAATCAAGAGCGAGGATTTTGCTCATTGAAGAGTCTCCTTAAAGAGTTCGATAGCGGATTGAATCTTAGATTCATCTCGGCCAGAACCATTTGCCATATTTGGACGTCCTCCGCCGCCACCACCAAGGTGTTTAGCGACTTCGCGGACTAAGTTTCCAGCCATATTCTTTTTTAAGGCTTCTCCACCGATAAAGATGGAAATTGGTAAGGAATTACCTTCACCACCAATTAGAAGAATGGCGTAATTTGGGAATTTGACCTTTAAGTCATCGCCCATGGCATTTAAGTTCTCCATTGAAGCACCTTTAACGTACTTGGTTAAGACTTTATAACCTTTGAAATCAATAAATTGATTTACGGCGTCGTTAGCCTTGGCTTGAGAGATTTGATCCATGAGAGATGTGAGACGACGATTTGCTTCAGAAAGTTGTTCTAAGATAGAGTGAATTTTATCTTTGGCTTCCTTAGCGTTAGTCGCTCCAACGCTTTCGACAATTGCTTTTAAAGCGTCTTGGCGTTCTTTAATTAATTCATATGCACCAACTGATGAACGTCCTTCAATACGACGGACACCTGAAGCGATCGAGGATTCGCTTTCAATGACGAATACACCAATATCGGCAGTGTTTTTAACGTGGCATCCACCACAGAATTCGATGGATTCGTTGCCAAAGGCAACAACACGTACTTCATCACCGTATTTTTCGGAGAAGAAGGCTTTAGCACCGAGTTTATTGGCTTCAGCAATACTCATCACACGAATGTTTGATGGAATAGCTTCAGCAATCATACGATTGACTTCTTTTTCAATAGCCTTGAGTTCTTCATCGCTAATCTTCGTGTAGTGAGTAAAGTCAAATCTCATATAGTCTTTGCAAACATAAGAACCCATCTGTTTAATGTGGTTACCAAGAACTTTATCAAGAGCTGCTTGTAACAAGTGTGTTACAGAGTGGTTTCTTTCAGTTAAGCGACGTTCTTCAACATTAATCTCAACATGAACTTTATCGCCTTCTTTGATTGATCCGCGTTTAACTTTAACAGCGTGCAAATGTTGTTTGTTTGGTGCTTTAATAACATTGTATACTTCTAATGAAGTATCGTTATTAGAAAGTTCACCAGTATCGGCAACTTCACCACCGGATTCAGCATAGAAGTTTGTTTGAGAAAGAATAACTTCACCTTCATTGGTGATTTCCTTAACTCTTACTCCATCTTTAAAGCAGCCAATGACGACCGCATCAAGTGGTTCCTCATCATAAACAAATGATGAAGGTTCTGTAAACTCAAGCAAATCCTTGGATTGTTTATGCATACTTTGAGCGTTGCTACGAGCTTGTCGAGCACGTTCTTTCTGTTTTTCCATTTCCTTTTCAAATCCAGCGCGATCAACTTTGACACCTTTTTCAGCACAAATTTCAATCGTGAGGTCAATTGGGAAACCAAATGTATCATAAAGTTTAAAAGCATCTGGTCCGGAAAGTTCTTTCTTACCGACAATCATTTCGCGAAGAATTGACTCACCAGTTTCAAGTGTTTCTAAGAATTTTTCTTCTTCAGCCTTCACCATTTTGGCAATGCTTGGGCCTTTAGAAACGTTTTCTGGATAGAACTTGGCGTAGATGTTGATAACCACATCAACGAGGGTGTACATAAATGGTTTTTCAATGCCGATTTGTTTAGCAAATCTCATTGCTCTTCGGACAAGACGTCTTAAGACGTAACCACGTCCTTCATTAGAGAAGATTTCCCCATCAGCAATGGCAAATGTCACCGCACGAATGTGGTCAGCAATCACACGATAATTAGTTAAATAAGGTTTTTCGTATGGAACTTTGGCTAACTTTTCAACAGCCTTAATAATTGGCATAAATAAATCTGTTTCAAAGTTGGAATCGGTTTGTTGTAAAACAGAAGCGATTCTTTCTAAGCCAGCTCCAGTATCAATGTTTTTACTAGGAAGTTCTTTATATTCGCTTCTTGGGGTGCCTGGAACAGCATTATATTGTGAAAACACAATACCCCAGATTTCAATATAACGGTCATTTTCGATTTCTTCACGGAGTAAACGTTCTCCTAAATGATCTGGATCATATTTTTCTCCACGATCAAAGAAGACTTCAGTGTTTGGACCAGCTGGGCCTTCACCGATTTCCCAGTAGTTTCCTTCTAATGGGATAAGATGAGATTCTTCCACACCCTCTTTTAACCAAAGTTGGTGGGTTTCTTCATCAATTGGGTTATAAGTGAAATAAAGTTTATCCTTAGGCATTCCGAAGTATTTCTCACTAGTGAGAATTTCGAAAGCAAATGGAATGACTTCTTTTTTAAAGTAATCACCAATAGAGAAGTTACCAAGCATTTCAAAGAATGTATGGTGACGAGCAGTAAAACCGACGTTTTCAATATCGTTTGTACGAATTGATTTTTGAACGTTTGTAATTCGACGGCTTGGTGGTACTTCGCTACCATCCATGTATTTCTTTAATGCGGCAACACCAGAGTTAATCCAAAGTAATGTTGGATCTTGGTAAGGGATTAAAGAAGCACCTTTTTCAACATGGTGACCCTTGGATTTAAAAAAGTTTAACCATGTTTCTCGAATTTCTTGACCGGTCATGTATTTCATATCTAGACCTCCTAAACAAAATAAAAAAGTATCTCAGAGGAACGAACTTATCGCGGTACCATCCTCTTTCAATACTTTGTATTGCACTTAATTAGTTTTCTCTTTAACGCAGAGACACGATGATTCTTCATCATCTCCAAAGGAGTGGCAGGTTCCTTTATCGGAGCACAATAAATATATCACAAATTAGAATAATTAAAAGAATTATTCAAGAATTTCTGGGTATTTTTTCATGAGGTAGTCGAGATCTTTATCTCCTCGTCCACTTAAATTGACGAGAATTGAGCCAGAGTGACGAGTACGAGCAATGCGAATGGCATAAGCTAGTGCATGAGCTGATTCGATTGCTGGAATAATACCTTCGAGTCTTGAAAGAAGCTTAAAAGCTTCTAACGCTTCTTCATCAGTCACACTATCATATTCAACTCGACCAATATCATGAAGGAAACAGTGTTCTGGTCCAACTCCTGGATAATCAAGACCAGAAGCAATGGAGTAAGCATTAGCCACACTGCCATCTTTATTTAATAAGACACGGTTCTTAAATCCATGGAGAACATAAGGTTTGCCGAAAGTCATAGATGCGGCATTTTTACCGATTTCCTTTCCGGTACCCATTGGCTCGACACCAACAATTTGGACTGGATCATTTAAGAAAGCTTCAAACATACCGATAGCGTTGCTTCCACCACCGACACACGCACAAACGATGTCAGGCAATTCTCCAGTCATTTCTAAGAACTGTTCGCGTGCTTCTCGACCAATAATTTCCTGGAAATCCCTCACAATTAGTGGATAAGGGTGAGGTCCGACAGCTGAACCCATCAGATAGAAAGCATCCTTTGATTCCTTTAAATAATTCACAAAAGCGACATCAACGGCTTCTTTTAGGGTTTGAGTGCCTTCATAAACTGGAATAACTCGTGCTCCAAGCATTTTCATACGGTTCACATTTGGTGCTTGTTTTTCCATATCGACAGCACCCATATAAATGTCACATTTTAGGCCAAAATAAGCTGCTGCAGTTGCCACAGCAGAACCATGCGAACCAGCTCCAGTTTCGGCAATTAGCTTAGTTTTGCCGAGATATTTTGCTAAGAGTGCTTGTCCCATGCAGTTATTTAGTTTATGGGAACCATTATGGTTTAAATCTTCTCTTTTCAAATATATTTGAACTTTTCCAAGGTAATTTGAGAGACGTTCACAATGATAAACAGGTGTTGGTCTTCCTTGGTAATTCTTGCGGATTTCACGTAATTCGTTGATAAATTTCGAGGATTTGCAAATGGTGAGGTAGGCATTATAGATTTCTTGGAAAATCTTGTTTGTTTTTTCATCAAAATAAGATCCACCATATTCGCCAAAATAACCGTCTTTTGTCGGATATTCTTTGCGATATGTCGCGAAATTTATTTCTTTATTCTTATTAATTTTAATAGGATTTGTTTTGCCTCTTCGATCAAGTGGTTTTGGTGCGTTATCTGGAATTAGATAAGCTTTGCCTTTCTTCTTTAAACCTTCGATACGATTTTCTTGGCATAAAAGACGAACTCGACGTTCGTTAATTCCCCACTTTTCTGCGGCTTCTTTAACTGAAATATACATTATTCCGTTCCTCAACTTTCGGTACAATTATAAAATACCGATAACAAAAGAACAAGAACATTCAAAAATTCATCAAAAAATTTCTATATACAAAAAGCGTTAAATTTTGTAGAATTTAAGCAACATTTTGAATTTCTCGATAATTAATGAATTATTAGAAAACTTTCACCAATTTAGGTGAATCAACTATAAATAGAAAGTGATTAAGAGGTAAAATTATGAAAAAGAGTCTCTTCTTAATGGCTGCAACTGCCTTGGCTTGTCTAGCCGGATGCAGCAGCAAACACGCTAACGTTGGGCTTCTTTATTGTTCAGCGGAAGCAAATTCCATCTATCAAGTTAATGTTGTTAAAGAAGAATTAGAGAAAAAAGGATTAACTGCCAAACTCATCTCGTTCTCCGATTCCAACGATATTTCTTCCGTATTAAGCGGAAATATCAAATATTTTGATAGTATTTACATTCCAACTGACAATACCTGTGCAGCAAATACTGAAATTATTAATAATATTGCCCGTTCAAATAAGAAACCAGTTTATGCTGGCGAAGAAGGTATTTGTAAAGGTTGTGGAGCGATTACACTCTCCATTAACTACTACAACATTGGATTTAAAACTGGTGAAATGGCTGTCGATGTCCTTTTAGGACATTCCGACATTAAAACACTACCAATTGCCTATGATCAAAACCCAGTGAAGAAGTACAACAAAACAATTTGTGATGAATTAGGAATCACTGTTCCAAGCGATTATGTTGATGTTAATTCGGAAAGCGTTTCTTCTACTCCAGCGCCAATTGCCTTCCAAAATACTTCAAACCAACAATTTAAGATTGGTATTTCCCAATTAGTTCAACATCCAGCTTTAGATGCTGCGACTAATGGATTTATGGATGCTGTTAAGCAAGGTCTTGGCGAGTCTAACGTCACATTAGATGTTAGAAATGCTTCAAATGATATTGCTACATGCTCCGTCATTGCGAACAACTTTGTTTCTCATAACTATGATTTAATCATGGCTAACGCCACACCAGCTTTACAAGCTGCTGCTAACGCCACTTCCCAAAATAAAATTCCAGTTCTTGGAACCTCAGTTACTGAATATGGCGTCGCATTAAACATTCCAAACTTCAGTGGTGTTGTTGGAACAAACGTTTCTGGTACAAGTGATCTTGCTCCACTTACAGAACAAGCTAATATGCTTGCCGAAGTTTTTAAAAACTTCATGACTAAATAATTAAGATAAAATGCTAGATTTTCTCAATACACTTCCTGGCGCACTTGCTCTCGGATTAATCTGGAGTGTAATGGCCATTGGGGTCTATATTACATATAAAGTCTTAAATATCGCCGACTTAACTGTCGATGGTTCTTTTGTCACTGGTGGAATCGTTGCTGCTGTTTTAATTACGGGTGGCATGAACTTTATCCTTGCTTTATTAATTGCCACACTTGCTGGTGCAGTTTGTGGTTTAATTACTGGGTTAATCCATACCTTATTAGGTATTCCAGCTATTTTAGCTGGTATTCTAACCCAGATGGCTTTATGGAGTATTAACCTTGTTATTAGTTCAGGCAAAAGTAATATTGCGGTTTCTGTTTATTCAAACACCGTGATCTTTAGCCAAGGTTTAGTCGGGGATGCTTTATGGAAAGGTGCTTTAATCATTGGATTAATTGTCGCTATTCTTTACATCTTCTTTGGTACTGAACTTGGTGCTTCGATTCGTGCGACTGGTAACAACCAGGATATGGCCCGTGCACAAGGCATTAATACCAAAATGAATATTGTGCTTGGTCTAATGATTTCCAATGCTTTAGTCGCTCTTTCTGGTGCGCTTTTAGCGCAATATCAAGGATTTGCCGACATCAACATGGGCAAAGGTGCGATCGTTATTGGCTTATGTGCGGTTGTTATTGGTACCGCCATTATGAGTAAAATCTCCCAAAACTTCCTTGTTCGTTTACTTGGATGTGCTGTGGGTGGATTAATTTACTACATTATTTTCCAAGCAGTTGTTTTTCTTGGACTCGATACGAACTTACTTAAGATGCTCGCCGCAGTTATCGTCATTGTCTTCTTAGGTGTTCCATATTTACAAAAAACGTATGGAGCAAAAATTAAGAAACATCTCGATAACAGAAAAATTGCTAAGGGAGGTGATCAAAAATGATTGAATTAAAGAATATCACCAAGACATTTAACCCTGGCACAGTTAACGAACATAAAGCAATTGATAACCTCAATTTAGTATTAAATGAAGGTGATTTTGTTACCATCATTGGTTCTAATGGCGCAGGTAAATCAACACTTTTAAATATCATTTCTGGTTCGATTGATGCGGACACTGGTTACATCCTTTTAAATGGAACAAATGTTGCGAATTTAAGCGAACATCGTCGTGCCCCTTATTTTGGTCACGTCTTCCAAGATCCAATGAAAGGTACCGCAACTGACATGACAGTTATCGAAAATCTTGCTCTAGCAAGAGGTCGCGGAAAGAAGCGTTCCATTTTTAGATGGTCCATTTCTGGAAAAGATAAAGCTTACTATGAAGAAAAACTGAAATCTCTAGGCTTAGGATTAGAAAGTCGACTCTATCAAAAAGTTGGTTTACTCTCTGGTGGACAAAGACAAGCAATCACCCTTTTAATGGCGACTATCTCTCAAAAACCAAGCTTCTCTCAAATTCGTAAAGATTATGTGAAATTTAATCCAGCGCGAAGAGACGAAGCTAAAGAAGAAGTTGAACGTGTCTATCACGAGCAAAAAGAAATTTATAAGAACGCCGTTAAAGAAATCGTCAAAAATCATAAACTAAACTCTTCTGAAAAGTCTCACAAAATAAAAGAAGCCTATAAGGCTTTCGATACCAAAATGCGTGAATATGATGTTACAAAACCAGTCCTTCTTTTAGATGAACATACAGCTGCTCTTGATCCAAAAACCGCTGCAAAGGTTTTAGAAATCACTGAACGTATTGTCCGTGAACAACATCTCACCACAATTATGATTACTCATAATATGAACGACGCCATCAAGTATGGTAACCGTCTTATTATGATGTCTAAAGGTAAGATTACCGTCGATGTAAGCGGAGAAGAAAAGAAAAAATTAACCATTAGCAACCTGCTTGATATGTTTAGTAGCGCTAGCGATAACGATGTCTTATCAGACTCAGCTATCCTTGGTTAATCATTAATTTATAAAAAAGAGACACACCTTAAGGTGTGTTTTCTTTTAGTCGATTCGTTTATCATCTCGATAAACTTCATCGATTGTCCCAGAGGCAATTAGTAATCCGTCTTTATTATAGAAGACAGCTTCTTGCCCTGGAGTGACAGCTTTATAGTAGTCGTAAGTGCAAATAATCTTATCGTTCTCTAGATTAATCACAGCAGGATGATCAGGTTGACGATATCTAAACTTTGCACCAACTTCCTGTGGGAATTTTTCATTCGGATTAATGATGTTTAACTTTGTTACAACACATTTATTGGACATCAAGTATTGTTGGGTGTCTCCACGAGTAACATAAAGAATGTTCTTTTTGGCGTCTTTCTTCACAATAAACCATCCGGTCGCGGTTTCGCCAGAAATTCCGCCAATTCCAAGACCTTTGTGTTGGCCAATCGTATAGTAGTAAACTCCACGATGTGTACCAATAATTTTACCTGTATCAATATCTATGATATTGCCAGATTGAGCAGGAATGTAATTCTTTAAGAATTCACGGAAGTTACGTTCGCCAATAAAACAAACTCCCGTGGAGTCTTTCTTATCCATCACGGAATCAAGGTCTAACTCATGAGCAATTCTTCTTACTTCTACTTTAGAGATATTTCCTAATGGAAATAAACAAGAACGGATTTGTTCTTCATTAATCTGCGATAAGAAATATGTTTGATCTTTGTTTGTATCAGCACATTTCTTTAAATAGAAATGCCCATCTTTTTCTTCTCTAGAGGCATAGTGGCCCATAGCAATCATGTCGCAACCATTCTTCTTGGCAAAGTTCAAGAAGGCATCAAATTTGATGTATTTATTACATAAAATATCTGGATTTGGGGTACGGCCATGTTCGTATTCTTCAATAAAGAAGGAGAAGACATGATCCCAATATTCCTTAATGAAATCCACTCTGAAGAGTGGAAGACCTAGTTTAGCGGCGACTTTTTGGGCGTCTTGATAATCTTTTTCTTGTGGACATTGATCATCGTTTACAGTTGGATTGCCGAGGTAATCTCCATTAGCCATGGCATCCCAGTTACGCATAAAACAGCAGACGACATCATAGCCTTCCTTTTTAAGAAGGTATGCTGCAACTGCGGAGTCAACTCCACCACTTAATCCAAGCATCACTTTCATTAGAAAAGCTCCTTTGAATCAAGAATTGTGGTAAATGGACCATCGTTAACTAAATCAATTTTCATCATGGCGCCAAAAATACCTGTTTCAACTTTGTAACCAGCATCCTTTAGACACTGATTAAAATAATCATAAAGTTTACTGGCCTCTTTTGGATTAAGTGCATTCACAAATGATGGACGTCTTCCATCCTTCACAGAGGCATATAAAGTAAATTGGGAAATCGATAAGATTTCTCCATTTACATCTTTCAAAGAAAGATTAGTTTTTCCATTTTCATCGTCAAACAAACGTAGAGAAAGAAGTTTATTCGCCATTTTACTAACGACTTCTTTATTATCTCCATTGGTAAAACCAACGAATAGACAAAAACCGCGGGAAATACTTCCCACGATTTTTTGATTCACCTCACAAGAGGCTCTAGTTACGTTTTGAACGATGATCCTCATGATTAACGAATGTAATCGTGAACAGTTGGAGGAACAGCAACGAATTCATCAACGATATGGAAGGCATCTTCGATATCTTTGAGAATTTGAACATGGTCTTCGACATTGGTGTGGACTGTGCAAAGCACGTCACCTTTCTTGACCTTGTCGCCAACTTTCTTACTTAAAACGATACCAGCAGACATATCAATGACATCATCGAATGTCTCACGACCAGCACCTAAGCGCATAGCGCTTTCGCCGATTTCAAGGGCAACAATACGTTTGATGTAACCATCTTTTGGAGCTTTAACTTCAATAACGTATTTGGATTCTGGGAATTTTTCTGGATGATCAATATAGGAGACATCACCACCTTGGGCAATGACCATTTGACGGAATTTTTCAAAGGCTGAACCATCAGCAATAACTTTCTTAAGCATTTCCATGGCTTCTTCTTCGGTTTTAGCAATCTTCGCTTGTTCAAGCATAATTGCACCAGAACGAAGACATAATTCAGTAAAGTCTTTTGGACCATGGCCATGTAAAGTAGCAATGGCTTCTTTAACTTCGAGGGCATTGCCTACGGCAAAACCAAGTGGTTGTTCCATGTCTGTTAAAACAGCACGGGTATCACGTCCGAGGGCGTTGCCAATCTTACACATAACTGTGGCAAGTTCTTTTGCAGCTTCGACATTCTTCATGAATGCACCATTACCAAACTTCACGTCAAGTAAGATACAATCTGATCCAGAAGCAAGCTTCTTAGACATCACAGAGGAAGCAATTAAAGGCATTGATTCGACTGTTCCTGTGACGTCACGAAGAGCATATAACTTTTTATCGGCTGGGACGAGTTGTCCGGTTTGACCGACAACAGCGCAACCAATTTCACTAACTTGTTTTCTAAATTGTTCATCGCTAACGAAGACGTTCATTCCTGGAATAGATTCGAGTTTATCGAGTGTTCCACCGGTGTGACCTAAGCCACGACCGCTCATTTTAGCTAAGATTGCGCCACAAGCAGCAACCATTGGCCCAAGAGCTAATGTGGTCTTGTCACCAACTCCACCTGTGGAGTGTTTATCAACTTTGACTCCTTTAATTGATGATAAATCCATAACATCGCCACTATGTTCCATACGATCGGTTAAAGTAACGATTTCACGATTGGTCATGCCTTTAAAGACAATCGCCATTAATAAAGCGGAAACTTGGTAATCAGGAATTTTTCCTTCAACGTATCCGTTGACAAAAAATGTGATTTCTTGGTCGGTTAATTCGCCACCATCACGTTTTTTTGTAATAATATCAACCATTCTCATAAAAATAAAACCTCATTATAATCATACCAAACTTGTATGATTTATAAAATACAAATTAATATCTCGAATTAATCTACGTTTTATTTAATAATAAAGATATGGATTTTGCTAAACACCTTGAAAAATACCTTAGTAAGGAAGAAATTGGTTCCTTAATTTCATCTTTTGATGAAAAAGAACATAAAGGTGTTTATCTAAACACAAGAAAAATCAGTGACGAAAGATTTGTGAATCTTTTTCCGCACGTTAAAAAACACCCATTTGTCGAACATGCTTATCTATATGACCAAGATGAATATGATCTAGGTAAAAAGGTTTACCACGAACAAGGCGCATACTACATTCAAGATCCTAGCGCCGCTATCGTAGCTTCTTTACTTCCTTTAAAGGGAAACGAACGAGTTCTAGATTTGTGTGCTGCGCCAGGAGGAAAAAGTGTTCAAACTTCTTTACGCCTAGGAAATAACGGCATTCTTGTATCGAACGATTTATCTAAACCGCGTGCAATGACTCTTTTACAAAATGTAGAAAGAATGGGTTTAGATAACGTTGTTGTTACTTCTTTAGATTTTTCAAAATTATCAAGTAAATACCAAAATTACTTTGACGCAATTATACTTGATGCACCATGTAGTGGCTCAGGAATGTTTCGTAAAAGTGAGGCCATGAAAAACGACTGGACTTATGAAAAAGTAATTAAATTTTCAGAGATCCAAAAAGAACTAATCTTGATGGCTTTTTCGATGTTAAAAGATGGCGGAACGATGGTTTATTCTACCTGTTCATATTCCTATGAGGAAGACGAAGAAGTTGTGCAATATCTTCTTGAAAAAACACCAGCAATTCTCGGTCAAATTCCAGAAATCACTGGTAATTTGCGGTCAAAAAAATATCCAGAAACAATTCATCTTTTCCCAAATCTCTTCCCTGGAGAAGGCCATTATATTGCCTTAATTAAGAAGCCTGGAAATCTAACAGAAAATAAGGTTATAGAAAGAGATGTTTTACGAAACACAACCGGTAAAGGTCAAGCAAAAGAAACTCAGGTCTATCATCTTAAAAACGAGATTGATGAAAAGCTTATCGAATTATCTCTAAGACCTGGTTTATTTATGAAAACTATTATTGGTAAGAAGGAAATCCCAACCCACCACTATTCACATGCCTCATCGAGTAAGAACAGTATCGAATTAACAAAAGAAGAAGTTATTCAATATCTCAGTGGAAATCAAATAAGAAAAAATAACCCAGAGGGCTATTATTTCGTTTCATATTTAGGAATGAACCTTGGTTTAGTTCATTCGGTAAATGGGGTTTTAAAGAATCTTTATCCAAAAGGATTAAGAATTAACGCCAAGATCAACGACAGTTTCTAAAGCTTTACGTTTTAAAGAAACGTTTTCGTTATAAATATATTCTTTATCAATAACTCTAAAGCGATTGACTTGTTCATTCATATCATCACGAATTTCTTTAGCCAAATCAATTGTTGTTTTACCACTAAATTGTTCTGGTGTGATAGGTTCATGAATTTTCCAAAGGAATGGATATTTCTTCAAATATGAATTGAGTTGTAAAACACGGAATGTTCCATATGTTGTTACAGGAACAATATTGCAGTTTGCCTTATAGGCAATTTTGAGAGTTCCTGGATGGAATTCGAGTAATTCTCCCTCAGGTTTTTTATTGCGTGTTCCTTCAATAAAGATGAAGACATGTGGTTTGGTTTCGTCTTTTAAATGTTCCGCAATTTGTTGAAGGGTGCGAACTTGAGAAAGGACATTTTTACGGTCAATAGTGAAAGCTTGAAGCATCTTTAAAATTTGACCAACGAATGGCATTTTTAAATTTTCTTTCTTAGATAAGAAAGTAATTGGACGTTCACTAGCAGCAATAAGCATTACTGGATCCATAAAACTATAGTGATTAGAAATACATAAGGCTGGTTTTTTTGCGTTCTTTAGAATGTCATAGCCTTCTTCTTTATAATCGATATGAAAACGACGTAAAACGAATAGAATTTCTTTTCTAACCATACCGTATCGTTTTTCAAACGAATACTTTTCTGGGTGACGAGTGTATTTTAAATAACGGAAAAAGTTAAAAATAATCGCTGGTCCACACATCAATACAACTTTTAAATAAATAAAGAATTTTCTCATAACAACTTTTAATCCTTTAATAAATAAGTACATCGGAAAGGCGGGAGATAAATCACGTTTTGAGGAGTTCCGTTATTCTTTAAAGAATAATTATAGAATCCTTTCTCGTTTTCTAACGCATATTGTTTGTCAGTAACATTGAAGCAATATTGGTAACTTTTTTCGCCTTCCCAAGTCACGATTAAGACTCCATCTTTTGGTGAAGTAAATGAAACTTTATCAAGATCAAGATTATCCAAATAATCGGCATTTTGACGAGCCAAAACATAATGTCTAAATGATTGGGCCATTTCAAAACGTTGATCAAGAATACTGTAATCCATTTGATTGTAATAATCTCCAAGATTATAGGTGTTACGTTGATTATGTTTTGTTAAGCCGATTTCCTGGCCCATATGGATAAATGGAATACCAACTGAACACATGATAGCTTTATTGAATAATTTCACTAAACGTAAAGCATCCATATCTTCGGTTGATTCGTTAATCACGTCATAAATGGTGGCATTATCGTGACATTCAACATAGTTGATTGATTGATTAGGGTGATCAAAAAGTTTCGGAAATGTTAAATTTTCTGATGATCCAAGATAAGCAAACTTAAATCCATCAAGATAATCTTTATTGCCTAATAAGAAACCTAGATCATCAAGTTTCGCGTGACTTCCGTGTCCACGGAAAATATCACGGTACGTATCATTGAAGAAAGCAACATCTGGAAGTTCATGACTATTTTTCATCGTCGCAAACTTTTCATTTCTAAATCCAGTCGCGTTCATATCCCAACCTTCACCGTAAATTAGAGCATCTTTCTTGTTAGAAAGAATAAGTGATGTAACTTCTTTGATTGTATCTAAATCAATTAAGCCCATTAAATCAAAACGGAATCCATCGACATCGTAAAAATTCATTAAGAAATCGATCGATTCTTTGATTAATCTTCGAGCCATTTTTCTTTCGCTAGCAAAATCACATCCACACCAGGAGTGGTTGGCTAACTTACTATTTTCTTCTCTAAAGAAATAATGTGGGGTGATAATGTTCAAATTGACCTTTTCGCCTTGATACATGTGGTTATAAACCACATCAAGGTTTACTCGAATGCCATTTTTGTGTAATGAATCAACAAGTTGTCTAAACTCCACCATTCGAGCATGTGGATCATTTGGGTTAGTTGAATAACTACCTTCTAATGCAAAAAGCGAAATTGGGTCATAACCCCAGTTATATTCATTACTTTCTTCATCAACTGAGCCAAAATCAAGAACTGGCAAAAGTTGAACATGACTCACACAAAGGAACTTCAGATAATCGATTCCGCAAGGATGATTCTCTTTGGTATGACAATTTTCCTCGGTTAAACCAAGGTATTTTCCTTTATGAACAATGTTTGTTCCTTTATGAACTGTAAAATCACGAATATGAAGTTCATAAATCGTGCTTTTTAATTTAGAAAAGTTTTTTTCAACAGGAACACTAACAAAACCAGACAATAATCGCTTTAAATTGATGACTGCTGATTCTTTAGCGTTAGCATTACTTGACTTGGCGTATGGGTCGGTTACGCGGTGTTTTTTACCATTAATTACAACATCATAGTGATAAAGTTTGCCATCTAAATCTCCATCAACTCGAACTTCATAAACACCACGGTCTAAACGACGTAATTCATATTGTTTATTGTCTAATGACAATGCAACCTTCGATGCAAATGGTGCCCAAAGTCTAAAAACAGTATGATCATCATCACAGATTGGACCGAGTTCTTCGTCCACTGCATAAATCTCATCAAAATTAAATAGAAGAGCTAATTTGGTAACATCAACATACTCTTCTTTTCCACCATAAACAAGAACAAGATTTTTACCTAAAAGTTCATCGTTTCCAGCAATATTAAAATAAGAAAATCTATCGGTTTTGCTGGTGAAATAGCATTCTCTTTCTTCATTATCGACTAAAAGAGAACAACCAGATTCTAAAATCAGGTTTGGTATGCAAATTTCATGATAACTACTTAAAAAGCTATTCATTTTCTGGATAATTTTCAGTTTGTTCTTCGTAAGATGAATCTTCTACTGGTTCATCATTACTTTCTTCGAGTTGGTCGTTAGGAATAAATTCGGATTGTTCAATCGATCCAATTTGTTGATTGTCTCTTGGAGTACGGATTAAAACTTTTGAACCACGAGCATCACCATGAGCATCAACATATCCTTCACGGACAAGTTTGGCGAAAAGTCGACCAGCTTTTGGGAAACCAATGCCATAGCTTCTAGTTAAGAAGGAAATCGAACAATACTCACGGTCAGAAATATCTTGTTTAATAACTTCGTAGAGTTTTTCTTCTTCCATGTTCTTGTCAACTTTAGTCACTTCAGCATCGGTCGCTGAACCACCGCGGTCACTACTTTGTTCGTTTGGATCGTGATCTAAATCCATAAAGTACGGATCAAATTGTGGTTGGCTTTGACTTCTAATGAAGTCACAGACCTTGTTAATTTCTGTACTATCAACAAAACAGCCTTGGACACGTGGTTTTGTACTACGTGAAACAAGAGAGCATTCAATGAGCATATCACCGTTTCCGAGAAGTTTTTCAGCGCCGCCTTCACCAATAATCGTGACAGAGTCGGTGGCACTTGAGGTCATTAAGGCAACGTGAACAGGGACGTTTGCTTTAATAACGCCATCGATAACGTTGACGCTTGGACGTTGGGTGGCAATCACGAGGTGAATACCAGCACTACGAGCTTTTTGAGCAATACGAACAACTGGAGTTCGAACTTCTTTACAAGCTTCACTTAAGTCAGCGTATTCGTCGACGAAAACAACGATATATGGCAGTTTTTGTAAACCATTGGCTTTGGCGTAGTCGTTAAATTCACCAATATCACGAACGCGAGATGATTCGAAAAGGTTATAACGACGTTCCATTTCAATAACTAATTTATTTAAAGCAACGTTGGCTTTACGTGGATCAGAGATATTTGGACAAAGAAGATGTGGAATGTTTCGATAATAAGACATTTCGACTTTCTTTGGGTCAATCAGCATTAATTTTAACGATTCTGGATCATTACGCATAATAAGCGTAAGAATTGTTGCGTGCATAAAGATGGATTTACCAGAACCAGTTGTACCAGCAACAAGCATGTGTGGGAACTTTGTTAAATTAGCAGTAATGAGTTCACCCGAGACATTCTTACCAAAGATAATTTCCATTGGCTTAGCGTTTCTTTCTTCCATGGTTTTAATTGATTCAAATAGGCCAACGTTTGTACGAATGGCGTTTTGAATCTCTAAACCAGAAGTGGCTTTGCCAAGAACCATCTTTTCAAAACGAACTGGAATACCATCTAGACGAATACCAATATCATCCACATAACGAAGCATCGCGTTAACTGAGACATTAGAATTCATTTTCACATCAAAACGGGTGACAGATGGACCAATCGTGTGACCAACAACAGTTGCGCCAACACCTAAATCAGAGAAAACTTGGTTAATAATTTCGGTTCGAACGGCACAAGATTCGTCGTTTTTGGACATATCATCCGCATTTTCGTGTGGAGTTAATAAATCTTTGTCTGGATAAGCATATGGTTTTCTAACCACAGCTTTTGGTTGTGGACGATGAAGTGGATCAACGTTTTGTTCTTCAACAACTGGAGCAGGTTGAACAGGGATTGGTTGAACCATAGGTTCAGGTTGTTCTTCTTTAATCTCTTCATTTTCAATAGACAATGCCGGTTTTTCAAAAGAAGGTGCTGGAGCCTCTTCAAATGTTGGTTCAACACTTGGTTCTACTACTGGAGTAGGAGCTTCTTCTTGCACAAATTGACCAGCCTGGAATGATGGCTGTTCAAGGGTTGTTTGTTGTTTTTGTTCTCCAAAAGAGAAAGTCGCTTTTTGGAAACCATGCGTGTTATTGAAACTATGCATAACCATTGAACGAAGCACAGCTTGGTCAACATCTTGCTTAGTTTCAGGAGCGTTTGCTTCTAACGAAGAAGATTTATCGCCATCATATTCTTCAATCACTTCGATCTCATTATGGCTTTCATTTTTAACGTGTTTTGGATTAGATTTATGATTCTTGATCTTCTTAAAAAGAAGAACGACTTGTTTATTAAAGATTAAAACAACTCCAACAACAAATAAAATCCAGCAAACAATGCTTGTACCAATTAAGGTTAAAGCACTATTTAGAATTCCAGCTAAAACATAACCAAAGAAACCACCGCCGATGCTTGGATTGGCGAATGGATCAAAAGGAGTGTGCTCCTTTAAAAGAGCAACACAGTTATTAAAGGTGATTGTTTCTGTATTTCCCCAGTTAGAGGTAATCACTAAAAGTGATAAAACAACAATGAAGATGCCCCACAAGGATAATCCTAGTTTAAATTGAATCAGTTTCTTTCTAAAAGAAATATATAAGCCAAGAATGAATAAGAATGGGGTTAAAATCCAGAATCCGATAAAACCAAACGAAGCACAAATCGCCACAGTTAAGAATTCAAAAGGAGTGCCATGAGAAAAAAGGATCACTAAACTAAAAAGAGACAAGGCTACGCCAAGTAAAACAATCGTTGTTGAACTCTTAATGTTTAATTTCTTCATTTTTTATTCAACTTCCTCAAGGGCAACAATAATTAAAGGGGTCTTAAGTGTGCTACGTCGAATGAGATTTAGAACCAAGTTCTTAACTTCATCTTCAACATCTTGTTTCTTAAATGTTTCATCTTTTAGATGATTAGAAACAACTTTTGTGAAAAGAGTTTGCATATCACGGATCATAGCCTCAGAGTTTTTCGCGTAGAACAAACCTCTAGTTTGCACATCGATTCCACCAAGGATTTCTTTTTTAGACAACGAAATTGCGGCACCTAAAACAACAACACCATCATCAGAAATCTGACGACGTTCTTCAATGAGTTGTTCAGTGAAATTAGAAACATCTTTTCCATCAACCATGACATCACCAACTAGAACCTTTTCACTAGAATAGGAGCATGTTCCGTTAGTGCAATTAAGAATCATTCCATTATCAACTAATAAAACGTTTTGATGATTTAATCCAATGCCCATATTCACGGCAATATTAGCATTAGCTAATAGGCTAACGAGATAACCACTAATTGGGACGTAATATTTTGGTCTAAATATAGTCAGCATTGTTTTAATATCATCTTGTGATGGATGCATTTTAACGAGTTCGTTTTTACGAATCGAAACAACATTGACGTTTGCGCGATATAAGTCATCTAGTGCGTCAAAATAATCGATTTCGACGTCATTACTGAAGTGTGTTCCAAGAACAAAGGCATCATTTTCATTTAATGAAATGATTTTGTTATCGTGAAGTCCACGTGCAAGTAAAGAAACCTTGTGTAATAAACGGTTTTTAAAACCAGTAATTAAAACAACAATTTCGTTAGCTGGATAACGGTTAATATCTTCCTCTGGAATAAATGTATCTTTTGGAACAATAATGACACCAGCTCGAATAAGTCGATAAACAAGATCAGATGTCGCTGTATCGTATAAAACAATTTTTTTATGAGCGACTCCACAAATGTGGATAATATCAATGATGTTATAAACATCAGGTGTCTCAATAGCGACAATAATTCTTCCACTAACATTCTTTAATGATTCACTAACGATACTACGTAACTTATACATTGGGCTAGAATAGCCAGCTCGTTCAGCATTCATTGAATCAAGAAGCAACACAAGTGTTCCTTTATCAGCAATGACACCCATCTTTTTAATGTCGGTGACGAATGACTTCGTCATATTGTTATCAAACACATAATTTAAGGCAAAAATAATGTTACCTTGGTCAGTGTCGAAACAAATACCAAATGAGTTCGCCATGTTCGAACAAGTCGAGAATAAGCGAATAAGGTGTCCACTAATCGTAATATCATCACTTGGTTCAACGATCTTAAAATCGTAGTTAGATGGATTGATGTTGTTGTGTTCGCAGAAGGTGAACAAGAAAATTCTTGTCACATCAGTACAAACAATTGGTGCTGGTACTTTATCATAGATAAAAGGTAAAGCACCAAGCATACAGTCATTACCTTCAGTAATGAGGTAAGCGCGAACACGGTCTTTGTTGGCTACTAAATAATCGTATTTTGGAATAATATAATCGATACCGTGTTTATTTTTATCTGGAAAACTACAACCTGCTTCAACAACGAAAATATCGCGGTCAATTTCCACCGCAACCATGTTTTTAAAACGTTCGTCTTGTCCACCAAGGAAAATAATACGGATATTCGACATATTTACTCCTTATTTTTCAATATTTTTAGTTGCAACAATGTTGACGCCAGTATTACAAACATTAGCGATCACGACATCGCCAATATGTACTGGAGCCTTCATTTCGACATTGTCGAGTTCTTTAACAGCGTCAAAAACTTTTTCTTTTGGAAGAGGTTCACTAGATTTAACTGGTAAACGTCTTTCTAAGACACTTTGTACTTTGACAGTTGAAGTTAATGTACGAACTGGATGAGTAAGTTCGTTTTTAGCGTAGATTGCCCCACGTGGGCAGAAATTTCCGGTGACGTTTAAATCATCATCGACTTTAAGACGACATCCACGAGGACAATTAATACAAATTAATTCTCTCATTTCTTTTCCTCCACGCTAACAGTAATAACATGATCTTCTTTCTGGAAGAGTTCCTTTGGAAGATAAACGATTTCCATTTCAGAAGGAACGATAGCTGGTTTAATAATCTTCTTGATTAAGCGTTCGCCTTCTTTGATGTTAATCACAATGTCTTTAAATGGTTTTGCGACACGGAATTTGAAGGAGACTTTTTCGCTAGCATCATCAATGTTGAGCACTTGTGGGACAACATATCCAATACCGTATCCTTGTTTAATTTCATATGTAAAACCGGCATGTTTTGTCGTTTTGTTTAGATACTTCACCGCACCAACAGCTGCTTCTCTAGCTTCGCTAACAACATAGTCAACAAGGTCATGCACGTGGAGCACATTACCAGCTGAGAAGATACCTGGGATCTCGGTTTCCATATCTTGGTTCACCATTGCTCCTCTAGTTTTCGAGAATTTAATTCCAAGGTTATTGAATAAATCATTGTTTGGAATTAATCCAACAGAGAGAAGAAGGGTGTCACAGTCAAATTCCATTTCGGTTCCTGGAATAAACTGCATTTTTTCATCGACTTTGGCGATGATAACTTTTTCGACACGATTTTTACCACGCACTTCTTTAACAGTGTGTGATAAATAAAGTGGGATATTAAAATCTTGTAAACATTGAACAATGTTACGGTTTAAACCAGCAGAATATGGCATTAATTCAGCCACACCAAGGACTTTTGCCCCTTCAAGTGTCATTCTTCGGGCCATAATTAAGCCGATGTCTCCACTGCCAAGAATGAAGACTTTCTTACCGACTAAATAGCCGTAACAGTTTAAATATAACTGTGCTTGTCCAGCGGTATAAACTCCAACTGGTCGATCTCCGGCGATTTGAATCGCACCGGCGTTACGCTCATAACAACCAGTCGTGAGAATAATTGCATCAGCTTGAACGCTAACTAATCCATCTTCTTCACTAGAATAGGTAACAACCTTTTCTTTCGTTACCGAAAGGACGTTGGCGTTGAGGCGATATTTAATCCCGAGTTCATTGACTTGTTTAGAGAAACGAGACATGAATTCTGGACCAGTTAGTTCTTCTTTAAACTCATGAAGTCCAAAGCCGTTATGAATGCATTGGTTCAGGATTCCTCCAAGATAATTATTCTTTTCAAGAATAAGAATATCTTTTTCACCAAGTTCATAAGCTTTAACAGCAGCTGCCATACCGGCAGAGCCACCACCAATAATCACTAAGCGATGATGAATCATTTTTCTTCCCCCTTAGTGCTGTACTTACAAATTTCACTTCCGAGTTTATCGTAGTTAATTTCGGAGAATTTCACACCATAATGCTCAGCTAAAATCTGGATGACAAGAGGTTGACAGAAACCACCTTGACATTTACCAAATCCAGCACGAGTTCTCTTTTTAAGAGCCTTCACACTATGAGGTGGAACACTACGGGATAATTCGTCTAAGATTTCTCCGTAAGTGACTTTTTCACAGTTACAAATAATTCGTCCATAACGATGATCTTTTTGAATTAAAGCGTTACGTTCTTCTTCATTCATCTCACTAAGATGAACACGAGGACGAACTTTACCACTCCATTTTTCTTTCTTTACTAAAGTTAGAACTTTAGAAACACAATTATCAACGAGATATTCAGCGATGGCTGGAGAGGAAACTAATCCTGGGGATTCGATTCCGCTAGCGTTAATAAAGTTTGGATATTTTTTCGAAGGACCGATGACAAAGTCATGGGTGGATGGAGTTGGTCGATTACCAGCGAAAATACGAATAACTTGGTTAAATGGAATGGAAGGAACCATTGCTTGTGCTTGGGCACGAACATTATCGAGTGTCGCCTTATCGCAGCTTACTTGATCCTTATTGTCACTCCATTCACTACTTGGGCCAACAATGTAGTTACCACTGGTCGTTGGGGAAACAAGAATTCCCTTACCCTTTTCACTTGGAAGAGGGAAGATGACATGGTTAACTAGGCCTTTGGCGTAGTGATCAAGAACAAAATATTGTCCTTTACGAGCTTTAATGTTGTAATCGATTGGTTCAACTAGGGAGTGAATCTTGTCTCCATAGATTCCCGCACAGTTAATGACAACTTTTGTTTCGTATTTTCCTTTTGAAGTAATAACTTCAAAGCCTTCTTGATTTGGTTTAATGTTTTCCACTACTTCATTTAAATGAAGTTCAACACCTTGGTCAACAGCGTTTTCCATGGCGTGAACAACTAAAGTAAATGGATTAACGATTCCAGCAGTTGGGGCAAGAAGGGCGCCTTTAACTTCTGGATTAATATTTGGTTCTAAAGCAAGAACTTCTTCTTTTGAAAGAAGCTTTACTTCAACACCGTTCAGTTTTGAACGTTCAGCAAGTTCTTTTAGCATTGGCAGTTGTTCATCATAAAGAGCAACAGTCATCGAGCCAATTTTTTCAAAATGTACGTCGAGGTCTTTACAAAGTTCTGGATACATCTTGTTGCCAAGAACATTAAATTTTGCCTTTAAAGTTCCCGGGACTGGATCATAACCAGAGTGAACGATGGCGGAATTGGCCATACTTGTGGCGTTTCCGACATCGTTCTCCTTTTCTAAGACGAGGACATTGAGTTGGTATGAAGAAAGTTTACGGGCGACAAGCGCACCAACACAACCGGCACCAACAACAATGACGTCAAACATAGTTAATTACCTGATTATTTATGGTGTTTAGCTGGTTTTTTACCAGTTACAGCTGGTTTTTCAACATAACCGGCTGGTTTTTCAATGAATTCACGATGTGAAACCTTCACTTTGCCATGATCATCGATTTCGCAAACACGAACTTTTAAGACATCTCCGACTTTGACTTTGTCGCTAGCTTTAGCAACATAGCCCCAGTCTAAACGGGAGACGTGGCATAATCCTTCGGTTGTACCGAATAATTTCACAAATGCGCCATAATCTTCGACACGGGTGACTTCACCATCGTAGACTTCGCCAACTTTGGCTTCTCTAACGATGTCTTCGATCATCTTCTTGGCTTTGTTAATCATTTCACGGTTCATGTGATAGATGACGATTAAACCATTATCATCGATATCGATTTGGACATTATCGCATTGGGCAATAATTTCATTAATGACCTTACCACCGGTTCCGATAACTTCACGGATCTTATCGACATCAATTTGCATCTTGTCAAGTTTTGGAGCAAATTCGCTGACATCTGGACGTGGAGCAGCAATGGCTTTACTCATGACAGCGCGGATTTCCGCACGAGCCTTATGGGCTTGAGCTAAAGCTTCACGTAAGACTTCACGGGTAACACCAGCAATCTTAATATCCATTTGAAGAGCAGTAATACCGACTTCAGTACCAGCAACCTTGAAATCCATGTCACCAAAGTGGTCTTCAAGACCTTGGATATCGGTGAGGATTGTGTATGGGTTAGTATCAAGGGAACCTGTGGAGATTAAGCCCATAGCGATACCGCTGACCATACGACGGATTGGAACACCAGCCGCCATAAGTGACATACAACCAGCACAGATGGAAGCTTGGGAAGATGAACCGTTAGATTCATAAACTTCAGAAACGACACGGACCGTGTATGGGAATTCTTCTTCACTTGGGATAACGTAGGAAAGAGCTCTTTCGCCGAGGGCACCATGGCCAATTTCACGACGAGCAAGAACACCAATCTTACCTGTTCCACCAACACACCATTGTGGGAAGTTATAGTGATGCATGAATCTCTTAGATTCTTCTGGTGTCAAATCATCAATGATTTGTTTATCACTTAAAGGTCCAAGTGTAGTTGTGGAAATAACTTGGGTTTGACCACGAGTAAACATGGCAGAACCATGAACTCTACGTCCGAGGATGTCGACTTGGGCATCAAGTGGACGAAGTTCATCTGGCTTACGGCCATCTGGTCTAATTTTATCTTCAGCAATTAAACGGCGAACTTCTTGGTGAACGATATCTTCTTGGATTTCGTGGACTTGTTGAACTGTCTTTGGATCAGCACCAGCTTCTGTATAGGCAGCTTCAGTTTCCTTTTCAATTGCTTCAATCTTTTCTTCACGTTCAAGTTTGTCTTTTGTGGAGACAGCTTTACGTAATTTCTTATCAACTTTTTCAGTGACTTCTGCACGTAATTCTTCTGGAATAACCTTGAATTGGATGTCTTTGTTCTTTTCAACACCAATCTTCTTGATAATTTCCTTTTGGAAACGGCAGAGTTTCTTGACGGCTTCATGACCAAACATTAAAGCGTCAAGCATATCTTCTTCGCTAACTTCGTTAGCACCGGCTTCAACCATGTTAATAGCTTCTTCTGTACCAGCGACACAGAGGTCGATATCAGAAACTTTACGTTGTTCAACTGTTGGGTTGATGACGAGTTTTCCATCAACACGTCCAACATAGACACCTGCGATAGGACCATTGAATGGAACATCAGAGATGCAAACACAGAGGGAAGAACCAAACATTGCTGTAATTTCTGGGGAGTTGTCATAGTCGACCGCCATTACTTGGGAAACGACTTGAACTTCGTTACGGAAGCCTTCTGGGAAGAGAGGACGCATAGTTCTATCAGTAATACGACTTGCTAAGATCGCATGAGAACTTGGTCTTGATTCTCTACGAAGGAATCCACCAGGAATCTTTCCGGCAGCATACATTCTTTCTTGGTACTCAACACTGAGTGGGAAGAAATCCCAGTCAACAGTGTGTTTGGACATTGTCACGTTTGAAGTAACGACAGTGTCGCCATAACGCACCAAAACGCAACCACGTGTTTGTTTACCGATTTCACCGGCTTCAACAACGAGTTTGCGGCCATCGAATTCTAATTCGAATGTTTTTTTCATTAATTAATTTCTCCTTTTTAAAAACTATTAAAATTTTAACATAAATGTTAGTTGAATAATACAAGAATTTGAAAAAAGAAAACACCATACATAGTATGGTGTAACTTTTAATAAGATTTAACTTATTTACGAATGGATAATTCAGCTAAGAGCTTGGCGTAAGCATCACGGTCAGTACGATTTAAGTAATCGAGTAAACCACGACGTTTTCCAACAAGCACGAATAATCCACGTCTACCGGAAGCATCTTTTTTGTTTTTCTTAAGGTGCTTTGTGAGTTCGTTAATTTGTTCAGTAAGAAGAGCGATTTGGACTTCGACAGAGCCGGTGTCTTTTTCGTTCTTGCCGTACTTCTTAACGATTTCGGCGACTTTTTCTTTGGATAACATGTTGTATCCCTCCTTTTATTAAGACTTGACTTAATCCAGGAATAGCGTCGGAGTACTCGCTAATCTTAGAATAAGTTGCGATAACTATTATATAAGAAATCAAAATGATTTCAATACTAATTTAAACTCCAAAAACAAACTTAATATCAGATTCAATTTGTTTCTTAAGTTCTTCCAATGAAGAAAACTTTTTCTCATCACGGATAAATTCAAGGAATTCGAGTTGGATAGATTCAGAATAGTTTTCCTTAGTGTAATTCATGACATGGATTTCAATCGTAACAACTTGAGAATCATCGATCGTTGGTTTAACGCCAACGTTTGTAATGGCGCGATGTGGAATTCCATCGATATAGGCGATTGTTTTATAAACACCAAA
>CAMHJP010000009.1 GCA_946185585.1 uncultured Caryophanales bacterium
AATTCGTTTTGCCCACCATTCAGTTAATTTACCCATTTTATTGTTCCTTTCTCTTGCGAATATAGATGTATCCACCTAACGCAGATAAACAAATAATTGATGCCATAATTACGATAATTGATGTCGAATTGCTAGTAATATCCATCAAAATTTGGTTTTGAATTGAAGGAGTGATGATGTAGTCATCTCCGGATGCTTTAATAGTTTTACCATGGTAAGCGGCCCATTTAATAAATCTTTCTCTAGCAGTAGAAATTACATAATCACTGCTTTCCATGAAAGTTGCACGACCTTGTTTTGTTAATGCACCAAAATAATTGCAAGCAATACTGAACTTACCTTTAGTCGTTCCAACATCAGCACATTGTCCATTTGTATCTTCGTACATAATGTAATTAGAGATATTTGCAGGAGTTTCATCTCCTCCATAGGAGAATGTGATTGATGTTAGATACAATGAACCACTACTAGATTTAACACCAACAAAATCATAACTACCATCAATTGTCAGTTCGTTGGATGTTCCACAAACGACAGTTCCAAGCAAAGTTCCTTGTAATGATGAGTCATGGAGATTTGATGAAGCTGAATAAGCTGTGTTCTTTCCATAAACATTTAATGTTCTTCCGTTTGCTGTCTGGACAGTATCCCAAACAACGGTTACAGATTTAACCTTTCCTCCAGAAGTAGTAGAAACAATTCCGCTATTGTTTGATGATCTTAATTGAATCGCGCCGTTCCCACCTGCAGAATTACCACTATAAACAGCAGGAGAATTTACTGTTTTGCCACTCCAATCTTTATAATTTGTCCCTACGGAGACCCCAGTTATTTCTCGTGTTATTGGATCGCTATCTCCGATAGTTGATTCATAAGCTTTTCTTTGGACTTTGACAGTAAAATTAGCTGTAAAAGTCAAATAAGTTACACTAAATTCCTTATTTGTTAAAGCACCTCCGCTTGATGCATCGCTAAACGTAAATTGATAACTGGTAAAAGCAAAATCCGTTACCAGGTCACCATTGCTATCTCGAACTGTTATATCACTTTTGACGATTGATTGTCCTACAAAATAGGTCTTAGTTACAGAAGCAGTAATGCCGGTAATAGCCCCTTTATCAACAGTAATTGATTGAGATGTAGAAAAATTACCAAGAGTAATTGTTATAGATGAGACAGAAACTGTGAGGGCTGTATTCAAACTTGGTGCAAAGGAAAATTCAGACTCGTGACCGCTATAAGCGTACGAATCATGAGAACTATTTGAATAGTTTCTTCTTAAAATCAAACCAGAAGGATCAAAGAAATCCCCAACTGTATAGTTTGTTTTTTCTGGAGAAGTTTGAACTTCAATAGAAGTTACATATGGAACTTGAATATAAAATATTTTTAAGGTCGATATTCTTAATTGAACATTTGAAGCGGTGTTTATATTTTGTATTGTAAGAGGTGCTGAACTTGTCGAAGAAAACCCTGATGCTGTATAAGTGACATTTGAGGCTGTCAAAGATGTTTGTGAACCGCTACCAACTTTGTATCCAATTGTCGGAGCGCTTCCATCTTTCACACAAACAAGTTCAAATCCCGTAATTGTTGTCGATGAAGCTGGAGTAATAGTGATACTTCCACCATTTCCTCCACTATTGTAATAAAGTCTTAATTGATTGCTGTTAACAGATGGCGCTGATGTGCCGCTATTTTTTGCAGTCGTAAAGCTTAATAAGTTTTCGACAGAACCGTTTGTAGTAGAAAAATTAGTATATGTTCCTGTTGTTCCTGAAGCACTTCCCCATCCAAGAATGTAATTCTTTGTCGTGCTTTCAACGACCTTAACATGGCAAGAAGCCTCAAAATATCCATCATCCGTAGTTACAGTAACGTCACATTCACCAACACTGACTGGTGTTACTACTCCAGACTGGTCAACAGTAGCAACAGACTCATCTAAACTCATCCAAAGGACATCTTTATTTGTTGCATCAGCTGGTTGAACTGTTGCGGTTAATTTTGATGTTTGATGAGCATCTAAATTTAATTCTAAAGATTGTTCAGAAATGGTTACACCGGTAACAGAAACCTTGTTAACAAGTCTTCCTATATCGAGACGTCCGTATCCAAAAGTAGTATCCCAACCAGATGTTCCGATATCAACACATGAACTCCACAAGTCCATTTTAAATTCATTTACTGTTCCAGATGGGTGAGCTTGTTTCCATAAAGCTGCTGCACCAGCAACAATTGGAGAAGAAAAGGATGTACCATGTGTTTCACTATAAGTGTGATCACTTGTACTGGAGTTCCAACTGGCTGTATAAACATAACCAGGAGCAACTAAGTCTACGTTATTATTTCCTGTTTTAGTGCTTCCAGGAGCATTGTAATTCGAGAAGGAAGCTTTAGCAGTACTTGAATTTCGATCTAACGCTCCAACACCAATCGCATTAGGGCTTGAAGCTGGGTAAGTTGTGGTATCGTAATTACTATTACCAGCTGCGGCAACAACAATTGTGCCTGAATTAACAACTGAGCTTACATATGTATTTACGTTTGCATCATACGGGGCTTCAATTGACATATTGACTACATCAACCCTAGTTGATGAATTAGCGTTTAAAGTATATCGAATATAATAAAGAGCATTCCAAATGCTGTCAGTCCAGAAATCAACTTTAATAGGTATGATAGTTACCCTTGGAGCAATGCCGATTGTTCCAGTATGCGTTGTATCATGTGCTCGACTAGCAAGTGTTGAGCAAACATCTGTTCCGTGTTTACTATATTTCGAGTAGCCTGCCCAAGGTCTTAAAATGGAATCGCCATAGTACCAAACATCATTGATTTTATAACCAACATTTTTAGCTTGTGGAGCAAATTGAACAACAGGGTTAGAGCTCGTTGTACCAGTCTTATCCATTGTATATGTAGCGTTTTGGCCAATAACTTCGGTAGCATGAGCAAACATTCTTCCTTCGGAAATACTAAACATGCTGTTTCCTTGTTCATCAATAAAGTCAGGATTATCTAAATCGAACCCTGAGTCAATTACAGCAACTCGAATGCCATCGCCTTTAAAGTTATCCCAAACGCTTTCAATATCTCCGACATGATCCATTGAGATATTTTGTTTGGTTTCATAATATTCATCAGATGGTGAGTAAGCCGGTCTTCCTTCTTTTGCTTCTGGGTCATACTCAGAAACAACAATTGCTTCAGCAGGAAGAATCTTTTCTTGAGTTCCAAATAAAAAAGCCATCGCCATTGCTGACAAGCATAACGATGCTAATAATTTAGTTCTTCTTTTCATGCCCGGCTCACCTCAAAGTGGTACCAACATTTTACACATCTGCGCACGTAATTCCCAATGTTAAAAAATTTTGGGACAAATATAAATTTTGAAAATATTGGAGTTTTGTAAAAATATCACCAGCAAAACTCGAATAAACAAAAAAAGAAGCACCTCAATGAGATGCTTCTTAAATATTGATAATATGGATTAAAGCTTAATGTCTTCAGCTTTACATTTACGACCCGGTTTGATGCTAATCTTACCTGGTTTAATTGCTCCGACTGGACAGACATGTCCGCAAAGTAGACAACCGACGCACTTATCGGTATTGCAGCTTGGTTGACGTTTCTCTGCGTCCCATTCAATAGCTTGGTGACCACCATCGTAACAGGAGATGTAGCAACGTCCACACTTGATACATTTATCAAGATCAATGTCTGGACGGACAATGTAGTCACGATTGAGGTTTTCAGCTGGAATGATGTTCTTATTAGCTTTGCCAACAAGTTCATGGAGTGAATCAACACCTTGTTCTTCCATGTAGTGTTCAAGACCATTTTTCATGTCTTCAACAATACGGTAACCATATTGCATAATTCCGGTTGTAACTTGGAGTGTTGTTGCACCAACTAAGATAAACTCAGCAGCGTCTTCCCAAGTTTCAATACCACCAATACCAGAGATTTCGAGGTTTTCTAAACCTTCGGCTTGTCTCATTTGTTGAATGAAACGAAGAGCAACTGGTTTAACGGCTTTTCCGGAATATCCAGAAATTGCGGATTTTCCATCAACGATTGGTAAACCAACCTTCTTATCGAGATCAATGTTACAAATAGATTTAATGGTGTTAATTGCAGCAATACCATCAGCACCACCTTCTAAACAGGCTTTGGCAACTGGAACCATATCAGTGATGTTTGGTGTCATCTTGGCCATCATTGGAAGTTTACTTCCACGTTTTACGGCTTGGCAGTACTTCTTACAAAGTTCAGCATTTGTACCAACGTCACTACCCATGGCGTGAGAAGTCATTTGTGGACAGGATAAGTTCATTTCAATCATATCCGCACCAGCTTCTTCAACCATGCGAGCTAAGTCTTCCCATGTTTGTTCATCGTTACCCATGATTGAGGCAATTAAGACTTGGTTTGGGAATTCCTTTTTGAGTTTTCTTAAATCGCGTAGGTTCTCTTCGAGACTATGTTCAGCGATTTGTTCCATGTTCTTAAATCCAACAAATGGAGTTGATTCCTTGTTGAGCTTATCGAAACGTGGAGAGACTTCATCAATGAAATATGATTTAGGACCGATTGTCTTAAAGACAACACCGCCCCAACCAACTTCATATGCTTTCTTACACATGTCGTAGCAGTTACCGACTGGTGAAGAAGATAAGCAGAATGGGTTTGGGAATTTGACACCTAAGAAGGTGACTGATAAATCTTTATGGACCATTTTATTTACCTCCTAAAGCAGCGTGGACATATAAAGCCACTTCTTTACCAGTACGAACACCGCCAACGACGGTTTTGTCGTATGCACTATGTGCAATGTCACCACAAACAAAGACTTTTGGATCTTTGGTGTAGTATGGACGACCTTCATTAACTTCGCCTTTAACTAGATCAATTCCAAGACCTTTAACTTCTGGATATTGACCAACAGCAAGAACGATTAGGTCAGCTTCAACTTTCACTTCAGCTTTGATTTCACGATGTGAGAATGTCACAACATTACCTTCGACTTTAGCTGGAACGTATCCATCAATAATGGTTACGCCAAGTTTTTGAGCGCCTTCAAGTTCTTTCTTGCTAGCTTTAAATTCTTTAAATTGTTCGTAGACAACATCAGTAACGTGTTCCACACCTAATAGTTTCATGGTTGAGACAACATCCATAGCGACGTCACCGCCACCAACAACTAAGACGTTAGCTGGAACTTTAACATTTCCGCCTTTAGCTTTAACTTCTCTTAAGAAATCAACAGCAGAAACTACATATTTGTTATTTTCAAATGCTGGAAGCATCTTGCCATAGCTATAACCTGGAGCTAAGACAACTGCGTCATGTTTCTTCTTTAAGTCTTCGACAGAAACATCTTTACCAACTTCACATCCAGTGTGGAATTTCACACCTAAGTCTTCGATACGTTTAATTTCGACATCAACGACACGGTTTGGTAAACGATATTCTGGAATTAGTCTAAGCATACCGCCTAAAACTTTTTCTTTTTCGTAAACTTCAACTTCGTATCCAAGTTTATTGAAGCTTACTGCTGCTTGAAGTGCAGCTGGACCAGAACCAACAAGAGCAACGGATTTACCGTTTGGTTTTCCTTTTTCAAGGATCTTCATCTTGTTAGCTTCTTCGAAGTCAGTCACATAACGTTGAATACGTCCGATATCGATTGGTTTATCAATACCGCTACGAGAACAACCTTTTTGACAGTATTTTTCGGTTGGACAAACGCGAGCACAAATTGCACCTAAAGCGTTGTTTTCACGAATTGTTTCAGCCGCACCTTTAAAGTTACGGAAACGGACTGAACGAATAAATTTGTCCGGATTAGTGCCAGCCGGACATGCTTTCGAACACGGTGCATCATGGCAAAGAAGGCAGCGAGCTGCTTCTTCACAAACATTTAATGGAGAAAAACCAGGTTCGAAATCTTTTTTGTAATTTGAATCCATATGAAAATTCCTTTCATATATAGTTTATCAAAAACTTTTCAAACTTATATGCGGTTTTTTTATCTATAAAAATTTCAGCATATAAATATTAAGGTTTTGCAAAAAAATCACCAGCAAAACCTAAATAAAACAAAAAAGATCCCGTATAGAGATCTTTAATGTATTTTGCTTTAAATCCCCAGCAATTAATTGAAGAAAGTACCGCGTGCTTTTTCTTTTGTTTCTTTCGAAGCAGAGAATGGAATACGTGTGGTATAACCACGTTTTGCAGCGATAATCATTGGGAATGGCCACTCAAAGATAAGCTTGTTCCATTCAGCAACAACATCGTTATAGTGTTCACGAGCAGCAGTAATTTCACGTTGGGTGTAGCTGTTTTGTTGCATGGCTGCAGCAAGTTCTTGGTGAGCCTTAAGATCTGGATAGTTTTCTAAAGCAACATTAATCTTATTACCGACATTTTCAAGTGCTTTGTTGGTTTCGGTAAAGTTATCGGCACCACCAGCTCTAAGACGAGCAATTTCCGTAAATGTTGATTTGTCTAAATCCATACCTTTTGTGACAAGTTGAGCAGCGTTTTGAAGAATCATGACGCGTTGTTCTAAGTAGTTATCAACTTGAGAAGCGGCTTGTTGAATCTTTTGTTGTAATTGACTTAGTCTCTTACCAGCGTTTACTCTTGCAAGTAAAACGAATGGAATTGGAAGAATGAATAAGCATAAGACAACTTGGAAAATTGTTGATCCAACACCAACTTTCACCGGGATTTGTTTTTCAATGACATTAACGTCACGTCCAGATTCGTTCACTGGACCAGTGATTTCGTCTAATTCATTTGCCATAATTAGTTCTCCTTCTTCGCCATCAGCGATTTTAGATTATTTATATCTACATTCAAGCCTGATTTTAATGCAATTAGGCCACGAATGTAAATAGTGTTTTGATTGTCAATGCCGCGGAAAGAGAGTTCATCTCCGCCAACATTGGCTGTTTGGATTTCTCCTTCACCGGTAACTGGAATGTATTCATACCAAGTAACTGGAACCATATAACTTCTTCCATTACCAGCGATGACTGGAACCATATCAACATGTTCTTCTCTTCTAAAAGAAGAGGCAATAACGTGAACTTGGTCAGCACCATTTTTCTGTCCTTCAAATTTTGTATGATAAATGATGTCTGTACAACTATCTGGATCCGCAAAATCCTCTGGGTTATATCGATTTGTCATCATTTCGTGTTCAAATGGAGTCATTTGAGATTTGATTGAATCACCAAAGATATATTCGTCAGCTTTCATTTGTTGATATAAAGGAATGGATAAGAGAGGTGCGAAGTCAAAGAACACCGCTTTAAAGTAATAATCACAGAACTCAATAAATTGGTCTTTGACTTTCTCATAATCAAATCCACGAAAATCAACAATATCCATAAAAATTGATCTTCCTCTCATATGTTCTGATTCAATAATGTTGATACATTTATCCTTCTTCATATAGAAGTCATCTCCGAATCCTTCATTAGAAAAGAGGAGATCAATCATTGCTTTTTGAGCAAGTGGGGTAAATAGTAAACGATATTCAACTTCGTTATTACGGTCAAGACCGCCGAAACTAAGTTCGAATAAAGGATTTCCTAAAGGAGTATAATTTCCGCCCTTAGACATCTGTTTTTGGGCTAATTTACGTAAATCATCTTCATGATGACGGACATACTTCTCTCGTTTTTTCTCATCATCCATGCCGCGCATCTGACTTGGACCGCGGCTAAACGTGAGATGAGGTGCGGCTTGGTTACCATAAACTAGGTAAGTTTCATTGGAATATTCTGGTTTTGGTTTAGTAACTGTTGCTCTTAAGGTTTCGGTAACAGTTGTTGTATAACTTCCATCTTTCGTACGAACAACACGTGTATAAGTAACAACACGAGTTCCAACATACGTAAATGGGCGCATGTTCATTACTTTATCTTTAAAGAAGACAAATGGGTTACCTAAAATACTTCCGGTTTGTAGATTAAGCACGGAGCGGTTTTCCATCGAAGATGACCACATGCCATACTTTTTAGTGAGCATTTCGTATTTTTTAATATCGAAGTTTCGATCCATCTTAATTAATGGACAACTTTCCTGAAATAGTTTTGCTGGAATATCATCGGAAAAGAGTTCATTTAAACTCGACATCTGTGCCCACGCTTCTTCATTTAGCTGAGCAATTTCTTTTTCTAACTTCTCAATTTCCGCCTGAATTCTCTTTTTTCGTGGCTTATAAACATAGATAAATAAGAAAATACCAACAATGACTAAACATAAAATACCAAAAAGAATCGCTAACCAAACCATGTTTCCAAGTTTGTCTTGGAGTTTCTTTAAGGTGTCTTTTTTGGCGTAATAACGATCACACGTCGATTTATTTGCCCCAACATCAGTTCCGGCTTTTTGAGTTAGACGATCAAAATAATCACAAACGCGTTCGTGATGAGTTTGTTTTAGTTCCAACTTATAAAGCCTAGAAGGCTCTAAGAGGTCTTGTTCAATCATAGTTTAATTCTATTATACCTATTATTTATATTATTAATAGGAATTTTACAAAAATAAAAGAGAGCCACAATGTGACTCTCTAAAAAGTAAAGTGATCGAATTATTTCACAAATTCAACAATGACGACTTGGGCGTTATCTCCCTTACGAACACCAGCTTTAATTGCACGGGTGTATCCGCCATTACGAGAAGCATAACGGGTAGCAAGTTCACCAAAGACTTTGGCAAGAGCTTCTTTGCTCTTTAAGACGCTAGCAGCTTGTCTACGAGCGTGAAGATCGCCACGTTTACCTAAGGTAACGAGGTGATCAGCCATGGTCTTAAGTTCTTTGACCATACCGGAGGTCACTGTCACTCTTTCCACTTCGACAAGTGAAGTAGCAAGAGTACGTAATTTGTTTTCGTGTTTCGATTTGGTATATCCAGCTTTAAAGCGGACACCGGCTTTACCGTGGACGTTTTTTCTTCCTTGAGCGGCCATTTAATGTTCCTCCTTATTCTGGAATGTAGTCACGGAAGGATAAACCATTTTCAGCAAGTTTATCTTTGACTTCTTTAAGTGATTTCTTACCGAGGTTACGAACTTTCATCATTTCTTCCTCGGTCTTTTGGGTGAGTTCAGCAACGGTCGAAATCGCGGCTCTCTTTAAGCAGTTATAACTACGGACAGAGAGATCAAGTTCTTCAATTGGCATGTTCTCAAATTTGTTTTCTTGAACAACAACTTCTTCTTTGAGCATGTTCATTTCTTCAACAGCTTTCTCTAAGTTGACGAATGGTTGAAGGTTCACAATGAGCATTTCTGCTGCAAGAGCAATCGCTCTTTGTGGAGTAATACTTCCATCAGTCCAAACTTCTAAAGTAAGTTTATCGAAGTTCGAATCATGACCAACACGGGTTGGTTCAACAGCGTAGGAGCAGCGAACGATTGGAGAATAATTGGAGTCTGTAGCGATGTAGCCAAGACTTGTTGTTCCAAGTTCTCTTGCTTTACGGTTATCAATCTTATTGCCAGCGCTTGTGACGTAACCACGTCCGTTACGGGCATAAAGATGCATATTTAAGCTTCCGCCTTCGGCGACATGAGCAATCTCAAGATCTGGATTAATGCATGTCACAAGTGCTGGAAGTTCGATGTCTTTAGCTGTAACAACAGCTGGTCCTTTGACATTAAGTGTCAGGACTTTGACTTCGTTTTCGTCATCATCAATCTTTAAGACGAGGTCTTTTAAGTTTAAGATGATGCCAGTGACGTCTTCTTCAACTCCTTTTAAAGAAGAGAATTCATGACGAACTCCTTCAATTTCCACGGCATAAATTGATGCACCTGGAAGAGAAGAAAGAAGAATACGACGTAAGGAGTTACCGATTGTTAATCCATAGCCTCTTTCGAGAGGTTCGATAACGAATTTACCATAGTTATCCTTTTCATCAATTTGAGCAACCTTGAAGGCTGTTTTTTCAAATGGTTTAGCAAGGTTTGACATATCTAGTTCCTCCTAAATATTATCCACGTGGACGTTTTGGTGGGCGGCAGCCATTATGTGGGACTGGTGTCTTATCAGTAATGGATAAAACTTGTAGACCAGCAGCACCTAAAGCGCGGATGGCGCCTTCACGGCCTGGGCCTGGACCTTTTACATCAACGTCTAATTGGCGTAATCCTTGGTCATAAGCAACTTTAGCAGCAGCTTCGCCAGCGAGTTGGGCAGCAAATGGAGTGGATTTCTTCGCTCCTTTGAAACCTAACGCACCTGCGCTAGACCAAGCAATGACGTTACCTTGTTCATCAGAGATGGTGACAATGGTGTTATTGAAGGTGCTGTGAATGTGTGCAACACCTTTGGTATAAGCACGTTTAATTTTTCTTTTACGTGCAGTTGTTTTTGTTGCCATACTATTTCACTCCTTTCATTAACCTTGGGTCGCGACTTTCTTGTTCGCGATTGTTTTACGTTTACCTTTACGGGTACGAGCATTTGTACGTGTACGTTGTCCACGAACTGGAAGACCCTTACGGTGTCTCATTCCACGGTAGCAACCGATTTCACCTAAACGCTTAATGTTTAAAGCCACTTCACGACGGAGATCACCTTCAACTTTGTATTTAGCAATCTCGTTACGAATGGCACCGAGTTGAGCCTCGGTTAAGTTTTTGACGCGAATGTCTTCATCAACTTTCGCATCACGACAAATCTTTTGGGCGGTTGTGCGACCAATACCATAAATATAGGTGATGGAAACAACAACGCGCTTATCATTTGGAATATCTACACCAACGATACGTGCCATAACTTTATTTTCCTCCTATATTTCTTAGCCTTGGCGTTGTTTGTGTTTTGGGTTTTCACAAATCACCATGACTTTTCCGTGTCTTTTGATGACACGGCATTTTTCGCACATTGGCTTGACGGAAGGTCTGACTTTCATAATTAATTTTTCCTCCTGTAGTCAATACTACATGCTTTCTAGTTTGAACAGTATTTAGACACTAGTTCTTGTGTCGAAATGTGATTCGCCCGCGTGTTAAATCGTATGGGGACATTTCTACTGTAACTCTATCGCCTGGTAAAATGCGGATGTAGTTCATGCGGATTTTACCAGAAACGTGGGCGAGAATTACGATCCCGTTTTCGAGTTTCACTCTAAACATTGTGTTTGGAAGTGTCTCGACGACTGTGGCTTGTACTTCAATGACGCCATCTTTTGCCATATCGACTATTTCCTCCTTAAACTTTCGTTAGGATTTCATATCCATCTTTGGTAATGACGATGGAATTTTCATAGTGACAAGAGAGTTTCCCGTCACGAGTTTTCGCGGTCCATCCGTCTTTCATATGACGGAGAGCAAAGTGTCCTTCGTTGACCATTGGTTCAACTGCCAGACACATTCCTTCTTTGAGTATTGGGCCTGTGCCACTAGCTCCATAATTTGGAATATACGGATCTTCATGAAGATGAGTTCCAACTCCATGTCCGGTATATTCTCTCGGTAAGGAGTAACCGTTTGATTCACAATATACTTGAATCGCGTGAGAGATGTCTCCAAGGTGGTTGCCTGGTTTAGCAAACTTCATTCCTTCAAAGAAACTTTGTTTCGTCACTTCAATCAAACGAAGTGCTTTTTCCGTGCAAATCCCCACTGGATAGGTTCGACACGCATCACCAACATAACCATTTAGTGTTGCTCCGACATCGACTGAGACGATGTCTCCGTCTCTAAGGATGCGCTTCGCACTTGGAATACCATGCACGAGCTCATCATTAACTGAGACGCA
Organism: uncultured Caryophanales bacterium; assembly: GCA_946185585.1. Classification (GTDB taxonomy): domain Bacteria; phylum Bacillota_I; class Bacilli_A; order RFN20; family CAG-826; genus Fiminaster. Next base: position 11,793 of record CAMHJP010000009.1, read on the forward strand.
GACTGCTCCAGGATAACCAGAGTAATTTAAGAATGTTGGATACGCGCCATTTTCTCGAATAATCTTCTCACAAATATTCGCGACATCTAATGTTGATAAGCCAGGACGAATCGACTTTTCTAGCTCTTCAAAACAAAGAGCAACGATTCGTCCGGCTTTCTTCATTAATTCAATCTCGCGCGGAGATTTGATGATAATCAAGGTTATTTACCCTCCAAGAAAGCAATGAGCTTTGGTGTGAGATCCACACTACTTGAACCATCGAATGTGGTTAATAAACCTTTATTTTTATAGTAATCAAGTAAAGGTGCGGTTTGCTTGTTATAGTGTTCTAAGCGAACATTTAAAGCTTCCTCGTTATCATCTGGGCGTTGAATGAGTTCACCGCCACAAATATCACAAATCCCTTCTTTCTTTGGAGGAATGTTAATGATGTGGAATGGGGCACCGCAAACTTTACAGACGCGGCGACCACAAATTCGTCTCACTAATTCCTCTTTTGGAGTGTCAATATTGATCACGTGAGTAATTTTTCGACCAATTTCTTTGGAAATCGAGTCAAGAGCATCAGCTTGTGGAATCGTGCGTGGGAATCCATCAAGAAGGAATCCTTTTGCACAATCATCCTTACTGAGTCTTTCTTTCACTAGACCAATCGTGACGTCATCCGGGACTAAATGACCTTCATTGATATAACCTTGAGCAATCTTTCCTAAAGGAGTACCTTCTTTGATTGCTTCGCGAAACATATCTCCGGTGGAAATATGTGGAATATCAAACTTCGCGATGAGTTTTTTGGCTTGGGTGCCTTTACCAGCACCAGGTGGGCCCATGAGAATAATGTTTAAACTTTTCATTTAATTTACTCCCTTCCTGCGGTTGCTTGAACTTCATCAAATGATTTTCCAGCAAGTAAACCATCAATTTGGGCAGAAATTTCTAAGGAAACACCAACCGCGATGATTAATCCTGTACCACCAATGGCTAAGGAAGAATCTTCTCCAAAGACACCTGTGAGAGTCAAGATGACTGGTAAGGCAGCGATGAAGGTTAAGGCAATGGCACCAATACAGGTGACACGGTTAACAACTTTCTTCACATAACGTTCGGTTTCGGCACCTGGACGGACGCCTGGAATATATGAACCATTTTTACGGAAGTTATCCGCAAGATTTTCTGGATCAATCTGGATTGTGGCATAGAAGAAGGCAAATAAGACGATGAGGACACAATAGATAATTAATCCCCACGGCATCGACCAACCACCCATGTCATACATCTTCGAATAGTTGAAGATGTCGAGCCATTTGGCTTCGGAGTTATCGGTAATAAAGGATGCGACAACTGATGGAGCCATCATAATTGATGAAGCGAAGATGACTGGAATAACACCAGCAGAGTTAACCTTGATTGGAAGGAAGCTCGCTTTCGCCATCGAGGCGGTTTGTCCACCACTTTTTCCAGAATGTTGGACCGGAATCTTACGTTTGGCGAGTTCGATGAACACGACAAAGGCTAAGATGAGAATGAATGCTAGAATGTAGAGTGCAAATTGGAAGGAACCTCGAATCAGTTCGCTTGGTTCCTTATAGGTTGTACCGATCCAGTTATTAAACGCACGATAGATTTGCACTGGTAAGGAACGAACAATTCCAGCAAAGATAATGACGGAAATACCGTTTCCAAGACCTTTTTCGGTGATTTGGTCACCAAGCCACATCACTGTCATAGTACCAGCTAACATTACAGTAACAATGTAGGCATAGGTCCAGAATTCACCGATTGGCAAGTTCAATTCGAGGTATTGATAATTTTCCATCGTTTTGATAATGCCATAGGCTTGGACCGCTCCTAATAAGAGAGTCAAGTATCTTGTCGCCATTTCGGTCTTTTTTCGACCATATTCGCCTTGTTTCGAAAGTTCGGTCAAGGCAGGTAGCACATCTTTTTGTAATAGTTGAACAATAATCTGCGCGGTAATGTAAGGACCAACGCCAAGGGCGAAGATGGAGAAGTTACTTAGAGCTCCACCACCAAGAAGATCCATCAGGGCGACAGCATTAGCGGAATTTAAGGCTTCCGAGAGTTCACTACTTGGTTTAACTCCCGGAACAGTAATCGCCGCCCCAATTCGAAAGACAAGTAAGATCATGATCGTAAAGAAGATACGACCAACAATTTCCTTATTTTTGAAGATATCGGCGATTTTTTTCATAAGATTATAAAACCTCGACTGTGCCACCAACTTTTTCAATGGCGGCTTTAGCGCTAGCGCTGAACTTGTGGGCTTTAACCACGAGTTTGACGTTTAATTCACCATTTCCAAGAATCTTCACACCGTCTTTTTCGGCTTTGACTAAGCCAGCTTCGATAAGAAGAGTTGGAGTAACTTCGGTTCCTTCAGCAAATTTGTTTAAGGAACCAACGTTAACAATGGCGAATTCCTTACGGGAGCCATTGGTGAAACCAAATTTTGGCAAACGTCTATAAAGTGGAGTTTGTCCACCTTCAAATCCTGGGGCTTTTAGACCACCAGAACGGGACTTTTGTCCTTTGTTTCCAGTACCACAGTTCTTGCCTAAACCGGAGCCTAAGCCACGGCCAGCACGAGTTTTCTTTGTTTTGGCACCTTCGACATTACGTAATTCGTTAAGTTTCATATGTTGTAACCTCCGAATTATTCAGCTTTCGCACGAAGTGCTTGGACTTGTGCGTAGCTCTTTAAGTTTTGAAGACCATTGTTGGTAGCGCGAATAATATTGATTGGAGCGCGTGAACCATAAACTTTACTAGTAACGTTACGGATACCAGCAAGTTCTAAGATAGCACGAACTGGACCACCAGCAATAATTCCAGTACCTTCAGGTGCTGGTTTTAAGAAGACTTCGCAAGCACCAAACTTACCAATGATTTCATGGGCAAGTGTTCCACCTTTGACGATGTGGAGTTGGAAAGTATTCTTCTTTGCGGCTTCAAGAGCTTTCTTAATGGCATCTGGGACTTCAGCAGCCTTACCTGTTCCGAATCCGTATTTGCCTTTCTTATTTCCGATGACAACGAGAGCGGAGAAACGCATACGACGTCCACCTTTAACTGTTTTGGCGATACGGTTGATTTCAACAACAACTTCTTCGTACTCTTTGACTTCTTCTAAGCGGCCATTTCTACGTTGTGGACGACGATCATCACGACGTGGACGACGTTCACCACGATCAACACGGCCTCTTTCTAATTTTGGTTCTTCTTGAGGAGCAACTTCTGGAGCAGCTTCAACTTTCTTTTGTTCTTCTGACATTTGTTATTCCTCCTATTAGAACTTTAATCCACCTTCACGGGCGGCATCTGCTAAAGCAGCAACACGTCCATGGTAGACATAACCACCACGGTCGAAGACGACTGTGGAAATCTTTTTCGCTTTCGCCTTAGCGGCTAAATCCGCACCAACTTTCTTCGCAGCTTCAATGTTGGAGCCGTTTTCAAGTTTGAGTTGGACACTTGAAGAACTAACGAGAGTTGCTTTAGCAACATCATCGATTAATTGAGCTTCAATGTGTTTATTGGAACGGAAGACGCATAAGCGTGGGCAAGTAGCTGAACCTTTGACTTTGGCTCTAACACGCTCGTGTTTACGAACACGGACAGCGTTTTTTGATTCTTTATTAATCATACGAACGAAAATCTCCTTTCAACTATTTCGCACCAGCGCGTTTTCCTTCTTTACGAATGATATGTTCATTCTTGTACATGACACCTTTACCATTGTATGGTTCTGGTTCTCTAGTACCACGGATTAACGCAGCTGTTTGTCCAACGGCTTGTTTATCAAGACCTTCAACGGTAATTTCGTTGGCGCTTGGACAACTAATTTTGACTGTTGGTCCTGGTTTTAAGACGATTTCATGGGAGTAACCAACGTTCATGACGATGTTTTCACCTCTCATGGATGCACGGTAACCAATACCAACGATAACGAGTTCTTTTTTGAAGCCAACTGAGACACCAGTAACTGCATCTTGAAGATTAGCTCTTGTGGTGCCATGGAGTTGTTTGGTGTGTTTTTCATCGTTTGCTCTAGAGCAACGAACTTCATCACCATTCACTTCAACTGTGATTAATGGGTTGATCTTGACAGTTAATGATCCTTTTGGACCTTTAACAGTAGCAACACCATTAGCTTGTTCAACGCTAACTCCAGCTGGGAGTTTGATCGCTTTTAAACCGATACGGGACATAATTACCACACGTAAGCGAGAACTTCACCGCCGACGCCTAAGGCGCGAGCAGTTTTATCGCTTACCACTCCTTTACTGGTAGAGATAATAGCGATTCCTAAGCCATTTAAGACTCTTGGAAGCTTATCGGACTTCGCATTGACACGAAGACCTGGTTTACTAATCTTCTTTAATCCGGAAATAACGCGTTGACCATTAAGACCGTACTTAAGGGAGATGATGAGTTCTTTCTTGGTTTCACCTTCCACGTGGTAATCAGAGATAAATCCTTCTTCAAGAAGAATCTTGGCGATTTCCACTTTCATTTTGCTCGATGGCATCTTCACGGAGGCATAGCGTAAGGCGTTAGCGTTACGAATACGAGTGAGCATATCGGCAATTGGATCTGTCATCATAGTATTTCTTCCTCCTTTTCTTACCAACTAGCTTTCTTCATGCCTGGGATTTCACCTTTATAGGCGAGTTCACGTAAACAGACACGACAGAGTTTGAATTTTGAATATACGGAGTGAGGACGTCCGCAACGTTCACAACGAGTATATTCACGAACTTTGAATTTCTTTGGTCTTGCACATTTGACCTTCATACTGGTTTTTGCCATTGTTTCTTTCCTCCTTCCTTATTTGTGGAATGGCATTCCTAAGAGCTTAAGTAAGCTATAGGCTTCATTGTCCGACTGAGCAGTTGTGACAATGACGATATCCATACCACGGATTTTGTTGACCTTATCGTAGTCGATTTCTGGGAAAATAAGTTGTTCCTTAATTCCAAGAGTGTAGTTACCATGACCATCAAAGGAGTTTTTAGAGACTCCACGGAAGTCACGGACACGTGGGAGCGCGATAGTCACAAGACGATCGAAGAATTCGTACATGCGGACTCCACGAAGAGTGACTTTGCAACCAATGCCTTGTCCTTCACGGAGCTTGAAGCTCGCGATGGATTTTTTAGCTTTGGTGACGACTGGATGTTGACCAGTGATTTGCGCAATTTCGCTCACGACGCTATCTAAGGCCTTGTTATCAGTTAAGGCATCGCCAACACCGACGTTAATGACAATTTTCTCTAAATGAGGAACTTGCATGATGGAGGAATATTTGAATTCTTCCATTAAGGCTTTCTTCATTTCGGATTCATATTTATCAAGTAAACGGGTTGAGACAGTGCGTTTCTTGTTTCCTTTGGAAACTTTCTTTGCTGGGGCAGCCTTTGGAGCAGCTTCTACTTTCGCAGGAGCCTCTTTAGCTGGAGCAGCTTTCTTAGGAGCAGCAGCTTTCTTGACTGCTGCAGACTTAGCTGCAGGTTTCTTTGTTTCTGCCATTTGTTTGCCTCCTAGTTGAGTTTGCTTCCGCTGGCTTTGCTGATACGGATTTTCTTTCCATCCTTATCAACAGAGTATCCAACGCGGGAAGCTTTCTTTGTTTTTGGGTCAACGATGGCGACATTACTTGCGTCGATTGGGACGTACATTTCGACAACGCTACCTTCTGGGGATTGTTGAGTTGGTTTTTTATGACGTTTGTGAACGTTCACGCCTTCGACGACAACTTTGTTTTTCTTTGGATAGACGGCTTGAACAATGCCTTCTTTTCCTTTGTCTTTTCCGGCAATGACGACGACTTTATCACCTTTTACGATTTTCATAATCATCAATCCTCCTATTAGAGAACCTCAGTAGCAAGGGAAACGATCTTCATAAATCCTTCACCTTGGTCACGAAGTTCACGGGCCACTGGTCCAAAGACACGTGTTCCGATTGGAGCGCCTTCAGCATCAATTAAGACAACAGCGTTATCGTCAAAGGCGATTTGGCTACCATCTGGACGGTTGATGGCGTGTTTGGTACGGACGATGACACCTTTGACGATGTCACTTTTTTTCACACGGCCATTTGGAATGGCTTCTTTGACAGCACAGGTGACAACGTCACCAATGCTACAAGATTTGCGGGTGCTACCGCCTTTAAGACGGAAGACACGAACACTACGAGCACCGGAGTTATCGGCCACAACTAAGTTTGTTTCTGTTTGAATCATGACTAATTACCTCCGTTATTCTGCTTTTTCTTCAGCCTTTTTGGCTGGAGCTTTCTTTGTAGCTGGTTTTTTGGCTGGAGCTTTCTTAGCTGGAGCCTTTTTCGCAGCTGGTTTCTTTTCTTCGACTACTGGAGCTTCTTCCTTGGCTGGTTCAGCTTTTGGGGCTTCTTCAACTTTTGGTTCTTCAGCCTTCACTGCTTCTTCAGCTTGGATTTCAAGTTCTTTTTCAGCTTCGAGGACTTTAATGTCGACAGCGGCTTTCTTATCCACACTCACTAAACGGAAACGTTTAAGAGCACTTAATGGACGGGAAGCCATAATGGTGACGGTATCACCAACTTTAGCGACGTTCTTTTCATCGTGCGCGTAATACTTATTAGAATATTTCACACGTTTTTGGTATTTGGCATGTCTTTTATGAGTTTCGACTTCGACGACAATGGTTTTGTCCATCTTGTTAGAAACGACAACGCCTTGAAGAGTTGTTCTACGATTTCTTTCCATCAGTCTAATCCTCCTTATTTAATGCCGAGTTCTCTTTCGCGTTGAACCATATAGGCACGCGCGATATCTTTACGAACTCTGTGGATTTCTTCACCGTGTTCGAGCTGTCCAACAGCTTTCTTACGACGAAGATTGAATAATTCTTCTTTGAGTAAGTAGATCTTTTCGTTAAGTTCTTCGTTACTCATTTCACGGAATTCAGCGACTTTCATGATTACTTACCCTCCTTACAAATGACGCGGCACTTGTTTGGAAGCTTATAAGCAGCTAAGCGGAGAGCTTCCATGGCGACTTCCTTTGGAAGACCACCCATTTCAAACATGACGCGGTTCTTTTTCACAACTGCAACCCAGTTTTCTGGTGAACCTTTACCGGAACCCATACGAACTTCGGCTGGTTTTTTAGTTTTAGCAAGATGTGGGAAGATACGGATGTATACTTTTCCTTCTTTCTTGCAATAGCGGCTTAAGACGATACGAGCACTTTCGATTTGACGATCAGTGATCCATGCGCCAGTCACCGCTTGAAGACCATATTCTCCAAAGGAGATTTCATTACCACCCTTGGAAAGGCCTTCGTATTTAATGCCGTGAGGACGACGATATTTAACACGTTTTGGTTGTAACATAATTATTTATCTCCTTTCACAGCACGGTGTTCTGGACGTTCTGGGCGTGGGCGACGAGCTTCATGTTGTTCATGTTCTTTTCTTTCGCCTTCGGCTGGTTTACAAATCCAGACTTTAACGCCTAAACGGCCATATGGAGTAACGGCTTCTTTAATCGCGAAGTCGATGTCACTACGAAGTGTGGTTAATGGAACAATACCTTCCTTATAACCTTCGCTTCGAGCGATATCAGCACCGCCTAAACGGCCGCTAACCATGGTTTTGCATCCTTTTGCACCAGCTTTACGAACGCGTTGAATAGCTTTCTTTTGTGCGGTACGGAATGATGCACGGTTTTCCAGTTCGGTGGCAATCCATTGAGCAACTAACGCTGCATCTAAATCTGGATTTTTGACATCAACGACGTCTAAACGAACGTTGGAACCTTTGAGTAATTTACCGACTTCTTTCTTAATGCGGTTAATGTTGGCACCTTCTTGGCCAATGACCACACCTGGACGAGCAACGAAGACTTGAACAGTCACATCGTGACCCTTGTCGGTTTTATGTCTTTCGATCTCCACGTGGGAGAGAAGAGCTTCTTTTAATTCTTTTTCAAGATAAGCGCGGACGCGGATATCTTCATGAAGGAACTTTGCGTATTCTTGGTTGGATGCGAACCAGCGGGAGTGCCAGTCACGGTTAATTCCAACACGCATACCTACAGGACTAACTTTTTGACCCATTTTTGCTCAATTCCTCCTTATCTTTCTTTCACCACAACTGTAATGTGGGATGTTCTTTTAACTAAGCCTGAAGCACTACCCTTCGCTCTTGGAAGGAAACGTTTCATCTTGATGCCGTCTGTTGCATAGATTTCCGCAACATAGAGATTTTCTTCACTCATTGAGAAGTTGTTAATGGCGTTCGCAGCGGCGCTACGAATAACCTTACTAACAAGTGGTGAAGCAGCACGATTGACGTTAGCTAAGATACCTAACGCTTCGTTAACGCCTTTGCCACGGACAAGATCAATAACGAGTCTTGCTTTTCTTGGAGTGATGCGAACGTCTTTAGCGACGGCGCGGGCTTCAGTGACAACTGGTTTCTTTGGAGCTTCTGGAGCTTTCTTTTCAGCCTTTTTAGCTTTCTTAGCAGCCTTTGGAGCTTCAGTAGCCTTCACTGTTTCTTCTGCTTTGACTTCAGCAACTGGTGCTTCTTTCTTGGCAGGAGCTTTTTTCGCAGGAGCCTTCTTTGCAGCTGGGGCTTTCTTTACTGCTGTTTTCTTTTCTTCAGCCATCTTTACTTACCTCCTTATTTTGCTGCTGCAGCCTTATCTTCTGCATTATTACCGTGGTGTCCTTTGAAGGTTCTTGTTGGGGCGAATTCGCCTAACTTGTGGCCAACCATATCTTCAGTGACATAGACGGTAATGTGTTCGCGTCCGTTATAGACAGCGAATGTGTGTTCGACAAATGATGGGAAAATTGTGGAACGACGGGACCAAGTCTTAATGACTTCTTTTTTGTTAGCGGCATTAAGTGCGTCAACCTTCTTAAGAAGATAGGCATCACAGAATGGGCCTTTTTTAATGGAACGTGACATTCTTGAATTCTCCTTTCATTATTTATCGTTTCTACGACGAACGATGAGTTTCGTAGAAGCTTGTTTGTTACGACGTGTTTTAACGCCGAGAGCACGTTTACCCCATGGGGTGCGAGGTGCATCGCGTCCAACTGGTGATTTACCTTCACCACCACCGTGTGGGTGGTCATTTGGGTTCATGACGGAACCACGGACGGTTGGTCTAGTTCCTAACCAGCGGGTCTTACCTGCTTTACCCTTGTTAACAAGGATGTAGTCTTCGTTTCCGACAACTCCGATTGTCGCACGGCAGGTATTTAAGACTTTTCTGACTTCACCAGAGGCGAGACGTAAGATGACGTATTTGCCTTCGGCACCAAGCACTTGAGCACTTGTACCAGCGGCACGGCACATTTGTCCGCCTTTCTTTGGGGAAAGTTCAATGTTATGGATGAAGGTACCTTCTGGGATGTTGGCAAGTGGTAAGCAGTTACCGACTTTAATATCAACGTTTTCGCCAGAGATGACCTTGTCGCCCACATGTAAGTTTTGTGGAGCGAGGATGTATCGCTTTTCACCATCGGTGTAAACGACGAGTAAGATGTTGGCGTTACGGTTTGGATCATATTCCACCGCTTTGACAACGCCGACGATTCCGTCTTTGTTTCTCTTGAAGTCAATGACACGATATCTACGCTTATGACCACCACCGATGTGACGGGTTGTAATGACGCCTTGGTTATTACGACCGCCAGTTTTACTTAATTTAACAGTTAAACTTTTTTCAGGAGTACTTTTGGTGATTTCTTCATAAGTCAGATTCGTCATGTTTCTTCGAGAAGCAGACGTTGGTCTGAATGTTCTAATTGACATTTTGTTTCTCCTATAATGTGTAAATCCTATTTCAGATTACTCTTTGAAGAGGTCAAGTGCTTCGCCTTCTGCAATAGTCACGACCGCTTTCTTATAACCACTGATGGAACCTTGGTAACGTCCACCACGTGTGGTTTTCTTACTTGGAACATTAACAATGTTGACATCGAGTGCTTTGACGTTGAAGACCTTTTCGAAGGCTTTCTTCACTTCAGCACGGTTGGCCTTTGGGCTAACCTTTAATGTCACTTTGTTTTGTTCTTGCATAAGGGACATTGTTTTTTCGGTGATGACTGGTTCAATGATTAAATCTAATTCATGAACAGTTGGACGACCGAACTTTTGTTCTTCGACTTTTTTCGCCATTTTCATGTTCCTCCTTATGCTAATACTTCTTCAACAACCTTTAAGGTTGCCTTATCCATGACGATCTTATCAAAGTAAGCTAAGTCATAGACACTAACATTCCAGGCTGGTGTAACAACACAGTCTTTAATGTTACCAGCGCCCCAGATGAGGTTTTCGTTTTTGTCATCAGCGACAACAACAAGAATCTTTCCTGAGACTTTAAGATCTTTGAACATCTTGACGACGTTTTTGGTCTTCTTGTCGGCGAGTTTGATTTCGTCAACAATGACAAGATCTTTCACCTTTGCGGAATACATGCTGCGTAATGCGAGTTTGTGTTCCTTACGGTTTTGTTTAATGGTGTGATTTTGGACACCAGTTGGACCAAAGACGGTACCACCGCCAACCCAGATTGGGGAACGGGAGCTACCGGCACGGGCACGACCAGTACCTTTTTGTCTCCATGGTTTTTTACCACCACCGCTAACTTCATCACGTTTTTTAGTTTTAGCGGTGTCTTGTCTCATGTTAGCTTGGTAGACAACGATGGCGTCTTTCACAGCTTGAGTGTGTTCTTCGACACCGAATTGTTCTGCACTAACAGAAACAGTTGAGACCTTTTCGCCTGCTTGGGAATAAACAGGGAGAGAAATTTTCTTTTCAGCCATGATTATTCTCCTTTCTCTTCAGCAGCTGGTTCTTCAGCCTTTGGGGCTTCTTCAGCAACTGGAGCTTCTTGGGCGGCTGCTTGTTTGGCAGCTTCTTCAGCAGCTTTACGAGCTTCTTCTTCCGCCTTACGGGCAGCTTCAGCAGCTCTTTCAG
>CAMHJP010000010.1 GCA_946185585.1 uncultured Caryophanales bacterium
GCAGCTTTACGAGCTTCTTCTTCCGCCTTACGGGCAGCTTCAGCAGCTCTTTCAGCAGCTTCATAGTCCACTAATTCGTGAACTTTTTCTTCTTGTCCTAATTGGGCTTTGATTGCGGAGCGAACCACAACTAAGCTCTTTTTAGCACCTGGGACAGAACCTCTGACCAAGATGTAATTCTTTTCAGCATTTGTTTCGACAACTAATTGGTTGAGGATTGTACTGGAGAGATTACCATGATGACCAGACATTAATTTTCCTGGGATGACACGTGCGTTATTACGTCCGTTGTTAGCGAAGGAACCTTGTCCTCTGTGATATCCAGATCCGTGTCCCTTTGGTCCGATCTTGTGGCCCCAGCGTTTCACTGTACCAGCATAACCACGACCTTTGGAGACGCCGATCACGTCAACGATATCTCCGGCTTGGAAGATGTCGGCTTTGATTTCGTCGCCAACTTTATAAGCGGCCATTTCATCGCCTTTTAATTCGCGAAGAACTTTCTTGGCTGGAACTCCAGCTTTCTTGAAGTGTCCTCTTTCAGCGGAATTAACTTTGGATTCTTTCTTGTCTTCGATACCGACTTGGATAGCGGCATAACCATCTTTTTCGACAGTTTTGACTTGAGTTACAACGTTTGGTAAGACTTCGATAACGGTGACTGCATACATCTTGCCGTCTTTTGCGAAGACTTCAGTCATGCCCATCTTACGACCAATGATTTCTTTCATTTCGCCTTACCTCCTTATAACTTGATATCGATATCGACTCCACTTGGTAAATCAAGTTTTCTTAAGGTATCAATTGTTTCCTTAGTTGGATTGGTGATATCGATCAATCTCTTATGTGTTCTGATTTCAAACTGTTCACGAGCATCTTTGTACTTATGGACAGCACGCAAGATCGTATAGACTTGCTTTTCGGTTGGGAGAGGAACAGGGCCCACAACACCAGCCCCGGTCTTCTTTGCAGCAGCGATGATCTTTTCGACACCAATATCAAGGATCTTGTGATCATAGGCTTGCAAACGAACCCGAATCGATTTTACTTTTGCCATGAATTTTCCTCCTTCATTTCTTTTTTTCAGGCTAGCATCGTTTTGCTCTCTACGAATTACCTGACACCCGTTTCATGACAACGCCTGTCGGTGTGTCAGCAACCTCGCATGTCAACGCAAACGATAACGTGTATAAGAATACGCCTATATGTAATATTACGCAAGCGAAATTTAATAATTTTGAATATAAAGTAAATAAAAAATGCCCTCGAAATTGGGCAAAACTAGCTAAAAATCACTATAAATTTTTACTATTTTTTGTATTTTATGAGGCACTTTTCATAGGTGTATTTGCACCCACAATAAAGCTGTTGATAGAGGTCATAATGGATCCTCATTTCTCGAGCTTCATCAATGCCTTTGTTCTTCTTAAAGTCGGAGAAAAAATACTTAGTATTTTTATATTTTTGAGAAATCTTTAAACCAATCTCGTTTAATTTCTGAGAATTCTTCTGACGAGAAATAGTCATCACGGTTGTGAAATAATCGAATCCATGCGAATCAGCATAAGCAAAAGCTTGATCCATTCTTTTTTCATAACAAATAAAGCATCTTGTTTGTCCTTCTGGTTGATCCTTGTATGGTTCAAGATCCTTCATGTAATTCTCGTTGTCATACGGTGTCTCAATAACATCGACATGGTAACCAAAGTCTCGTTCAAAATAACCCAAAAATTTCTTCAATTCATCACGTCTTCTAACGTATTCATCTTCAGGGTAAATGTTGGAGTTATTGAAGAAGATTGTGACATCAAAATGCGGACACAAAAACTTCAGTGGAAAAGTCGAACATGGCCCGCAACAAGCATGTAATAAAAGTCTTGGTTTTGCATTGGATTTTTTAATTTCGTCCAAGATTTGCCGGGATTTTTTGTAATAATTAATTTTATTTTCCATGGATAAACATTGAGTCTCCAAAGCTAAAGAAACGATATCTTTCTTCAACTGCATGACGATAAACTTCTAGGCAAAATTCTCGTCCAATTAAAGCAGAAACTAGCATGATTAAAGTGGATTTTGGAAGATGGAAATTAGTGATCAAACAATCGATCGCTTTAAACTCATAACCTGGCTTAATAAAAATGGCTGTATCATCACTTGTTTCAACAAATTTTCCGTGTTTTTGCATAATTGCTTCCAAAGTTCGTGTCGCTGTTGTGCCGACGGCAATAATTCGGCGACCTTCCTTCTTGGCTTTGTTAAGTTTTTCAGCCACTTCCGCACTCATCTCATAGTGTTCTGTGTGCATGACGTGGTCTTCGACTTTTTGTTCTTTAACAGGTTTAAATGTACCTAACCCAATATGTAATGTAATATCAAGAATTTCAATGCCTTTTTCACGTATTTTATCCAGCAATTCTTGGGTAAAATGGAATCCTGCAGTTGGAGCTGCGGCACTTCCTAAAACCTTTGCATAAACTGTTTGATAACGTGAATTATCAGCACATTGTTTTTTAATATAAGGTGGTAAAGGCATGTTTCCAACTTCGTTTAAAATCTCAAGGAAAATGCCCTTATAAATAAACTTCATCAAGCGAATGCCTTCGTCTTTTCGACCAACGCATTCAGCTTTTAATAATCCGTCTTTAAAGGAAATAACTGACCCAACTTTAATAGCCTTAGCATTCCCTGTTAAGCATTCCCACGTATCACCTTCAATTTGCTTTAAAAGAAGGACTTCAACATGCGCTCCAGTTCCTTCTTTTACGCCAAATAAACGAGCAGGCAATACCTTAGTATTGTTACGAACTAAAACATCACCTGGACGAAGATAATCAATAATGTCATGGAAGACTTTATCTTCGTATGTTTTTTGTTCCTTATCAACAACCAAAAGTCGTGATTCATCACGTTTTGCTGCTGGACTTTGAGCAATTAGTTCTTCTGGTAATTCAAAATCAAATAATGAAATATCCATTAGAAACCTCGCTTATCGCCATACTTACGAATCATTTCTTCTTTGAAGTCACCGAAACGGTCTTCTTGAATTGCTTTACGAGCTTCTTCCATTAAATGGATTAAGAAGCGAACGTTATGAATTGATAAAAGACGTTTACCAAAAGCCTCATCAGCAACATACAAATGTCTTAGATAAGCTTTTGTGTAGTTTTTACATGTATAGCAATCACACTCTGGATCAAGAGGTGTGAAATCTTCTTTATATTGAGCACCACGAATATTGACTCGCCCATGGGAGGTCATTAACGCTCCATGACGAGCAATACGTGTAGGTAAAACACAGTCGAACATGTCGACTCCTTTTTCGATACCTTCAAGAAGGTAATCAATCGAACCAACACCCATTAAATATCGTGGTTTATCTTCTGGTAAATACTTCACGGAGTATTCAACCATTTTAGAGAAGACATCTTTTGGTTCTCCAATTGAGGTTCCTCCGATGGAGTAACCCGGGAAATCCATTTTTGCTAATTCTTTAGCGCAGTGTTCACGAAGGTCTTGGAATTCTCCTCCTTGAACAATACCAAATAAAGCTTGGTCTTCTCTTTTATGTGCATCTTGGCCGCGTTTTGCCCATCTTAACGTTCTTTCGACGGATTTTTTAGCGTATTTCTCATCGCATGGATAAGGAATACATTCATCAAAAGACATAATGATGTCTGCGCCAAGTTTTTCTTCAATTTCGATTACAGATTCTGGGGTAAAAAACATTTTGTCTCCATTCAGATGAGACTTAAACGCAACACCTTCTTCAGAGATTTTACGATTATCTTTTAAAGAGAAGACTTGGAAACCACCGCTATCTGTGAGAATTGGGCCATCATAATTCATAAACTTATGAAGTCCACCTGCTTTAGCAACGATGTCTTCTCCCGGTCGAAGATGGAGGTGATAGGTGTTAGACAAAATAACTCCAGCACCCATCTCCTTAACTTCTTCTGGGGAAAGTGTTTTAACTGTGGCTAAAGTTCCAACCGGCATAAACATTGGTACTTCAACATCGCCATGAGGTGTGTGTAAAATACCGTATCTAGCACCGGTTTGTTTACAAACATGTTTAATCTCTAGCCAGAAGTTTTTCATTTACCACTTAAAATCCAAATTTTGATTTGCTCCAATTAATTCCAGAAATCGTGGAATTCGTCTTAAGATCATCATTAATGAGTAGCCTAGGCCAACAACAGCAATGACTTCTCCAGCGGCGACAAATCCAACGTTAATCCAGAACGGATCTTCAAGAATGATGTGGAGCTCTGCTGCAACAATAAATCCATTGACGACAGCTGGAATAAACGCAGCAGGTAATAAGTAACGCGGGAAGAACGCAATGCCAACAGCAGCAATTAGTGTCGCTAATGTTCCGAAGATTAAATCCCATGGAAGCATTGGAGACATTAAGTTTGCTAGAAGCGTACCAATAGTTACGCCGGCAATGTAGTCCTTGTTAAAGAAACATAAGAGTAACAAGAATTCACTAATACGAACTTGAACTCCTAAGAATGCAATCGGAGTTGATGCCCATGTTAATACGAAATAAAGGGCAGCAACAATCGCATTTGCAGTTAGTCTACGAACAATTTGATTTTTCATAAATATCCGAGAATTGTCGGTAATATCTATGCAAATCTAACACTTTTTAATAGCGTCAGAAAGCAACTTTGTTACCGAAATAATTCTCACTCCTTCTACTTTGTTTTCGATGGTATCGGAGACCACTACTTCTTTGGCACCTCTTACTCTAGCGTTACTAGAAAAGACGGCATGAGTTCCGATAACAAAAATCTCTTTTGCTTTCTTGTTCGTCAACACTTCAATGGCGTTATTAATGGTTCCACAAGTATCAATAATGTCGTCAACTACAATACATGTTTTACCTTCAACATTACCAGTGAACGAAAGCACTTCAGATCGATTTGGGCTTGGACGATGCTTTGTAAAGAAGCCAACAGAACAACCTGGGAAGTACTTTCCAAAAGCGATTGCTCTATCATCCGAACCGTGGTCTGGGGTTATTACAACAAGTTCTTTAGCGTCAACTTTGTTCTTAAAGTAGTTAGCATAAATCTCAAAAGGTTTTAGGTTGACTATGTCAATGTCGAAGTACTTTTCAACTTCTTCAGTGTGGAGGTCGATTGTAAATACACCATCAACGCCCACAGCCTCTAAGACTTTTGCAACAACTCGAGAAGAGATTGGTTCTCCATCATAGGAGATGCGATCTTGTCGGGAATAACCGTAATATGGTAAACAAGCATAAACTTTATTAGCTCCGGCACTCTTTACAGCATCAACAAAAAGCTCAAGTTCAAAAAGAGTCTGAGCTGATGGTTTTCCTGTAGATTGAATGACGAAAACATTTTTACCTTTCACTTCACTTAAACAACGAACCATGAGTTCTCCATCAGAAAAGTACTTAATTTCAACTTTGCCTAATGGGATCCCAGTTTCTTCGGAAACCTTGGTCGCAAATGCTTTGGAACTTGTGAGATAAAAAAGAATCTTGTTTTCCATAGGGCATTATTATACCAGTTATTCATAGATAGTAAACTATCTTTTTCTAACTTAAAACTAATGTAAAACAAAATGAAAAATGATGTAGTTTTGTAAAAAATATTGGATTTTTGCTAGGATTTTTTTGATTTTGAAACACGCTAACAAATGAATTAATAACGATATTTCTAAAATTGATATAAAATACTCACATGGCCAAATTATTGAACTTAAAGGAAAAAGGATTGGGTGGAGAAATTCTGCGCTTTATCGTTACTGGTGGTATCGCAACTATCATTGATTTTCTTGTTTCGTATTTGGTCGCCTCGTTTTTGCCGGATTCAATTGGAGTATGGAAAGAAGTTATCTACACCGCCGCTGGCTTTGCAGTTTCACTTGTTGCAAACTACATTCTCTCCGTTATTTGGGTCTATAAAAATGTTGATGAAAACGTTAATCCTAAATCTGCCAAAAACATTCTTTTATTCATTGCTCTTTCAGTTATTGGATTAGGAATTGGTATTGCAATTATGATTGGCTTCAGAGCTTTGGATGATGCTGCAATTCATTCATCGTTCGAGGGTTGGCTTGACTTTATTACCAAAGGTAAAGAGTTCTCGTTTAAAGCTTTTGGATGGGCAGTCCTATTCTTCGGATTTAAAACATTAGTTGTTCTTGTTTGGAACTATTTAAGTAGAAAAAAACTCATCTTCAAATCGAAAGATGAGTCTTCTTCAAATTAATTTTAATATCTATTTTTTATTTCGATATTCAGTGTATTTCTTCGATGAACCTCGGACTAATTCAGCTGGATATTTTTTCTCGTTTGCATCTAATTTTGTATTCACTATTTCATCAATGTCGAGATGATAATGATCCGCCATTAATGTGCAATACATAATGACATCAGCAAGTTCTTCTTTAACCTTATCCAATGATTTTTCATCTTTTGTCCATTGGAAGACTTCGAGAAGTTCGCTCGCTTCAATACAAATAGATTTAGCTAAATTTTCGCCTGTGTGAAATTGTGACCAGTCACGGTCTTCGCGAAATTTCATTAGACGATCATAAGTCTCTTTTTTCATCGAAATTACCAGCAAAAACTAATTATTTCTTTGCTTTTCCTTGATTTGCGACAGCTTCCATTTCGGCTTTGAGTGCGGCTTCATCCATTAAGTAATAATGTTTCACTGCATTCATCTTTTCATCGAATTCATAAACTAGTGGAACACCAGTTGGAATGTTAACTCCGACGATTTCACTGTCGGCCATGTGATCAAAGTATTTCACTAAAGCACGTAAAGAGTTACCGTGAGCAACGATTAAGCAGCGTTTGCCGCTTTCCATTGCTGGTTTAATAACTTCTTCAAAATATGGGACAGCACGAGCAACAGTCATTTCCAAAGATTCGTGTAATGGAAGATCTTTGGCTGGAACATCTCTAAATTGAGCTTGAAGAGCTGGGTTGCGTGGATCCTTTGGATCAAGTGCAGGAGGTGGGCAGTCATAACTACGTCTCCAAATCTTAACTTGTTCTTCGCCATACTTTTCGGCAGTTTCAGCTTTGTTTAAACCTTGAAGAGCGCCATAGTGACGTTCGTTAAGTCTCCAAGACTTATAAACTGGTAACCATTCACGGTCTAATTCAAATAAGACGTTATTCATTGTATGAATAGCACGTTTTAATAAAGAAGTATAAACGACATCAAAGTCATAACCTTCTTCTTTAAGCGTCTTACCGGCACGGTGAGCTTCAGCAACACCTTTTTCTGAAAGTTCAACATCAGTCCAGCCTGTAAAGAGGTTAAGCTTGTTCCATTCAGATTCACCATGACGAATTAAAACTAGTTTGTACATGTTTTTTCTCCTTATTAATCAGCAAGTGAGCCCATTGGATCCCATGGTTTTAAAACAATTGGATCAGCATCATAGGATTCTTGTTCTTCCTTGGTTAAATATTCACGTTTAACAACGGCTTGATAGGTGTATTGATCAAACCAAGAGGCAGACATTGTAAAGTAACCTTTACGACCTCTATCATCTCCCCAGGAGTTCTCAATTTTCCACTTGGATGGTTTGCCATCTTTATCAAACGCGACACCCGTAATACACATTGCGTGATTCATTGCGCTTGCACGGAAATCAAGGGATTCACCTTTATCCATTTTGATATCTAAGTCTAACAAAGACTTATAATCCCATTCTTGGTCGTTCCAAACGCCTCTCACACGATCGCCATAGGAAGAGACATCACTACCAAACCAGACGATGAAACCATCTCTAAGTTGGGCAAGAATGACTTCTTTAAGTCTTTCCATTGGAAGGTTGAGGTGTTTAACAACTTTACCACCATAAACGTTACCTAAGTATTGGACAGTATAGGATTTATTGAATGGTTTTGATTTGGTTGGTGCATTAATGCAGCTCACAAAATCATCAATTGTATCTCCGATAAATTCATCAAAGAATGACTTTGGAGTATAACCACGAACAACGTGATATTTTCCTTTGTCATCAGTGTACTTAAGGTCAAATGTTTTTGGTGGAAGACCATAGCAGGAAACGAGAGCTTTATAGAATCTCTTCATATAAGATTCTTTAAGTTCTTCGACCGCTTTCATTCCTTTTTCAGCTTTCACCTTGCGTGATTCGCTCGCGAAACGACGAACTTCGGCATTTAATAAAGCATTTAAAGAACGAGTTGAGCTAGAAGTATATGTTTCAACATATGCGTTCTTTGGGCATAAACCATATTTCTTAACAACGTTAACAAGCATGTCCCATTGACCACCATCACCAATTCCGTTTTGAACTAAGAATTGAACAGTACGATCATCATAATCGCAATCGATTGTTTCAATAAGTGCTTCTAATGTGTAGTTAAGTTTTTCTAATTTGTCATAGAAAGCAATGTAGCTTTGTGACAATTTGAAAGAACTAAGTCCAAGTTTACGACCAATTCTTTCTCTCATGCAGTTGCAACCAGCAAAAATCCAGCATCTTCCAGATGCTTTTTGGTTCGCAACATCCATAGATTTGATGTTAATATCAAAGTTAAAATCAAGATCACGGACTGCGTCTTTGCTTCCAGCAACTGTATTAATATCTGCACCGGTTAATGCGTGACGAGCGACTGTACAGGAATGATCTTTTTCATATTCACTTTGTATTTTCTCTAATTCACTAATTTTGATTTCTTTCATAAATCATCCTCCTTTGTCAGCAATAACAATTTTATAGAAAAATTATTATTTTTCCACTAAAAAGAAAATTCTTCGTATAATATCAACATATGGACTACAAAAAATACGCTATAGCAGACATTCATCTACACTTAGATGGATCCTTATCTTCAAAAGTAATTATCGAAGTGGCAAAGGAGGAAGGGATCAAACTTCCAACTTATTGCCCACATAAACTGAACAAATATTTAAGAGTGCCGAAAAACTGCCAATCTCTTAATGAATATTTGGAACGTTTTGATCTTCCAAATCTTGTTCTCCAATCCAAAAACGGATTAAGAAAATGTTCTTTAGATTTATTAGAACGTCTTTCGAAACAAGGTCTTAAATATTGCGAGGTTAGAATGGCACCACAACTCTCCACTGCTCAAGGCTTAACGCAAAGAGAAGTTGTTGAAACTTTAGTCACAGCCTTTGCAGAACAAAAATTCATTCGTGCAAACCTAATTCTTTGTTGTATGCGTGGTGAAAACACTCATGAAGCAAATATGGAAACTGTAGAGGTTGCAAAAGAATTCTACGGAAAAGGTGTTGTTGCCATTGATCTTGCTGGAGCTGAAGCATTATTCCCAAATGAACTCTTCCAAAAAGAATTCGAACTTGCTAAAAAATATCAACTACCATACACCATCCATTCAGGAGAAGCATCAGGAGCAAAATCTGTTGAATCTGCGGTAAAAATGGGGGCATTAAGAATCGGACATGGAATCCATTCAGTCGAAGACAAAAATGTCGTGGAATTGCTGGAAAAACAAGGGATTTGCTTGGAAATTTGCCCAAAGTCAAACCTCGATACAAAAGCCATAAAATCCTACTCAGACTTGCCATTTAAGCAATTAAAAGAAGCTGGTGTAAAATTCACAATTAATACTGATAATATGACAGTTTCAAATACGGAACTTTGGAAAGAATATCGCACACTTAGTAAACTCGGATTTAAAGAAAACGAACTGCAAGAGTTCGCTTTAAATACAATTGATGCAGCGTTCATTTCTGATGCTGAAAAAGTTGTTCTTAAGAAATTTATTTAATAAATTTATAAATAGACTCTAAAACTACATCTGGTTCTTCGTTATATCCGCCATGATGTGAATTCTCTAAAAGTACCCACTTCGAGTGAGGTATTTTTTCTTTCATAACACGGTTCATCTCTGGTGTTGACTCATCATATTTTCCAGATAAGATTAATGTCGGAACATCTACTTTATAAAGCAAATTTGTAACATCGTAATCCGCTAAAGTTCCATTCCCAAATAATTCAGAAAATCCCCACATTTTGTTATATATTTCTTTATTAGTTTTTGGAAAATGTTTGGTTTTTGGTGTGTATTTTCGTTGATTTTTCTTACCAACGTGTTCATCATAAAACCGTTTCATTCCCTCTTTAAAAAGCTTCTTGTCGTATGGTTTTTTGTCTTTCTCATTTAAGATTGCTTCAACTTGTTCTTTTGGATAAGACTCGATCATTTTCAGATGTTCGTCGTTCCATATTTTTGTTGATGGAAGAGTAGAGAACAGAATGAGTTTTTCTAAACCTTCATGAGGATATTTACACACCCATTCTAAGGCAAGCATTCCACCCCACGAGTGTCCAAGAATAGAAAACTTTTTTAGACCAAAAAAGTGGATGACATTTTCCAGTTCTTTTAAATATGTTTCAAATGTCCAAAGGTCTTCGTTTCCTTTAGGAACGCGAGAATATCCAGCACCTAATTGATCATAGAAAATTAATGGAATTCCTTGATCGGCGAGTTGCTCTAAAACTTCATAACGCTCAACACATCCACCTGGTCCACCGTGGAGAATAATTAATGGCGTTCCGTTCTTAATATCGCCAAATGTGTATGCACGAGTATGAAATCCTAAATAAGGAATATGATAGACATGTTTTTTCATCGGCATAATTTTATATTGTTTAAGTAAATAATTATAGATAACAAAAAAGACTCTCCAAAGGAGAGTCAATTTTGGTTTTGTTTGATTAATTATTTTGCAAACTTGAAGGCGTTCATGCCAGCATATTTGGCTTTTGGACCAAGTTCTTCTTCAATACGGAGAAGTTGATTGTACTTGTTCACACGTTCGCCACGGCATGGAGCACCGGTCTTGATTTGACCAGTTGCTAAGCCAACACAGAGGTCAGCAATGAAGGTATCTTCTGTTTCACCAGAACGGTGAGAAGTAACAGCAGTATAACCAGCATCATGAGCCATCTTGATAGCAGCTTTGGTTTCTTTAACAGAACCGATTTGGTTGAGTTTAATTAAGATGGAGTTTGCGGCACCAACTTTGATACCCTTGCTTAAACGTTCGACGTTTGTAACGAATAAGTCGTCACCAACGAGTTGAACTTTCTTACCGATACGGGCAGTAAGTTTCTTCCAGCCTTCCCAGTCTTCTTCGTCGAGAATATCTTCATAGGAGACAATTGGGAATTCTTCAAGAAGTTTGGCCCAGTGTTCAATAAGTTCATCAGAAGTCATATGCTTCTTTTGTTTTGGTAAGTAGTAGTAACCAACACCTTTTTCTTCATCCTTCCATTCGGAAGCAGCAGCATCCATAGCTAACTTGAAGTCTTTTCCTGGGACATAACCA
The DNA here is from genome assembly GCA_946185585.1 of uncultured Caryophanales bacterium. Classification (GTDB taxonomy): domain Bacteria; phylum Bacillota_I; class Bacilli_A; order RFN20; family CAG-826; genus Fiminaster. Next base: position 11,343 of record CAMHJP010000010.1, read on the forward strand.
GCATCTTCAATAGCTTTGACGATTTCTCTTAAGACTTCTTCATCAGAAGCTAAGTTTGGAGCGAAACCACCTTCGTCACCGACAGAAACAGCTAAGCCTTTGGCTTTGAGGTTCTTGGCGAGGACGTGGTAGACTTCGGAACACCATCTTAAGCATTCACGGAAGTTTGGAGCGCCGACTGGCATAATCATAAATTCTTGGGAGTCGACAGTATTGGAAGCGTGGCATCCACCATTGAGAATGTTCATCATTGGGACTGGAAGAACAACTTCACGTCCTTCGGATAAATATTTGTAGAGTGGGACACCTTTGATTTGAGCAGCTAATTTGTTAACAGCAAGGGAGACAGCTAAGATAGCATTAGCACCGAGTTTGGTTTTACCTTTGGTACCATCAATCTTGAGCATGAGTTCATCGATTGCATCTGGATTAGCAGCATCTTGGCCTTTAAGTTCTTTGGCTAAGATTTCGTTAACATTGGCAACAGCTTTTAAGGTTCCTTTACCAAGGTAACGTTTTTTATCACCGTCACGAAGTTCGAGTGCTTCGTAGATACCTGTGGAAGCTCCGCTTGGGACTTCAGCACGGGCCATCATACCGTTTTCGAGAACAACATCAACTTCGACAGTTGGATTTCCACGGGAGTCGAGAATTTCACGACCGTGGATGGATTTGATTTTTGTATTTTCCATTCTATTTTCCTCTTTGCGTTATTGATAATAAATTATCACCAATATTATTTCAATAAAAAAGCGTGTAAAACGCTTACAAGATTATTAAAAAAGCCTGACTTGCAGGCTCTCTATTAGTTTTGGAAAGTTATTTTAATTTGATCGACAAAAATTCGACCATTAGTTGTATTCGCTAAAGAAAATGACTTTACTGGTGTTGAATATGTTTTACTAACAACTTGTGCATCAGGAATCTCGGCAGCATTTTCCAGTTCATGAGAATCTGTATCAATGAGAACTGTAGTTCCTTCATCATGATTCCATGTATCAGTGTATTCAACATACTTATAGTATGGTTTTACAGTAACTTCAACTTTATTGATTGAAAGACTTGAGTTCCATGTAAAGGTTCCAGAGGATTTATTTGTGCCAAGTATTAAAGATGAATGAGGTTGGTTATCATACAACTGATATTGAGCATATATATTTGTGCATTCAAGTGAAGCTACACATCCATCGTAACCACAAGATTGAATACACCAATTTGTAAGTTTTTCTAGATTAGCTTTTCCAGACTTTTCTCCATTAATTGCCACACCACCAGTCGGACTCCAATTTGTGTAATTTTCAAGTTCTTGTCCAGCAGTAAGAATTGTGACTGTAAATTCTCCACTAGGAGGAACAACAGAAGAACTCGATGCAGGAACTGTTGAGCTTGATGAAGGACCGGCAGAACTTGTTGGGCTTGGTTGTTGAGAAGTTGGAGTCTCTCCTGATGTTGGATCAACCTTCGATGATTGTTCAGGAGAAGAAGTTGTTTTCTTCTTTTTTGGTGTAGAAGTACAGCCAGAAACAACTAAAGCGAACATTAATAAAGGTAAGACGGATGTTTTATTCATTTTGAACCTCTGTGCTAAAATTATATCAATAAATAAGGAATTTGTTTATGAAAGTATTAATGCTATTGGCTGATGGTTTTGAAGATACAGAGGCCCTAACTACTAGAGACGTTTTAACAAGAGCAGGAATTGAAGTTACAACCGTATCAATTACTGATCGACTCGAAGTGCAATCTTCATTTGGTGTTCATGTTTTAGCCGATGCGCTTCTAAAACTAATTTTTGATACAACTCCATACGAAGCAATTATTCTTCCTGGTGGAGGACGAGGAACAAGAAACTTATCTGAGAACCCATTAGTTCCACTTTACTTAGAAAAATTTGCTTCTCAAGGAAAACTTTTATGCGCAATCTGCGCCGCACCATCAATCCTAGGAAAACATGGTTATTTAGCAAACCGAAAATATACGTGTTTTGCAGGATTTAATGAAGGAATTGCTGGTGATTTTACTGCAAATGAAGTTGAAAAATCAGGAAATATTATTACAGCAAGATCAATGCAGTATTCTATTCCTTTTGCATTAACAATTATTAAGGAATTGCTTGGAAAAGAAGCAAAAGAAAAAGTCCAAATCGGACTTCAAGGATTAGATCCAAAATAATTACTTACTTAAGATGTAATCAACATACAACCGGGCAACATTTATACCGGTTGTTTTTTCTATTCCTTCATAGAAAGCATTCGAGTTCACTTCAGAAAGAATTGGTTCCCCATTCTCTCCTTCAAGTAGATCGACACCGCAATAATCAAGTTCTAAAATTCTCGCCGCTTTTTCAGCAACTTCTAAATAGGATTTTGGAAGATCAACAACATAACTTTTTCCACCTGCAGCTAAATTAGAGAGATAAGAAAACTTGTTCTCTCTTTTCATATAAGCAACAGCTTTGCCACCAATTACTATTATTCGATAATCTTTGCCTTTTGAAGATGCAATAAATTGCTGGAAAATATGAGGCACATGAATAAGTTTATTTTCTAAATCTAATAATTCATTTTTATTTGTTACAAAATAAACTTGTCTACCTAAACTACCATAATTTTCTTTGACTATCATTGGTAAACCAATGATTTCAATAACATTGTCTAAATATTTTCGATTTCCATCATCTCGGTAACAAAGTGGCGATGAAATTGTTGTAGGCATTTTAATTCCTTGGTCAGATAAAGAAAGATGCGTGAGCATTTTATCATCACATTTAACAATTGAAGAGCAACTATTAAAAAGGCGGTAACCAGCTCTTTCTAATTCCTCAGCAATGTATCTGTCTTTATCGGTATAAATAACAAAATCATAGTGAGGTAAAGTCGATTTTACATTACCTTCGCTTAAATAAGAAAAAACATCTGTGCTTGTGCGGACATCAACTGGCACACCTTTTTTTGAAAACTCTTCTTTGAGTCGTTTAAGCTGGTGTTGAATACCTTCAGCAACACCATAGCCGTTAATGATAATCAAACCTTTTTTACTCATGTTTTCTTAAATCTAAGAATAATTTTATAAGTGGTAATGCGCCATTTGCAATAAAGACAGTTGTCAAAAACACAACGTGAACAAAGATCCCTTCTTCAAGTTCTAAAATTAAAAGAATTCCAAACAAAATATCAGCAGAAGAAATGACGTATTCCGCTAATTCTAGCGGGTTTTTGCAGGATCTTTTTAAAATAAACGCGCTTGTACCAATCTCTAATAATCCAGACAAAGCATCAAGAAGTCCGAACAATAAACATACTATCCATAACTCGATTTTGTAATCAACTAGAGTGAAGATTCCTAATCCAACACCAATAATTGCTAACCCTAGATAAATGTATTTAGCTCGTGGATCTTTAAAATTTCGATAAAACTCAGCAAAATGGAAAACTGAAGCTAGTAAAAACAATATTCCAAGCGCATCTCTTTCAAAGTCGTGACCGATAATTAAAAATGCAATCAAGATTCCAGCAAAAACAAAACAATATAAAATAAAAAACAATCTCAGTGCAATTTCTGCCTTGTTTTTTGAGTGTTTATCCATAGAAATCATTTTAGCACTAAAGGTGTTGGTGTTTTACAATTTTGTAATTTTCTATTTTTTGAATTGAATTATTTTCCATAAATAATTATATTTATACAGCATCACAAATTATGTTAGAGAAAGTTAAATTAATAGCAAAATCCGTTCGCCAATACAAAAAGTATGCGATCTGGACACCAATCTTAATGATTATTGAAGCACTAATGGAATGTGCGATGCCTTTCGTTATGTCGATGTTAATCGATACGATTACTCAAGCTGTTACTGTTACTGCTGCTCATCCATATAATGAAATTCATGAATTCTCTGACATCTTTAAAACATTAACTTATTCAAACGCCACATTAAATCTCAAACTAGATGTCACTATTTTTGGAATCATTATTGCATTAATTGTGATGGCGTTAATTTCATTAAGCGCCGGATTTTTTGGTGGAAGAACTGCCGCGAAAGCTTCGGTTGGATTACAAACAAACCTTCGTGAAGACATCTACAAAAAGATTCAAACATTCTCATTCGCTAACATTGATAAATTCCATACATCTTCATTAATTACTCGATTAACAACCGACGTTAACCAAGTCGGTATGGCGTTCCAAATGATGATTCGCATCGTTGTTCGCGCTCCGTTAATGATTATTTTCTCTGCTGTTATGGCTTTCGTTGCTGGTGGATGGATGGCAGTTATCTTTATCTTATTAATTCCAGTCATTGGATTAGGTTTATGGTTTATTGGTAGACAAGCATTCCGTATCTTTACCAAAGTATTTAAACGTTACGATGCTTTAAATGAATCGGTCCAGGAAAACGTTTCTGGAATTCGTGTTGTTAAGTCATACGTTCGCGAAGATTATGAAAAACAAAAATTCACTAATGCATCTAATTCGTTAACTGGTGGATTTATTAAGGCTGAAAAGTTAGTTGCCTTAAGCGATCCGCTTCTTAATACCACGATTCATATTTCAAATATTTTAGTTATCTCAATTGGTACTTATGCAATTTATCGCGGATCAATTGATAATTCCTTCTGGATTAAATTAACAGTCGGACAAATGAGTTCATTGATTACCTATGGTATTCAAATTCTTGTTTCCATCCTCATGATCTCGATGATTCTTGTCATGATGCTGATGTCTGTTGAATGTGTCAGACGTATTTCCGAAGTTCTAGATGAAGAACCATCAATTAAAAATCCAGAAAACCCACTTTATGAAGTTAAAAATGGAGACATTGTCTTTGACAACGTGAATTTTAAATATAAAGAAACAGCACAAAAATGCGCCTTATCAAACATCAATTTAAATATTAAATCTGGCGAATTTGTTGGTATTTTAGGATCCACAGGTTCAGGAAAAACTTCCTTAGTTAATCTTATTTCACGTCTTTATGACGTTACTGAAGGAAGAGTTCTTGTTGGGGATCATGATGTCCGTGAATACGACATCCCAACATTAAGAAAATCAGTTTCTGTTGTTCTTCAAAAGAACGTCCTTTTCTCTGGAACAATTGCTTCAAACCTTAAATGGGGAAAAGAAGACGCTACTGTTGAGGAAATGGAAAAAGCCTGTGAAATTGCCCAAGCTTTAGAAATTGTGAAAGGCAAAAAAGATGGATTAAATTCCAAAGTCGAACAAGGTGGAGCAAACTTTTCTGGCGGTCAAAAGCAACGTCTATGTATTGCTCGTGCCATTGTCGGTTCACCAAAAATTTTAGTTCTTGATGACTCCACTTCTGCTGTTGATACAAAAACAGATAAGCTCATCCGTAAAGGACTCAAAGAACAACTTCCAAGTATTACCAAAATCGTTATTGCTCAACGTATTTCTTCGATTGAAGATGCAGATAAAATCATTGTTTTAGATGACGGAGAAATTTCCGCTATCGGAAAACATAGCGAACTATTAAAAACTTCGAAGATTTATAAAGAAGTTTATGAAACTCAAAATCGAGTTGGAGGTGCTAAGTAATGCCACCAATGAGAATTAGGGAACATAAGAAGGCCAAAAAGGGTACTCTTACAAGATTACTCAAAGAGCTTTTCAAGCGCTATCCAGTTAGACTTGGATTTGCTATTTTCCTTATTCTTTTTAATGTCTTTGCTAACCTCTCATCTTCGATGTTCTTAAACTTCGTAACTGTTTGCTTATCCACCGCTTTATCAATGCCAGGTGGTGCACAAAACCCATTCACTGGAAGTTACCAAATTTCGGCAATGGGTATGACACTCAATACAAACGTATCAATCTTGTTGATTGTTCTTGCAAGCATTTATGCCTTTGGTGTTTTCGCTGCTTGGTGGTGGCGAAGAACAATGGCAGTCATTACACACGAATATCTGAATGAACTTCGTATTCAAATGTTCACCCACTTACAAGATCTTCCAATCAAATATTTTGATACTCACCCTCATGGCGAAATCATGTCTTTGTTTACAAACGATATCGATACAATTCGTCAGTTTATTTCCGGAGCACTACCAACATTTATCCAAGCTACATCAGCGATTATTTTGGTACTTGTTGTAATGATGATGAACTCCATCTGGATGACGTTTGTCACACTTGTGTGTTCTCTTTTGATGGTTCTTTCCACCGTTGTCTTTGGTGGAAGAGCCTCTCGATTCTTTATTAAACAACAAATTCAAGTCGCTAAAGTTGAAGGTAACATTGAAGAATCAATGAATGGTTTAAAAGTTATTAAATCATTCTCTCATGAAGAAAAATCTGAGCTTCAATTTAAAGATTTAAATGATGAATTATGTACTTACTCCACTAACGCCAATATTGCTGGTAACGTTACCGGACCAGTCAATATGAATATTGGAAACTTCATGTACATCTTAACCGCAACAGTTGGTTTCTTAATGCTCGTTATTCCAGGATTTAATAACTTAACACTTTCTGGATGGGTAGCAATTGATATTAATAATCCTGCGAATGTCTCCACATTCTGGGGTGTTGTTTTATCATTCCTACTCATGTCGAGAATGTTCTCCAACAACATGAATAACTTCTCACAACAAGTAACATTTATTGTTATGGGTATGGCTGGTGCATCTCGTTGCTTCGATCTTATTGATGAAAAACCAGAAGTCGATAATGGCTATGTTACTCTAGTACACGCTAAAAAAGACGAAAACGGAAACATTGTTGAAACAAATGAAAGAACAAGACTCTATGCTTGGAAACATCCTCATGGAGATGGTTCATTAACTTATACCGAACTAAAAGGCGATATTCTCTTAGATCATGTCGACTTCTCATATGATGGACACCGATTAGTTCTTGAAGATGTCGACATTTACGCTCACCCAGGACAACAAATTGCTCTTGTTGGTGCAACAGGTGCAGGCAAAACCACAATCACAAACTTAATCAACCGTTTCTATCCACTTGCCGATGGCAAAGTTAGATATGACGGAATTAATATTAATAAAATTAAAAAGGATGATTTACGTCGTTCTTTAGGTATCGTTTTACAAG
>CAMHJP010000011.1 GCA_946185585.1 uncultured Caryophanales bacterium
TTGATCCACATGTTCATTTTGAACTAAACTGCGGACGATTAACCTCAGTGGATGACTTTTATAGTGGTTCAGCTTGCGCCGCTTATGGCGGTGTAACAACCATTGTTGATTTCCTTGATCCAACTAGTAACGCCAAAGATTTAGAGAAGTCGTTCTATGAACGTCTTGAACTCGCGAAGAAGTCGCTTGTTGACTACCACATGCACGCTTGCATTAAGATGCCAAATGGCGATTTAGAAGAATACGTTAAAACTGTTGTTAAACTCGGAATGAGAACAATTAAGTTGTTTACAACTTATAGCGACACCGGCCGACGTACTTATGAGGAAGATATCGAAAAATTATTACGACTTTCTAAGAAGTACAATGTTCTTATCGAGGCACACATTGAAAACGATGATCTAATTGATCTTCGCGATTCTTACACCTACAAAGATTTACCAGTTTCTCGCCCATCAATGAGCGAAACAAGTGAAGCGTTAAAACTTGCTAAACTTGTTCGTGAAACTGGTGGAAACTTCTATATGGTTCATTGCTCAAGTGGTGAAACATTAAAAGCCCTAAAAGAACAATTCCCAGATATTCTAAACAAGAATTTCTTTGTTGAAAGCTGTCCGCAATATTTCATCTTTAATAACTCTGTTTTAGAAGGTGAGAATGGAAAACTATTCACATTTGCACCTCCACTTAGAAGTGAACGAGAAAGACAACTATTAACCGCTTACTATAAAGATGTCAAAACAATCGGCACCGACCATTGTTCATTTATGAAGAAAGACAAGGATTATCCAACTCTAAAAGGATTCCCTCTTGGTGTTGGAGGTATTGAACATTCTTTCTCAACAATGTATCGACGTTTTGGTGATGAAATCATCGACAAAATGTCATTTAATTCTGCAAAAATCCAAGATTTCCCAACCAAAGGAGAAATCAGAGTTGGAATGGATGCAGATTTATCGGTGTTTTTGGAAAAAGAAGACTATTTTGAAAATGAAAACCACGGAACTTGTGATTACTCCATTTATGATGGAATTCTTGGTTCTGGTGAATTTGAAACTGTGCTTGTTCGTGGACAATTTGTATTAAAAAATCGAAAAATTGTTCCACATCAGGGGAAGAACTTAAATTGTGGGGAGGTTAAATAATGAAAGCAATTATTAATGCTCGAATTTATGACTACAAAAACTACATCGAATGCGGTTATCTACTTTTTGATGAGAAAATCGTGAAATGTGGCCCAATGAGTGAATTCCCAAAAGGCGAATATCAATCAGTTGAAGATTATAAAGGCGATTTACTCCTCCCAACATTTGTGTGTGCCCACGCTCACATTTATTCGATTTTTGCTAGAGGTCTTGCTTTACCGTTCAATCCAAAAAACTTCCAGCAAATCTTGGATCAAATGTGGTGGAAGATTGATGCAAAACTTGTTAATCAAGAAACTTACTATTCCGCAATTTGCGCCGGTGAAGAATTCCTTTTAAATGGTGTAACATCAGTTATTGACCACCATGCATCCGGAGAAATTATTGGTTCTTTGAAGTCTTTAAGAAAAGCTTTTGTCGGACCGCTCAAAATGCATGGAATCTTCTGCTTTGAAACAAGCGATCGTTATAACGTTAGCGATTGTATTAAAGAAAACAAAAACTTTGCCAAACGTTATCCTGGTGAAGGTTTATTTGGATTGCATGCTTCAATGTCGCTATCAAACGCAACACTTAAAAAAGTTGCTAAAGCACAAAACGGAGTTCCTTTACACGTTCATGTTGCCGAAGCACTTGATGATGAATTAGATTCACAAGAAAAATACAAAAAGCCAATCATTAAACGCTTTGATGATTTTGGATTACTTGTTCCGAACTCCTTAATTGTTCATGGTGTTCATCTTAATGATGAAGAACTACAAATTATTAAGGAAAGAGGCTGTTACATGGTTGTTAATACAACATCCAATATGAACAATGCTGTTGGTCTTCCAAATGTCCGTAAATATTTAGATTATGGCATTCCAGTTATGGTTGGAAACGACGGTTTAAGTTCCAACATGGCTAACGAATATAACAACGTTCTTTATACTGGTCATTTGAAGAGTGAATCTCCTTTGGGTATTGGTCTTGGAGATGTTCATCAAATGATTGAAAACTCTTATAAATATGTCGGAGATCGCTTAGGCTTAAAACTTGGAAAATTTGAGAAAGGTTATGAAGCTGACTTTATGCGTGTGAAATACACTCCATTTACAAAAATGGATGCATCAAATGCACTTGGTCATCTCTTCTACGGATTATTCCCAGCTTTAAAACCAAGCGATGTTTATACTGCTGGCACAAAACGTGTTAAAGATTACAAAATTACCAGCAAAAAGCTTATTAAAGAAGTTATTGAAGCTCGCAAATTCGCGAGTAATTTATGGTCCAAAGTGAAGGAGGAATAACGATGGATATTTCAACAAAATTTGATGGGTTAAAATTAGAAAACCCACTCATGCCAGCTGCCGGTCCACTTGTTGGTGACGCCGAGAAAATGCTCTGGTTAGAACAAGTCGCTGGACTTGGTGCGATTGTCTCAAAAACAATCTCAACAAAGGATGCTCACATCCCACACCCATGTATTTATGGTGATCGTGATTACATCATGAACTGTGAATTGTGGACAGAATATACTAAGGAAAAGTGGATTAATGAGTTCTTACCATATTACAAAAAGAAGTCAGTTGGCAAACCTCTTATCATTTCAGTTGGTTATACCAAAGAAGATATGGAAGTTTTAATTCCTCTTCTTGATAAATTTGCTGATGCATTTGAAGTTTCTACTCACTATGTAGGAAACGACTTGAATGCGCTTGGTGAAACTGTTGCCACAATTCGTAAACACACCAAGAAACCATTCTATATGAAAATTAGTGCCCACATGCCAGATCCAGAAGGCTTTGCTCATACAATCAAAGCTAATGGCGCTAATGGTGTTGTGGCCGTTAACTCCCTTGGTCCTTCAATGAAAATTGACATTGCTTCCCGTAGCATTATCTACGGAAATGCGAAAGGTTTTGCATGGACCAGCGGACCTTATATTAAGAACATTGCCTTAGCAACTGTTTATACAATTAAACAAGCCGAACCATCATTAACCGTAATTGGTGTCGGAGGAATTGCTTCGGCTAGCGACGTTATCGAATTCCTTCTCGCTGGCGCAAGCGGTGTTCAAATGCTCTCCGCAGCAATGCTTAGAGGCAAAGAACTTTATGCCAAGATTCTTGCTGACCTTCCAGCAACTCTTGAAAAATATGGATTTAAATCCGTCCAAGAAGTTATTGATACTCAATTAGAAAACCATGCCATGTTTGGTATGGGGGACACTCCAAAACTTGACGCCAGTAAGTGTACGGGTTGTGGAACATGTTCTAGGGTTTGTCCATACTTCGCTATTGAAATGGATGGAAAACCAAAATTCAACAGTGAGAAATGTTTCCGCTGTGGACTTTGTGTTTCGAAGTGTCCAGTTAAAGCTCTCACATATACAAAGGTGGATGAATAATGGAATTTTATAAGTCAAGTACACCAAAAATTGACTTCCCTGAAAAGATCCGCGGAGAAGCAAAGTTTACTGATGACTTTGTGTTACCAGGAATGCTTTATGCTCAAACCGTGAGATCAACAATTGCTAAAGGAAAGATAAAGGAAATCAAACTGCCTGAACTTCCAGAAGGTTATTATTGGATTTCGGCAAAAGATATTCCTGGTGAAAACGTTGTTAATATTATCTTCTCCGATTGGCCAATTTTTGCTGACAAAGAAGTTAATTATGTCGGTGAACCAATTGGTTTATTTGTTGGAGAAAATAAAGAGGTTTTGCACAAATTATGCCAGCAAATCTCGGTTATTTACGAAGAAGAAAAACCAGTTTTCGATCTAGTGAATTCATATATTCATAAAGAATTTACAAAAGGTGATTTTTCGAAGGCTGAGAAAAACGCTGTTAAAACAATTAAAGAAACTTATGAGACTGGTTATCAAGAACAAGCCTACATCGAACCACAAGGTATTCTTTGCTATATCGATGAGGATGATAAGTTCTATTTAACCGGTTCAATGCAATGCCCATTCTACATTAGAAAGGCTGTTGCTCGAGCTCTTGGTATTGCTCCAGAAAAAGTTCGTGTTAAACAACCTGCTGTTGGTGGAGCATTTGGTGGTAAAGAACACTATCCAAGTTTAACTGGTTCGCAACTTGCTGTAGCGGTGAATAAAATCCATCGCCCAGTAAAGATGTGTTTTGAACGTTTTGAAGATATGGCTTATACAACAAAACGTCACCCATCCGTTTCAACATACGAAGCGTTTATCGGCAAGAATAACGAAATTCTTGGTTTGAGGATTCGTGTCAAACTTAATGGTGGTGCCTACAAAGGGTGCTCTGGTGTTGTCTTATCACGTGCACTCATCGCTTCATGCAATGCATACGTATTTGAAAACTTAGATGTGGCTGGAGATGTTTATTGCACAAATACCGTTCCGACTGCAGCGTTCCGTGGATTTGGTGCTCCACAAACAATCTTTGCAATGGAAATGTTTATCCATCACGTTGCTAAAGAACTTGGAGTTGATCCATTACAGTTAAGAATGAAATACCTTGCAAAACAAGGAGATATCACAACAAATTCTGGCGAATTCCATGACCCAATTGTTCTTCCTCAATTACTAGACAAAGCCATGGAAATGTCCGACTACAAACGCAAAGTAGTTGAATACGCTAAACCAGGCTCTAACAAAGGAATCGGTATGTCCTTATTCCTTCACGGATGTGGATTTACTGGTTCAGGTGAATCAACAATTATTAATGGTAAAGTCAAACTCATCAAGGATGAGAATGATCATGTCCACGTTTATGCTTCAAGTGCTGACTTTGGTCAAGGAAACCGTACAACCTTAGCACGTATTGTGTCTAACACTCTTGGTTTACCGGCTGAACAATGCACAATGGAAGCGGCTGATACCGATCATACACCTGACTCCGGACCAACCGCGGCTTCCAGAACAATTATTATTGTTGGTTTCCTAATGGAAAAAGCCGCTAAACAATTAAAGAAAATCTGGAAGAGTGGAGTTCGACAAGAACATATTGAAAGTTATGTCGGACCAAGTTATATCCACTGGGATGAGGACACAATGCAAGGTGACGCTTATCCATCTTATTCTTGGGGTGTCAACATTGTAGAAGTCTCATTTGATCCAGTAAGTTACCAAATTAAAGTTGATCATTGTTGGTCAACTTATGATGTTGGTCGAGTTGTTGATGAACGTATTGCCGTTGGTCAAGCTGATGGAGGATTACTCCAAGGTTTAGGTTACGGTTATCTCGAACACATGGGAATTAAAGATGGTAAATTCCGTAATCGTTCATTATCCGACTACATTATTCCGACATTCGAAGATGCTCCTCCAATGGAGACAGCATTTATTGATAACCCATTTATTTATGGTGCTAATGGCGCTAAAGGAATGGGTGAATTAACTCTCGTAGGTGGAGCTCCAGCGATTGCCCTTGCAATTGAGCAAGCAATTGGTCACAAAGTGAATAAGATTCCTGCTACACCAGAATACATCATGGAGGTGATTAATCATGACAAGCATTAAGTTTCGATTGAATGGCAAAGATGTTGCTGTTGATTTAGACCCAAGCATGCGTTTAATTGATGTCCTTCGTGATCATTTCTCCTTAAAAGGAGTGAAAGAAGGTTGTGGCGAAGGATCTTGTGGAGCTTGCGTTGTTTTAATGGATGGATATTCAGTGAATAGCTGCTTGCTTCCATTAGCTAACGTTGAAGGTCACGAGATTGTTACCATTGAAGGTTTCAAAGAAACTAAACAATTTGATGTTTTACAAAAAGCATTCGCTGAAGTTGGCGGATCCCAATGCGGATTTTGCTCTCCGGGAATGATTATTGCCGCTCAATCTCTACTTTCTCATAACCCTCATCCAACAGAGGAAGAGATTAAAGCTCATATGAGTGGTAATTTATGCCGCTGCACTGGTTATCAAGCTATTGTTCAAGCAGTAGAAATTGCCAGTAAGAAAGGAGCTGGATTATGGTAGAAAAGAAAATTGCTTATACCAAAAAAGAAGCTCTCGACTTTTTAGCTAACCATGATGCCTACATCATTGCCGGTGGAAGCGACATGATGGTTATCAAAAAGAATGTTGCCGGTTATGCTCCTTTATTTGATAAAGATGTTTTGTATGTTTCACATATTAAGGAACTAGCAAACATCTATGAAGATAAAGATGGTGTTCACATTGGCGCTACAGCAACAATGCATGAAATTGAACACCATAAGCTTTGTCCTTCTTTGCTTAGAAAAGCGATTAGTGAAGTTGCTTCAACAAACATTCGTCATTTCTGTACACTTGCGGGAAATATCGGTAATGCATCTCCAGCCGGCGACACAATTGTTATCGACGCTCTTCTTGATGCAAAAGTAAAACTCGAATCAGTTGATGGAGTTCGTTTAGTTGATGCTAAAGACTTTGTTCTTGGCGTTCGTAAAATCTATCGCCATCCAAATGAATTAATTACTGAACTTATTTTCCCAAAAATTGAATACACTGGCGAACTTTGGTTTAAGGTTGGTTCACGCCGAGCCGACTCAATTTCTAAGGTCTGCTTTGCTGGTTATTACGAAGTGAAAAAGAACGTTGTTACTAAGTTCGCTTGTTGCTTTGGTGCTGTCGCAATTCGTCCAGCAAGAAGCAAAGAACTTGAAGCAAAAGTTGTTGGTCTTTCATTAGAAGAACTAAAAGCGAAACAACCGCAAATTGCTGGTGATTTTGCACAAATTATTGCTCCAATTGATGACCAAAGAAGTAATAAAGAATATCGTCAAACAGTCGCGATGAACATCTTTAATAAGTTCATTGATGACATTGTTGGAGGTGCAAAATAATGAGTTACATTAAAGGCTATAAATGCACTCTTTGTGGAGCTGAATTTAAAGAAGGAGAAGTTTCTCTTACTTGTCCACATTGTGGCGAAAAAGGCATTCTTGATGTTGTCTATGATTACGACGCATTAAAGAAAGTTTTAACTCGTGAATATTTTGAAAAGAATCGTAACTACTCGATGTGGCGTTATGCACCAATTATGGGCATTCAAGAAGACCACATTGATGAAATGTTACGAGTCGGATGGACCCCACTTTACCGAGCTCGTCGTCTTGAAAAAGAACTTGGAGTAAAAGAACTCTACGTCAAAGACGACGGATTAAATCCAAGTGGTTCATCTAAAGATAGAGCTAGTGGAGTAGCTGTTTTAAAAGCTATTGAAGCCGGTGCAAAAACAATTGCATGTTCTTCAACTGGTAATGCTGCTTCTAGCTGTGCTTGCCAAGCGGCACATATGGGATTAAATGCAGTTATTTTTGTCCCAAAACGTGCTCCAATTGGTAAAGCAACTCAAATTTGTTTATACGGCGCTACTTTAGTTAAGGTTGATGGCGACTACAAAGCCGCTTTCCAACTTTCTAAACAAGCGATCGATAAATACGGATGGTACAACCGTAATGCTGCCATCAACCCATTCATGGTCGAAGGAAAGAAAACTGTTTCAATGGAAATTGCTGAACAGCTGAACTTTGAACCAACTGATTGGGTCGCTGTATCTGTTGGTGACGGATGCACAGTTGGCGGCGTTTATAAGGGTTTTGCAGAGTTTTTTAAGTTAGGTTTGATTAAAAAAGTTCCGAAAATCCTTGGTGTTCAATCAACTGGATGTGCTCCATTTGTGATTGCTTCTGAGACTGGCGAACCACTCAAGGAAGCTGATGAAAACACCCTTGCCGATTCGATTGCTGTCGGAATCCCAAGAAACCCAGTAAAAGCACAAAATGCGATAAAATTATCGCATGGGGCTTGGATTTCAGTACCAGACAGTGATATTATTAAAGCCATGTCGCTGCTTGGAAGAACCGAAGGTATCTTCGGTGAACCAGCTGGCGTGGCTGCAATAGCCGGCATTAAGAAAGCAGTGAAACAAGGAATTATTAAACCTGATGAAACTGTGACAACCATTGTGACTGGTAATGGTCTAAAAGATCCAGCCAACGGTCAAAAGGCGGTATCCATGCCTGAACCGATGAAACCAAACCTTGAAGAATTGGATAAATTTTTGAAAGAAAAAGGAGCTATTTAGTATGTCAAAAATTCCATTTGGGCCAACGTATGATGAGATGCTTAATCCATCACACCAAGACCCAGAAGTGAGAGCTAAGGCACTCAAAGCGATCAAAGAGAATGAACTTGATCCAATTAACCTCTTCAACATTACTTGGAAAAACGAAAAAGATGAGGTTAACAAAATCGTCTTACCAAAAGCCTTAACTGGTGTTGACGCCAACATTGTCGTCTTATTTGGTAAAAACTTCCCATCTGGTTCCCACAAAGTGGGCCCAGCTTATGCCACACTTATGGAAGGTTGTGTGGATGGGGAAATTATTCCAGGAAAACACACAATTCTTGGACCATCAACTGGCAACTTCGGTATCGGTGTTAGTTACATTACAAACTTAATGAAGTATGACGCCATCGTTATCATGCCAGACAACATGTCGAAAGAAAGATATGAACGTATTTCAAAATATGGAGCCAAACTCGATTTAACTCCAGGTTCCGAATCAGACGTTATTCTTACTCTCGAAAGAACTTACGAATTAAAGAAGAATCCAAAAAACAGAACTCTTGCTCAATTCGAACTCTTACCAAACTATCGTTTCCATAGACACGTGACAGGTAATTCCTGTGTCGAAGCTGTCAAAGGTATTGGTAATGGTCGTGTTGCCTGTTTCTGTTCAGCGCCTGGTTCCGCAGGAACACTTGCTGCTGGTGATCAAATTAAGAAAGTCTTCCCAGAATGTAAGATTGTTGCTCTTGAACCACATGAATGTTCAACACTCACCAATGGTGGTTTAGGACAACACCGTATTGAAGGTATCGGGGATAAGATGATTACCCTCATCCATAACGCTTTAACAACAGACTTCATCACTCAAATCATTGATGATGATTGTGTCCGTGGTTTAGCTGTAATCCATGAAGGTGCAAAGATCCTTGAAAAACATGGTGTTCCAGCCAAAGTTGCTAAGGAAATGGAAAACCTCTTTGGTGTTTCCGGTATTTGTAACATCTTAGGTGCCATTAAAATGGCCAAATACCTCAAACTTGGACCAGATGATAACGTTGTGACTATCGCAACAGATTCATTTGACCGCTATCCATCAGTTATTGAAAACTTACACGAACGTGAACTCGAAGTGACTGATAACGTTTTAGACCGTTGGTTCAATGACGTCTTTATGGGAGCTGACACAAGTTATGTGTTAGATACTCGTGGTAAAGAAGCCAAAGAAAAACTTTTTAAGCAAAAAGAACGTGACTGGTTAAAATTCGGTTACAAACAAGAATACCTCGACGCGATGAGAAAACCAGAATTCTGGGAAAATGAATATAACAAAGTCTTCGAATACGATAAGAAGATTAAAGAAATGCGCGGAAAGGAAATTAAGTAATGAAAGTTTCATTTGAAGAAATCCTTAAAAAAGCCGAATCATATCAAAAAGATATGACTAAATTCCTTCGCGACATGGTCAAGATTCCATCTGAATCATGTGGCGAAAAAGAAGTCGTTCTTCGCATTAAAGAAGAAATGCTCAAAGTCGGTTTCGACAAAGTCGACATCGACCCAATGGGCAACGTCTTAGGTTACATTGGCCATGGTAAGCACTTAATTGCCATGGATGCCCACATCGATACAGTCGGTATCGGAGAAATCAAAAACTGGAAATTTGATCCATATGAAGGTTTCGAAGATGAAACTTATATCGGTGGTCGTGGAACAAGTGACCAAGAAGGTGGTATGGCCTCCATGGTTTATGCCGGTAAGATTATTAAAGATCTCGGTCTTGAAGATGACTACACCTTACTCGTGACCGGTACCGTCCAAGAAGAAGACTGTGATGGTCTTTGCTGGAAGTACATCATTGAGCAAGACAAGATTAAACCAGAATTTGTTGTTTCAACTGAACCAACAAGCTGCCAAATCTATCGTGGACACCGTGGACGTATGGAAATCAAAGTCAACGTTCGTGGTATCTCTTGCCATGGTAGTGCACCAGAACGTGGTGATAACGCCATTTACAAAATGGCTGACATCATTAAAGACATTGAAAAACTCAATGAAACTGGTTTAGCTTATGACCCATTCCTCGGTAAAGGAACAGTCACAATTTCCCAAATCTTCCACAAGTCTCCAAGCCGTTGTGCTGTCGCTGATGGCTGTTGGATTTCTCTCGACCGTCGTTTAACAGTAGGAGAAAACGATAAGACTTCCATTGCGGAAATTGAAAATTTACCAAGTGTGAAACGTGCGAAAGCAGAAGTTTCAATGTATGATTATGAACGTCCAGCTTATACTGGTCTTGTTTATAAACAAGAATGTTACTTCCCAACCTGGGTTATTCCAGAAGAATCCATTTATGTTCAATCCTTAAAACAAGGTTATGAAGGACTCTTTAAGAAAGCCCCAGTCATTGATAAGTGGACATTCTCTACCAATGGTGTTTCCATTATGGGACGCTTCGGTATTCCTTGCGTTGGCTTTGGCCCAGGCGATGAAAAAGAAGCTCACGCCCCAAATGAAAAGACCAGAAAACACGATTTAGTCGTGTGTGCTGCTCTGTATGCGACAATTCCAGGTCTTTACCTTGAAAACCTCGCTAAACAAAAATAAGGAGATTTAAAAATGGAAAAAATTGCACCAAGATTTGCCGGTCGACATCTCATTACTTTAGAAGATTTTACTAAAGAAGAAATCGACTACATGCTCAAAGTCTCTCATGACTTTAAAGATGCATTCTACGCCAATGAAAAGACCCCATGGTTAGAAGGAAAAACAGGTTTCTTGATGTTCTTTGAACAATCAACAAGAACTCGTAACTCTTTCGAAAGTGGTATGGCTCAACTTGGCGGACACGCTACATTCCTTGATACATCCATGATGCAAATTGCTCATGGCGAATCTGCCAAGGATACAGCGGTTATTCTTTCAAGCTTTGGTCACATGATCGCTTGCCGTTATTGTAACTGGGGCTTAGGAAACAAATATATCCGCGAAATGGCTAAATGGTCCACAGTCCCAATCATTAACTTGCAATGTGATTTATATCACCCAATGCAAGCTTTAGCTGACTTAATGACCATCGAAGATGAATTTGGAAAAACCAAGAACTTAAAAGTTTCTGTTATTTGGGCGATGGCCACAACTCACAAGAAACCAATTTCTGTTCCAGTGAGCCAAGTTCTCTTATTCCCACGCTATGGTATCGATGTTACCTTAGCCTATCCAGAAGGTTATGATTTACCAGACTGGGTTATCGAAAAAGCCCGCAAAAATGCCGCTGAAAATGGTGGTTCATTAACCATTACTCACGACATGGATGCCGCTTATAAAGATGCTGATGTCGTCTTCCCAAAGAACTGGGGTTCTTGGGTCACCAACCAATCAACCACAGTTGTTGATGATGCATTACTTGCTCTTAAATCATGGAAGTGTACACCAGAAAAAATGGCTTTAGCCAAACCAACCTGTCGTTACATGCACGCCCTTCCAGCCGACCGTGTGAACGAAGTTGTTGATGAGGTTATCGACGGACCACAATCAGTGGTTTATCAAGAAGCCGAGAACAGAATCCACACAGCTAAAGCTGTTATGGCATTATTTGTTCACGATAAGCTCCCAAGCGATCGCCGTTAATTAGCTCCAAAACATAAATACTAGCGAGTTCCTCACCGAACTCGCTTTTATTTTAGAAAAATAATGCTATAATTTTGTCGCTATGAAATCCCTGAAGTATCTTTATCGTATTGGTTATGGACCAAGTTCTTCCCATTCGATTGCTCCTTATCGAGCAGCGAAATATTTTCGTAAGAACTATTCTGATGTAATTAGTTATGATGTTTATCTTTATGGCTCTTTTGCTTTAACTGGTAAAGGCCACTTAACTGATAAAACAATTCAACAAACATTAGATCCAATTCCAACCACGATTCATTTTGATATTAAAACCCCAGTTTCTCATCCGAACACCATGAAGTTTGTGCTTCATTTTGCTGATGGTCATACACTTGAAAAAACCGCTATCTCAACTGGTGGTGGAGCACTCCAAATTGAAGGTGAAGTTGATGAGTATGAACAAGAGGTTTATCCAGAGAAGAATTTTGCCGAAATATCCAAGATTTGCGGTGAAAATGGCTGGGATTTAGTTGATTATGTCCGCCATTATGAAGGGGATGAAATCTTCAAATATTTAGAAAAAGTTTTCAACCAAATGATGGAGACAATTGATAGTGGTTTAAGAAAGGAAGGAGAGCTTCCTGGACCACTTCATGTCAAGCGTCGTGCAAGAAGTTTTTTGACTCCAAAAGCCGAGACCGAAACAAGCATTGCTCGCTCATATCGATTAATCATCGCATATGCTTTTGCAACTGGTGAAGAAAACGCTAGTGGAAATATGGTTGTTACTGCACCAACTTGTGGCGCTGCCGGAACTCTTCCAGCAGTCATGCGATATTGCTACGACAACTATCACAATCCAATTGAAAAAATGGTCAATGCTTTAGCCGTTGCTGGTGTGATCGGTAACGTTATTAAACAAAATGGATCAATTTCTGGTGCTGTTGCTGGCTGCCAAGCTGAGATTGGCTCGGCCTGTTCTATGGCTGCCGCAGCATTTAGCTATCTTAAAGGTTTAGATTTAGCCACAATTGAATGTGCCGCTGAAGTAGCAATGGAACATTCATTAGGTTCAACTTGTGACCCAGTTTTAGGTTATGTCCAGATTCCTTGTATCGAACGAAATGCTGTTGCCGCTGAAAGAGCAATTACATCCTGTCGTTTGGCTGAATATGCATCTGATACACACGAAGTATCATTTGATAGCATTGTTGAAACAATGCTTCGTACTGGTAAAGCCATGAAAAAGAGCTACCGTGAAACATCTCGAGGTGGTATGGCTGAACAATATTTAAAAACTCATAAATCTCGTAAATAGGATTTATGGTAAAATAAATGTAATGAACATCAAAGTTTTTAACTCATTAACGAACAAAGAAGAAATTTTGAATCCAATTAAACCTGGACAAATTTCGATGTATTGTTGCGGACCAACAGTTTATGGAGACGCTCACGTCGGAAACATCCGACCAGTGATTGTTTTTGACACATTTAGACGTTTCCTTGAGAAGGTTGGCTATGATGTTAAACTAGTATCTAACTTTACCGATGTTGATGATAAAATCATCAATAAGGCACAAGCTGAAGGTGTTCCAGAACAAGTTATTTCAGAGCGCTATATTGCTGCTTATAAGGACGTTTTAAAACAATTAAATGTCAAACCTCACTACGCTAATCCAAAAGTTACTGAATATATGAGTCAAATCATCAATTATATTGATGAATTAGTTAAAAAAGGTGCTGCATACGAAGTTGATGGTGATGTTTTCTTCCGTATTAGTTCTATTAAGAACTATGGAGAACTCCAAAACATCAATGTCGACGATTTAGTTGTTGGCGCTCGTATTGAAGAAAATAGTAAAAAAGAATCTCCATTAGACTTTGTCTTATGGAAGAAAACAAATGTTGGTATCCAATGGGATTCGCCGTGGGGAAAAGGCCGACCAGGTTGGCATACAGAATGCTGTGTGATGATCAATTCAATTTTTGGTGGAATGATTGATATTCACGGTGGTGGGTTTGATTTAAAGTTCCCACACCATGAAAATGAAATTGCCCAAGCTAAAGCACACGATGGTCATCGTATTGCTAACGTTTGGATGCATAACGGCTTTGTAAATTTTGGAAATGAAAAGATGTCTAAATCTTTAGGCAATGTCATTTTAGCTAAAGATGCCTTGAAGGAATTTGGACCAAATCTTTTACGTTTACTTATCCTATCGACACATTATCGTGCCCCAGTTCAATTTACTGAAGAAACAATTACTTCAGCTAAAAATGAACTTAACAAAATTAGCCAAACTTATAAACAAGTTGCTGTGGCTCTTGAGCTTGCAAATGCTAACCTTAATGAAGCGAAAGGAAACATTGATAAATTCCTTGAATCATTAGCTGTTGATTTCAACACATCAAATGGTTTTACATGTCTTTATGAAGAGCTCAAAAATGCCAATATTGAACTACGTAAAAATCCGAAAGATATCCAAAAATTGCTTGTGATTTTTGCAAATATCCGCGATATTTTAGATGTCTTTGGGTTAGATGTTAAATACCCTGTTTTAAGTGAAGAAGATAAGGCAATTTATGCGAAATATTTAGCACTTAAAACAGAGAAAAAATTTGAAGAATCAGATGCCCTTAGAAAGACCTTAATGGAGAAGGGAATCCTCTAAAAAATGAAACGTTGGACGGACTCGTCAAAACCTCATCCAATTCTAATTTACGGGAGGATCCCTGTGAAGAGCAGCCTTGAATCAAACAAGGTTAAGAAGCTTTTGGTTCAAAAAGGGTTTTCTGATGAATCTTTGTTAAAACTTGCTCGAGAGAAGAAAGTTGACGTTGAATTCGTCGATCAACCAATTTTGGCAAGTTTATCAAAGAATGGAAATCATCAGGGCGTGATTGCTGAAGTAGAAGAATATAAATATTCAACGTTAGAAAGCATTATCGAAGGATCAAAGGGCAAAAAGCAGCCACTCATTTTGATTCTTGATGAAATCGAAGATCCACATAACTTAGGTGCAATTATTCGATCATGTGATGCTTTTGGTGTGGATGGAATTATTCTTAAGAACCGTAACCAAGTCCAAATCAATATGACTGTGGTAAAGGTTTCTACTGGCGCAATTGACCATGTCAAGATTTGTCAAGTCAGCAACATTTCCAATGCTATCCAGGTGTTAAAGAAGCATAGCTTCTGGATTTATGCCTCCGATGGTTCTGCTAAGACCGACTACGATACGATTAAGTATGATGGGCCAACCGCGCTTATCGTCGGTTCTGAAGGAAATGGCATTTCAAGACTGGTTCTCGAAAATTCTGATTTCGTTGTGAAAATCCCAATGCTTGGCCACGTGAACTCATTAAACGTTTCTGTGGCAACAGGTGTATTACTAAGTAATATTAGATCCTCCTTGAAGTAAATAAGGAGGTATTTACATGTCAAAATCCAAAAATCTTGGATTCTTTTCGACATATGAAGCTGAACTAACTCATAAGTATTACGAAAAGTGCCAAGAAGAAAACATCCGCTTAATGCTGATGTTAATGAGAGAATGTTTCATTAGAAACGTGACAAGAGAAGACTGCGAAGATATGTACAACGAGTTCTTCGCAATAGCGGTCAAAACTTACAATCCCAGTATCACGAGATTTAGATACTATCTCAAGAAAATTGTTCACTACAAAACTCTTGACTTTGTTAGGCGGGTCCAAACAAGAAAGGACCCGCTTTTTTATTGCGTAAGTTTAGACATCAGAAATCGTCGTATGGAAAAAATCTCCGAGACTCTTGGAGAATTTGACGATGAAATTAAGAATTTTGAGACCATCTTGTCTTCAGATGAGTTAAGAAAATTCGCTCTTGATCCCCTTGATAAAATCATTCTCATTTATCGCGGTTCTGGTTGGACACTCCAACAAATTGCTGACAAATTAAATATGTCTGTTTCAGGTGTTAGAAGAAGGATCCTGGCACAGCGAAAAAACCAAAAACTTTTAGATAGTCTACACAATTTAGACTAATAGTTTTTTAATTACATTAATTATGAGATAATATAAACACCTAAATCGGAGGCTTATCTCATATGGCTGATTGCAATCATGACTGCTCAAACTGCTCTCAAAGTGACTGCGGTGAACGCAAAATCGAAAAATTAAAACCACACCAATTTTCGTCATTTCGTAAGACTTTTGCGGTGATTTCTGGAAAAGGTGGGGTTGGAAAAAGTCTTGTAACTTCACTTTTAGCAAGCGCATTAAATAAGCGTGGACACACTGTCGCAATTATTGATGCTGACGTTACCGGACCAAGCATTCCACAAGCATTTGGTTTAAAAGGAAAACTTGCTCCACAAGATGATTCAGGACTCTATCCTTTACTTTCTCCTCATGGCATCAAAATCATGTCAGCAAACTGCTTACTTGAAGATGCGGAAGATCCAATTTGTTGGAGAGGACCACTTATTGCTGG
>CAMHJP010000012.1 GCA_946185585.1 uncultured Caryophanales bacterium
TCTTCAACGCGGAGAATTAATTCTTTTCTTCTTTCACTTAATTTAATGAGTGGGTCGAAGTTAACAACGCATCCCTTTTTTGCTAATTTAGCTTCGATTTCACGTGGATTTTCAAGGATTAATTTTATATCAATCATAGAGAAATTCCTTTCTTTTTAGTTTGCAAAATCTATTGCAATTCTCGAATATTTTTTGCAAAACCCCATTATTCTGCTTCTTCTACTGGAGCGGCTTCTTGAGCTACTTCACTAGCTTCAGCTTCGTCATCATGAGGGACAACTGTAATCGAGCTAACACGTTGTTTTTCGTCTTCAAGTCTAATCACGCGGACACCTTGAGTGACACGGTGAGCAACTTTAACTTGTTCAAGTGGAATACGAATGACTGTTCCGCCATTGGTAACCATCATTAAGTCTTCATCACCATTAACGCTTCTAAAGGCAACAAGCTTACCATTTTTAGCTGTGGTATTAAGAGCGATCACGCCTTTAGTTCCACGATGAGATTCACGGTATTCTTCGCTAAGGCTCATCTTACCAAATCCTTTGGCGGTAATAACTAAGATGTAATTACCTTCAAGGCTGGTTGTCATACCAACGACATAAGCGCCTTCATCTAGATCAATGCCTTTCACACCAGAAGCAGTACGGCCAAGTGGACGAGCTTCATTTTCATGGAAGCGGACAACTTTACCTTTACTTGATGCAAGAGCAATCTTGGTATCACCATCAGTCTGTTTAACATCTAATAAGACGTCATCATCACGTAAGGAGATAGCGATCTTACCATTACGACGAATCGAAGCAAATTCACCAATTGCGGTACGTTTGACAACACCATCGCGGGTGGCAAAGAAGAGGTATTTACCTTCGGAGTAGTCATCAACTGGAATAATGGAGACGACTTTTTCACCTTTTTCAAGGTTGAGAAGGTTTTGAATTGGAATACCTTTGGAAACACGGCTTCCTTCTGGAATCATGTAACCACGTAAACGATAGACACGTCCTAAATTAGAGAAGAACATGACATCGATGTGTGTTTTTGTATGAAGCATAATCGCGACTTCGTCTTCATCGTTTGTTGTCATGCCTCTAACACCACGACCACCACGGTTTTGAGTACGGAAAGTATCATCTTCCATTCTCTTAACATAGTTATTCTTGGTGAGAGTAATAACAATATCCTTTTCTGGAATTAAAGCTTCGTCTTCGATTGTCGCCGCTTCATCAGAGATTTCAGTCTTACGTTCATCGGAGTATTTTTCTTTAATTTCAGTTAATTCTTCGACAACAACATCAACAATGTGTTCACGTGCTTCTAAGATGTAACGATATTTAGCAATGTTTGCTTCAAGTTGACGTCTTTCTTCTTCAAGTTTTCCAGCTTCAAGACCGGTTAAACGACGAAGCGTCATGGCTAAAATTGCAGCTGTTTGTTCTTCGGAGAAACCGAATTTTTCCATTAATGCTTTAGTGGCATCTTCTGGAGTATCAGCTTTCTTAATTGTTTCAACAATTTCATCAATGTCGCCGATAGCTTTTAATAAACCAACAACGATATGATCACGAGCTTCGTCTTTCTTAAGTAAGAATTTTGTGCGTCTTTCCACCACTTCGACTTGGAAATCGAGGTAGTGTTTTAAAATTTCAGTAATTGGAAGAATCTTTGGTGCGCCATCAACTAAGCAGAGCATGATAATACCCATGCTTGTTTGAAGTTGGGTCATCTTATAAAGTTGATTTAAGATCACTTCTGGGATGGAGTCGTGACGAACATCGATGACAACACGAACGTTTCCTTTAGATGATTCATCACGAATATCAGTGATTCCTTCAATCACTTTATCTCTCACTAGGTGAGAGATTGATTCAATCATATTTGCTTTATTCACTTGATATGGAATCTCGTGAACAATGATTTGTTTTTTGCCTGTGCGTTCGTTTTCTTTAATTTCACACTTGGAACGGATAACGATTGATCCGGTACCAGTTTCAAAATAATCACGAATACCAGAACGACCTAAAATTGTTGCTCCAGTGGAGAAATCAGGACCATGTAAGTAGTCTTGCATGATTTCGATTGGAGTAATTTCTGGATTACGAGCGACAGCGATGACAGCATCGATTGTTTCACCAAGGTTATGAGTTGGAATGTATGTTGCCATACCAACAGCAATACCGTTTGATCCGTTAACAAGTAAGTTAGGGAATCTAGCTGGTAAAACAGATGGTTCTCTTTCAGTACCATCATAGTTATCAACCATGTCAACTGTGTCACAGTTTAAATCGCGAACCATTTCAGTGGCGAGTTTGGTCATACGAGCTTCGGTATAACGCATCGCAGCTGGTTCATCACCATCAACAGAACCGAAGTTACCATGACCATCAACAAGGGTATAACGCATCGCGAATGGTTGGGCTAAACGAACGAGAGTGCTATAAATAGCAGCATCACCATGTGGGTGATATTTACCCATAACGTCACCAACGATACGAGCGCTCTTCTTATAGGCAGTGCCTGGAAGCATTCCGCTCATCTGCATGCCATAAATAACACGACGGTGAACTGGTTTACATCCATCACGGACATCTGGGATTGCACGAGAGACGATAACGCTCATCGCGTAATCAAGGAAGGAATTGCGAACTTCTTGAGCTAAATCTGTATCACGAAGTCCTGGAACAATACCATCTTCAATTTCTTGGAGTTTGGAATCATCAACAGCTTCTTCGTTAGCTTCAATTTTCTTTTCTTCTTCAGCCATTTTCATGTCCTCTTATTAGATGTCTAAGTTCTTAACGAACTTAGCATATTTGTGAATGAATTCTTTTCTTGGAAGAACTTCATCACCCATTAAGTCGGTAAAGACTTTGTCTGCCTCAATTGCGTCAGACATGGTTACACGTAACATTTTTCTGGTTTTTGGATCCATGGTTGTCTCCCAAAGTTGTTCTGCGTCCATTTCACCAAGACCTTTATAACGTTGGAATGGGTATCCAGGTTTGAGGTTGAGTTGTTTTTTAATCACTTCAAGTTGTTCATCGTTATAGGCATAGAATTGCTTACCGTGATAATCAACTTTGTATAGTGGAGGTTGAGCGATGTAGACATATCCACCTTCAATAAGTTCCTTCATAAAGCGGAAGAAGAAGGTTAAAAGAAGGATTCTGATGTGGCTACCGTCAACATCAGCATCGGTCATGATGACGATTTTGTGATAACGAATCTTTTCGACATGGAATTCTGGGTCAATACCAGCTCCGATGGCGACAATCATGTTTCCGATTTCAGCATTTTCGAATGCTTTTTCTTGTGTTGCTTTTTCAACGTTTAAGATTTTTCCACGAAGTGGAAGAATTGCTTGAGTCTCACGGTCACGTCCGTTTTTAGCACTACCACCAGCGGAATTACCTTCGACGATGTAGAGCTCACAAATGGATGGATCTTTACTGGAACAATCCGCTAATTTTCCAGGAAGTGTTGTCACTTCAAGACCGGTTTTACGACGAGCATTTTCTTGGGCCATACGAGCAGCCATACGAGCTGTCGCAGCAGTACGAAGTTTAGAAATGATTGTCTCGGCAAGCTTTGGATTTTCAAGGAGGAATCTTTCAAGTTGCTCACCAACGATTTGGCTAACAATCTTACGAACTTCACTATTTCCAAGTTTGGTTTTTGTTTGACCTTCGTATTGTGGATTTGGGTGTTTAATCGAAATAATCGCGGTTAAACCTTCCAAAATATCACTTGTTTCAAGGTCATCTTGACCATCTTTTAAGAGTTTGTATTTTCTGGCGTAATCATTCATTACACGACGCATGGCCAGACGGAAACCTTCTTCATGGGTTCCACCTTCATGAGTGTGAATGTTATTACAGAATGAGAAGATGGTTGGGTTGTATGTTTCGTTATATTGCATAGCAACTTCACAATAAATGTGGCCTTTATCTTCTCCGCCAACAATGTATTTACCGCGTCCTTCGCAGTAAATAACTTCCTGCATGATTGGGGTCTTATTGAAGTTAATGGCTTCAACGTACTCTTTAATACCACCTTCATAGCAGTATGTTTCACTTTTTTCTTGGGCACCACGATCATCAATGACTTCAATTCTGACGCCTTTGTTGAGGTAGGCCATTTGTTTTAAGTGATCACAGATAATGTCGTAATCATACACTGTGGTTTCAGTAAAGATGGTGTCATCTGGTTTAAAGGTAACTGTTGTTCCAGTTTCCTCAATTGGACATTCACCAATCTTCTTTAAGTGGTCAAGTGGTTTTCCACCACGACCGAATTTGATGTAGTAAATTCCACCGTTCTTTTTAACTGTGACTTCTAACCATTCGGACAAAGCGTTAACAACGGAAGCACCAACACCATGTAGACCACCGGATACTTTGTATCCACCAGTCTCGCCAAACTTACCACCAGCGTGGAGAATGGTAAAAACGGTTTCAACACCGCTTAAGCCAGATTTGGCGACGATGTCGACTGGAACACCACGACCGTTATCAATAACAGTAATGGTTTCTCCTTTGTTAATTTTGACAATGATTTTGTCACAGAATCCCGCTAAGGCTTCGTCGATTGAGTTATCAACAATTTCCCAAACGAGATGGTGTAGACCAGCAGAAGCTGTTGTACCAATGTACATGCCTGGACGTTTACGAACCGCCTCAAGGCCTTCGAGAACTTGAAGATCTTTCGCGCTATAATCAGCGTCTGGACGATCTTCGCTGGATGCGTCGACGTTTAATTCGACTTCTTCTTTAATGTCATCCATTAAGTATTCCTCCTTGTAATATTTTGATGATTGACTACGAATATCGTAGCGTTAGATACATTTAATTCTGTTGCGGTAATGAAGACTTGGTTCATTTTCGCAACAAATTTAATCAATCGTTGTCTGTGGATATAATCCAGTTCACTTAATGCGTCATCAAGGACAACGATTGGTTTCTCGCCTTCATCTTCGATTAAGAAGTATGGGGCGAGTTTTAAGGCGATCACAACTAATCTATTTTCGCCTTGGGAACCGTGTGTGGCGATGTCTTTTCCGTTAAGACTAAGTGAGAAGTCTTCACGATGGATACCAATCTGGGTCGCTTTATGTTTAATATCGCTTTCCAGGTTTCTCTCGTACGCACGCGCACACGCCTGTGAGAATTTTTCATCCATTCTTATGAATGGATTATAATTCAAGATTGCCTCGTCATCATCACCTTTTACGGCTTTCACGATTTTTGAGAGAATTTTATTAATCTCAGAAATGTAAGCTAGACGATAACGGACAATTTGTTCTTCAACCTCAATTAGTTTTTTCGTGACAACATCGAGATGGATTTTGTCGATTTCTTCTCCTTTCAGAATGGAATTACGTTCTTTAAGAAGTTTTTCAAACTCAATGAGGTTCTCTAAGTAAACAGGGGATTTCTTAGAGAGGTTAATGTCAAGATAATTCCTTCTCACCAAAGGTGAATCATGGAACATCAGTGCGTCTTTTGGTTCAAAGACGATGACATTAATTAGTTTTGATAGATCAGAAATCCGTCTCACTTGTTTCCCATTGCAGGAAACTTTCTTACTGGAAGAGGTCATTAGAGCAACGATTTCTTTACGAGTGGTGAGATTGTCCACTACCGCCTCAATCGTGGCAAATTGGCGCCTTTCCTTTATCAAATCATTGATTTCTGATGTCCTGAACGACCGAGCTAACGACAGATAATAGATGGCTTCAACAATATTTGTCTTACCTTCTGCGTTATCTCCGACGATGACGTTTAACTTTGGGGAAAAGACAAGTTCAACGTGATCGTAGTTCCGGAAATTCCGAAGAGTTAACTTAGAAACAATCATTTGGAGATTATTTCGTAAACAACATTTTCAATTTCTAACTCGTCACCTGGTCTCAGCTTACGACCACGACGATTATCAGGTTCCTTGTTGACTAAGATCTCATGAGTCGAGAGATAGAATTTCGCATCACTACCAGAACTAACCACATCAGCAAACTTTAAAAATTGACCAAGTGTGATGTATTCGGTGTTGATCGAAATTAGAACCCTTTTTTGTTTCATAAAAAAGCTGTTTTTTAACCCTCGAGGAACATTTTATCATATATAAAATAAAAAGGGAATAATTAATTCCCTTAATATTCCATATGTTTAGAATGTACGATTTTTCAGTATTTTAAGCACGTAATGGAGTGACTAACATATCGATGGAGTCATCTTTGTCGTTTCTAACAACAAATGGCTTCATTTCGCCGATAAAGGCAATCGTCACATCCTCAGATTTGTTCGCACGAATCGCATCGGCGACAAATGAAGCGCGGAAACTGATTTCGAGGTGGTCGCCAGAGAACTTAAACATCGAGAGTTTTTCATTCGCAGAACCAACTAATGAACTACGAGAAATCATTTCAGCTTCGTCTTCATCAAGAATGAGCTTGATCACACCATCATGATCGGCGCTTAAAAGAGAGACACGTTCCATCGAGGATAAGAACTCACGAGCGTTGACTTCAAGGAAGTAATTGAAGGTCTTTGGAACAATGTGTTTTGTGTTTGGGTATTCACCATTAATTAAGCGGGTTGAAATTGTGGTTCTACCGAACTTAAAAATGGCTTTATTGTCGCTCACAGCGACACTTACAAATTCTTCTGTCTCAAAACTACGGACAATATCAACCATCTTTTTGGCTGGAATATTCGCCACGAAATGAGCATCAGAATCGATCGCGACTGACTTACGAGCAAGACGAGCAGTGTCGGTTGCTGTCGCGGTAAGCTTTCCACCCTCGGCGTCAAAGTTAATTGCGGTCAAAATCGGCCTTGTTTCCTTCATAGAAGCCGCGAAAGATGTTTGGTCGACTAAATCCCTGATGTCGTTTGCTTTGACCTCAATAAAGCCGTTTGAGACAGTTAGGTCGATTTGTGGGTATTCATCACCACGGATTGAATTTAATTTGAAGTTTGCTTTGGAGTCTTCAATTTTTAAAATTGAGTTATCAACAAGTTCAAGTGTAATGTATTCATCTTCCATGTGGCGAACAACTTCAAGAACTAGTTTGCATTGGACACATGTTTCACCAAATTGAGCATTACGGATGATTTCTTTTTCATCGATCATGTAAGGCACAACTGTGGAAATAATAATGTTGTTGTCTGATCCGATTAAAACTAATCCTTTTTCACATAAATCTAATTTCACATTGGAAAGAATTGGTAGTTCAGCTTTTTGTGGAATAGCTTTACTAACCATTGTTAATCCTTTAATAAATTGTTCTTTTTCAATTACGCAACGCATATGTAATCTCCTTATATAACTTATACTTTTATTTACTTATTAAATATTAATAATTATAAGCACTGTGGATATTGTGGATAACTAATGAATTCTATATTCATTTTACCATACAAATCCTCGCGCGCACATATTTAATATAAGATTTAAGCTTTTAGATTGGCTTTAATCTCATTCACGGCCTGTTGTAGAGCGGTGTTAGTTTTCAAGGCTTTTTCCACTTTTGTTACACCATTCATCACAGTCGAGTGATCCTTACCTCCAAACAAGTAACCAATTTTCGTAAATGGTGTATCAAGCATCACTCGAATCAGATACATCGCGATATGACGAGCAAGGGCAATGTCTGCTTGACGACTTGGACCAGTTAATTGGGAAGGCATTAAATTGTAATAATCCGCTACCGTTGAAATGATTCTTTGCTCGGAAAGCTTTGCTTTCGCATCCTTAACATTCACAAGGGATTGTAAGGCTTCCATCGCTGTTTCAAAACTAATGTATTTTGTTGGACGGTAGTAGGAAGTGTAATAAATCAATTTGTTTAGAGCTTGATCAATATCACGAATATTCTTGGAGAATTTTTCAGCGATAAATTCAATAACTCTTGGATCAAAAGCTTCTAAAGAAATTGGACTATTATCAATCTTTGATTTGATAATATTGACACAAGTTTGCACATCCGGTTGACCAATAGAAACGGTTAAACCTTGGACGAATCTAGATTTCAATCTTTCTTCGAAACCTTTTAAATCTTGTGGATGGCGGTCACTTGTAATAACAACCTGTTTTCCTTGATTTAAATAGTGGTTGAAGATGTTAAAGAAGAATTCGGATGTTTTCTCTTTAGTTGCAAGATATTGAATATCATCCATTAATAAGACATCGTAACTCTTAATAAATGCAGATAAAGAATTTGAGTCTTTAACGTATGTAACATATTGCTCAATAAAGTCGTTTGCTTCGCAATATAAGCATCTTTTACTTGGATCATGGTCTTTAATTTCGTTTGCTATTGCATAAAGCAAATGTGTTTTTCCAAGACCTGGATCAGAGTAAATAAATAATGGGTTGAAAGATTTGCCAAGATTATTTGCAACAAATATTCCGGCTTGTTTAGCTTCTAAGTTTGAAGATCCGCTGACAAAGTTATCAAATGTTAAAGCAGGATTTATACTGACATTTTTGAAAAATTGTGGTTCATCTTTTTCTAGAGGAGCAGTTTTCTTTAAACTTTCGCTATGTGCAAAACTCACTTTGACTGGTCGTCCAACAACTTCTTTTACGGTTTGATCGACAATATTTTGGTATTTTGATGTCAAAATTACTGCCGCTAAATCGGTTTCTGTGGCGACGATCATTACATCGTTCTCGAACGAATAAATACGAGTTTTTTCTAAGAAAACATCAGAAACACGTTGGTCTCCAATGCGTTCTTCGAGTAGTTTTTTAATCTTTGCCCATAAATTAGATAATTCAGTAATTGTTTCAGGCATGTTTTATTCCTCGTTGGACAAAATTATATACTCGCGCACACTAAATTTAAATAAGAAAATTAAGCGAAAAATTGACCAAAACACACTTTTCCACAATTTTACCTTAAAAAAACTCCGATAAACACTAAATTATTCATAGTTATCCACAATTTTGAACATCTTAAAAATTTATGTTAAAAGTTATTCATAGCTAACTTGTGAATTCTTTTAGTGTCGGAGAAGAAATTAACATTTTAATTATTAGAAAAATAACGAATATATCGAAGTTATTTGATTTTTTAACATTCAAAAACATGCAACTTTCCACATAATGTGAATAAAAAAATTTTTGTGGAAAAACATTCTTGTACATTGTCTAAATTTGGTCGAAAATGTGGAAAATTGGGAAAAATTGCGAAAAACTCGAAAAATTCGGTCATTTTCTTAGTTTTCGAAAATTAATTATTTTGACAGTTCGCGTGTATGTATGTATAATTTTGCTCGCGTGTTCAAAAGCGAACACAAGGAGACAAATTATGAAAAGAACATACCAACCAAGTAAGACCCACAGACGTAATGTCCATGGATTCCGTCAAAGAATGGCCACCAAAAATGGTCGTAAAGTTTTAGCTGCTCGTCGCAGAAAAGGAAGAGCGAAATTAACCGCTTAATTTTTCAATGAAAGTAATTAATCGAGTTAAAAAATACGAAGAATTCCAAAAGATTATTAATGAAGGATCTTTAATTCGTAATGACTCGTTTAATGCTTACTATCTAAAAGTTACCACTACCTTTTCTAGATTTGGAATTTCAATTCCAAAGAAGAGTGGTAACGCAGTTGTACGTAACCGCATGAAGCGCCAAATACGCGCTGCGATTAGTACATCATGTGATATGACAATTCCTTATGAAATTGTCTTAATTGCTAGAAAAGGCTACGACATCAATAATTATCAAAAAACACTGGCCGATGTCGTTGATGTGATTAAAAAAGTAGGATAAAAACGTGAAAAAATTACACAAATTAGGATTAGCCTCATTTGCGGTTGCTCTAGGAGCAATTGTTTTATCCGGCTGTACTGCTAACTTCTGTTCAGTGAAAGAAAAGAGCCGTATTCTTTTCGCTATTGAACCAGGTGTTTCGAGATATTACAACTCGGAAGCAGAAGCAAATGAAGCCAAAAACACTGAAAAGTATACGTATCCTGTCACAATTAAAGTTCCAGATACCAATGTTTGGCAGCTTGTCGAACAAGAAGGAAGTAACTACACCAAGTCTAAACAGTTAAATACTGTTGTGGCTGCTGCTCAAAAAGCAAATATTGTTGTTCCTAGCGCAAATTATTTTGCTGCTTTAGATCGTGCTGTTCTTAAAGAAGCCATTGATCAAGCTAAAGCAATTGAAACCGACAATGTTGCATCTGGATATTTTAATGATATTGATAAGGAAAAAGTTGAACGTATTTTAACTGATTACGGTTATTTAAAATACTTTGGTACAACAACAAAGAAAGACAAACCAGTCGACACTCTTTGGGTTAACTTTGATAGCGTTAACAACCAATTAATCAAAGATTACGGAGTGGAAAAATGTGCTAACAATGACTTTAGAGACATCTA
The DNA here is from genome assembly GCA_946185585.1 of uncultured Caryophanales bacterium. Classification (GTDB taxonomy): domain Bacteria; phylum Bacillota_I; class Bacilli_A; order RFN20; family CAG-826; genus Fiminaster. The sequence goes on from CAMHJP010000012.1 coordinate 10,398, forward strand.
CAAAAAGACTCTTGAAACTGCCATTAATAACAATCGTGCATGTATCACAAGTGTAAACGGTACATACGGCGCGTATGGACAAGATAAGATTCCAGTTAAGATTGATGGTAAAGATTGGGGTTATGCATGGGGACAAGGCGGAGCCGTTATTGAAGGCTTAATCGTCTACCCAGTTTCATGCTTAGTTGATGTTTTTGCTGGCGCCTTTAGTGGTCATAACCCAGCAAACTACTCTAATGGTGTTCCACAAATCTTAGCTTTGTTACTTGTAACAATTATCGTTCGTTTATTCATTTTCTTAGTGTCATTTAAATCAACAATGGCACAACAAAAAATGTCCCAACTTCAACCTGAATTACAAAAGATTCAAGCGAAGTATCCAAATTCGAACACAAATCCAGCTCAAAAACAAAGAGTTGCTCAAGAGCAAATGGCGCTTTATAAGAAACATAAAGTTAACCCATTATCCTCTTTAATCGTCTTAATCGTCCAATTCCCAATCTTCATTGGTGTGTGGGGCGCTATGACAGGTAACGCAGTTCTTTCCACAGGATCTTTCTTAGGTCTTAATCTATCAACATCTGTTTGGGATGCTTTAACAAACGCTAACCCAGTCTGGTCAGGTGGATGGTGGTGTGCTTTAGTCCTCTTCATTTTGATGGCTGTAGCACAATTCTTAGCTATGAAAGTTCCACAATGGATTCAAAAACGTAAAGCTAAAAAGATTGCTCGTTTAGGTAAAAACCCTGCTCAAACTCAACAAAATAGAACAATGAACATTGTTTCATGGGTCATGTTAATCATGATTATCTTCATGGGATTCACGCTTCCAGCAGCCATGGGCTTCTACTGGTTCGTTGGTGCTCTTGTTTCATTAGCACAATCACTCATTACAAACGCAATCTTCTCAAGAAAACGTAAATAGGAGAAATATATGAAAAGTTATACTGCTAAAACAGTTGAAGAAGCAGTTGCATTAGCAAGTGAAGAACTCGGAATTCCAGCTGATAGCGTGATTTTCCGTGTTATTGATGAAAAGAAAGGCCTTCGTAAGAAAGCTGAAATTGAAGTCTACGAACTCACTGATGCTATTGAATATAGCCAAGAATACATCAAAAGTGTTCTCGAATCTCTTGGTGTTGGCGATATTAAAACAAAAGCTTCTTTAGAAGATGATATTATTCGTATTGAAATCGATACCGATCATAATCCAATTTTAATTGGTAAAAACGGTGTCACATTACAAGCATTAAACGAACTTGTTCGTTTGGCTGTCTCTGGTAAGTTCCATCACAGATTCAGAATTCTTCTTGATATCGGTGATTATAAGAACTCCAAATACTCACGTGTTGCCTTCTTAGCACGTAAAGCCGCAAAAGAAGTTCAAAAGACCAAAGTTGATGCAACTCTTGATCCAATGCCTTCTGACGAAAGACGCATTGTTCACAATGCCCTCTCCGAATTCTCCCACATTAAGACCGAGTCTTCTGGTGAAGGACATCATCGTGCTGTCACAATTAAATACGTTGATTAATAGAGATTTATAATCTCTATTTTTCTTATATATGGAAACGATTGTTGCATTAGCTAGCGCACCAATGAAGAGTGCTTTATCCATCATTCGTCTTTCTGGAGACGATTGCTTTAATGTTGTTTCAAAAGTTTTTAGTAAGGATTTAACAAAAACTAAGAAAAGAGACATTCATTTTGGTTTAATCAATGATGGATATAAAGATATCGACCAAGTTGTTTTATTGACTTACGTTGCACCACATTCGTTTACTGGTGAAAATTCAGTTGAAATCATGTGTCACGGCTCAATGTTGATTGTTAACCAGATTATTACAGCATTAATCCAAAACGGCGCTAGAATGGCTGTTAATGGTGAGTTTTCATCACGAGCTTATCTCAATGGTAAAATCGATTTAATCCAAGCTGAGGGCATTAACGATATGATTAATGCAACTAGCGAAGAAGCGAAAGATATGTCGATGTATGCTTTGACTGGTGAAACATCCAAAATTTTCCTGCCAATTCGTAAAAATATTGGTGAATTGCTGAGTAAAATTGAAGTAAATATCGATTATCCAGAATATGAAGATATTGAAGAAATAAGTAAAACTGAAGTTGTTCGTGTTTGTTCAAAAATCAAAGCAGATCTCAAGGATTTAATTGATGTTGGTGAAAAAAACCGCATTTATCATGATGGTGTTAAAGTCGCAATTGTTGGTAAGCCAAATGTTGGTAAATCTTCATTACTTAATGCGTTAATTCACGAAGATAAAGCAATTGTTACTGAGATTGCTGGAACAACTAGAGATATCGTCGAAGGTCGTTTTAATTTAAACGGTGTGCCTGTTTATTTATATGACACAGCAGGATTACATGAGTCGGAAGATAAGATTGAACAAATTGGTATCAACAAAGCAAAAGAAGTTATTAATAAAGCCGATTTAATTCTTTTTGTGATTGATGAAACAGGAATCGATAACGATTTATATAATTTAATTAAAGATAAAAAGCATCTCCTTGTTTATAACAAGGCGGATATCTTGAAAGTTAAAGATGGACACAACATTTATGTTTCCGCTATTCATGGAGATGTAAAACCACTTCTCGATGGAATGGTAAAAATGTTAGAACTTGATGGAATTAGTGTTAAACCATCATTTACAAATACAAGACAACTCGGTTTGCTAAAAAATATTGTTAATCATATTGATTTAGCGATTAGAGATGCTGAAGCTGATGAACCAACTGATTTAATTTCAGCGAGTTTGATGATTGCTTATAACTACTCTCTAGATCTTTTAGGAGAGAGCAATAAAAACGATTTAACTGACGAAATTTTCTCAAGATTTTGTGTTGGAAAATAATAATGATAGATTCGCATTGCCACATTAATGATCCTTCATTTAAAGATCATCCAGAAGAATATATCAATTTAGCAAAAAGTGCCGGAATTGCAGAGTTTTTAGTTGTCGGCTACGATGAAAAATCTTCAAGAATTGCTGTGGATATCGCAAAAAAATACCCAGAATGTTTTGCAGCCGTTGGAATTCATCCTTCTGATGTGAAGCGCATGAAAAAAGGCGATTTAGAATCGATTGAAGAACTTGCCAAAAATGATCGAGTTTTAGCAATTGGAGAAATTGGACTCGATTATTATTGGGATAAGGATAAAGAAGTTCAGGATCAACAAAAGGAATTTTTTATTAAACAAATTGACATTGCGAACAAGCTTAACAAACCAATTTCTATTCACTGTCGTGATGCGTATGAAGATTGTTATGAAATTTTAAAAGCTCACCCAGTTAACAAAGGCGGTGTTATGCATTGCTATGGTGGATCTCCAGAAATGGCAAAAATGTTTATTAAACTTGGATTTGTTCTAGGCTTTGGTGGAACTTTAACATTCAAAAACGCACGAAAGCCAAAAGAAGTTCTCGAATCAATTTCAGATAAAGATTATATTTTGGAAACAGACGCTCCTTATTTAGCTCCTGACCCATATCGTGGAAAACAAAACCATTCGAAATACCTATATTTAGTAAGAGATAAAATTGTTGAATTACGAAATATTTCAGCTGAAGAAGTTGATCGTCACAGTACAGAAAATTTCAACCGTATTTTTAGATGAAAAAGCAAATTAATGGAATTATTGTCGTAGAAGGAAAAAGCGATGTAGAGCTTCTTTCTTCATATATTGATGCGGAATTTGTAATAACAAATGGTTCAGCAATTAGCGATGAAACAATCACTTATTTAAAGAACTCAAACCGAGATATCTATGTCTTAACAGATCCTGATTTTCCAGGAAAGAAAATACGTGATGAGTTAAGTTCAAACATTGCAAATTTAAAACACGTATTTATTAAAAAAGAAAACTCAATTAAACATGGTAAAGTTGGTGTCGCAGAAGGCGACATAAATGAAATCTTAGAAGCAATTGAAAACGCCTACGAAGAAAAAGAAATACGAATCGGAAACCTTACCATGTCCGATTTAAACGAAATGGGATTAACCGGATCAGACGATTCAAGAGTTAAACGCGATTTGATTTGTGATAAATTACATCTCGGGTTCTGTAACGCAAAAACATTTTTAAAAAGATTAAACAACAACGGAATTACAAAGGAAGAATTAAGAAAATATGTTGGATAAAGCAAAATACTTTGACGAAGTGAAATCATATAAACTCATTGCCAATAAGTCGCTTGGTCAAAATTTTTTGGTTGATTCTTCGATCGCTGAAAAGATTGTCGAAAAGTTAGAAGTTAATGATTCCGATAATGTTTTAGAAATTGGCGCTGGATTAGGATCGCTTTCATATTTTCTCGCTCAAAAAAGTGGCAAAAAAACACTTATTGACATTGATGAAAAAATGTTGGTGTTTTTACAGGAAAAATATAAAAATATGCCGGATTTGCAGGTAAAAAGACAAAATATTTTGAAGGCAGATTTAGCGGAATATACCAAAATTATCGGTAATCTTCCTTACTACATTACATCCGGAATTATTGAACACATTTTACTTAACGCAACAAATGCAAAGAAAGTTGTTTTAATGTGTCAAAAAGAGGTTTATCCAAAACTAACAAAAACTAATATTAGTCCTCTATCAATATTGCTTAATTATGTTTCCACCATTTCATCGCCAATGAATGTTTCTAGAAATGTGTTTGCTCCAGTTCCTCATGTTGATTCAGTTGTTTTCGAATTAAACACCAATGAAAACATAAGGAACCAAACTAACAAAGAAGTTTATAAATTGATGTGTAAATTATTCTTACACCGACGCAAAAACATTCTTAATTGTCTTTCTATTGTTTGCAAAACAAAAGAAGAAGGAAAAGTTGTTTTAAATAAATGCGGATTAAATGAAAATCTTCGTCCTGAACAATTAAGAATCGAGGATTTTCAAAATTTATTTCAGGTATTGCAGTCACTTTAAGGACTCAA
>CAMHJP010000013.1 GCA_946185585.1 uncultured Caryophanales bacterium
AAAAAATGGATTTCGTTATAAATACGAAGTCCTTTTTGTTATAATATTTATTATAGAAGTGAAACACGTACGATTTCATTTCTATTCGTAATAGAAAGGAGATTATCAATTACCTATGAAGAAAACTAATTTAGTTTTGTTCCCAGTTTTAGCTGCTCTTCTTCTTGCCGGCTGTACCGGAACAAGGAAGCCAAGAAAGAAAAAAAGTTCATCTGAAGTCCCAGTTTCTAGTTCAGTAACCCCAACCCCAACAAGTGGTGTTACTCCAACAAGCCAAACTCCAACTCCAACCAGTCAAACACCAACTCCAACAAGCATGACACCTGTCCCAGTGGGAGATCTCATTGCTACAGTTACATTGACTGGATGTGCTGATCTTGATAAATCAGGCGTTACTGATGAACAAGGCGTCTTTTCTAAAGGCGGAGCAACTGTTACTGTTACAAAAGGCCAATGCGCCCAATCCGTTAATGATGCTGTGAACGCTACCAAAACGTATGAATTCCGTGTTTATGCGAAAATGGATCTTACATTTAGTTGTGGTCTTGATTTCTCAAAATTAGTTATCAAGTATTCTACATACAAAACTGATTCCGGAACTACTTATTATTTTGACTACGATAGCATCGAAGGCGCAACAAATGTTCATGATGATACAAAAGGTGAAGCTACTGTTACTTTAAACAGCAAATCAAAAACTTTATCTGTTAATTGTTATCATCAAACTAGAATTGCCTCAGTTGCATTCTACGCTTAATTCAATTAGTTAATTTCTATTACAAATCTTAAGAGAGGAATTTATTCCTCTCTTTTTTATTTAATTAAAATAATTTAAAATATTTATGAAAGAAGGTTTTTATATGAACAAAAAAATCTTAATTCTTCCAGTTATCTCGGCTCTTTTGTTAGCGGGATGTACGATGGGAAGAACAACTAAGAAAAAGAAAAAATCATCCAGTGTTGATGTAACTTCTCAAAGTGTTGCTCCAACTCCAACAAGTGGAACACCTGCACCAACACCAACTAGTGCGACACCTGCTCCAACTAGTCAGACACCAACTCCAACAAGTTCGAGTAGTGTAATTCCAGTAGTTGATAACTGGTCTACATCTGAAATTGCTGATTTTAACACAGCATTTCATGGTATTATCCCACCATATTTTTCAGTGGGCTTAAATCCTGAAGAAACTGATGTAAATGGTGGTTTCTTCCAATCAAATGCAACAACTGAAGCAGTTGTTACTGCTTATTTTTCCACATTTGATTCATCGTGGGCTGACGATGTTGATGACTACGAAGATCCAATTAAGGTTAAAGAATCTAGTGATGGAAAAGGCAGTGTAACTTGTTATATTGATTACGACGAAAGTAATAATTATTTTGTTGGTTATGAATGGTATTCACCTGTTGTTTCCCTAACTCTAAGCGGAACATACCCAATAACATTTGAAGTTAATGACACATTTAGTCATGAAGGCCTTGTTGTTTCAGCGACATGTAAAGATGGTTATGTATATAGTGATGTTACACAATATGTAACATTCTCAGAACCAGATATGACCACTCCAGGTCAAAAAACTGTAACAGTCTCTCTTGTAGATGGTGATCAAACTATTACTCAATCATATACAATTACAGTTAATTCTGCAGTGAAATATACTGTTTCATTTGATGCCGGTGAAGGTAGTGGTACCAAACCATCCATTGAAGTTTCCGAGGGAACTTATATTCTTCCTGGAGCAAGTGAATTTACCGCTCCAGATGGAAAAGCCTTTGCTGGTTGGAAAGCAAATAATACTGGTGATTTAATCCCAGTTGGCGGAACATATACCTTAACAGCCGCAGTAACATTCTATGCTCAGTGGTCAACTGAATATACCGTTTCATTCTCCGCTGGAGAAGGTAGTGGTACAATGGATCCGATTAAAGTTGGAGAAGGGGGCTCGATTGTTGAACCTACCTGTACATTTACTGCTCCAACCGGAAAAGAGTTTGATAAATGGGTTATCGATTCAACTCCAGTTGTCTTCCCATACACTGTTAACAGCAATGTCACATTAACAGCAACCTGGAAAGATAAAGCAACACCAGCTCAATCAGTCAAATATACGATTGACAATCCAGCCGATCAATATGGTAAGAAATTAAGCGATCTTACTTCTGAACAAATTCTAAGTGGCTTTGTCACTAGTGGAGAAAAAGTTATTACAGAAGTAAAAGATTATACTAATGCCTACTTTGGCGGAAACGGTGGTTCAGGTTCTACAGCATTCACCATTGTCGATTCATTTAAACTCGGTAAGAGCGGAGCAAAAGGCGAAGCAACAGTTGTCATTGGCTCTGGATACTCATTCTCTAAATTAGTTTTAACAGTTGTTGGACAACGCGATGATGGTTTATTAACTGTTAATGGCGTTGAAAAATCTGTTACAGCTAAAGCTGGTCCAGGTGATCTTGTCACACAAACTCTTGAGTTTGATATTGCTAGTGGCACAACAGACTTTGTGATGTCAACTAAAGACGTTACAAGTGGAAACTATAGTATTTACATCTTAAGTCTTGAATTTGTTGCCTAATGAACATTCGATTAGAGGCTAGTTCGTCTGGCCTCTTTTCTTTTACTTTATTTAAATCTATTGATTTAGTATAATATTTGCGTAAGGAAGATTTTAATATGAAAAAAAGTCTAATTTTAATGCCATTAATTGCTGCTCTTTTAGTCACGGGCTGTACTGGTGCTAAAAAGCACAATAAGAAAAAATCTAGTGGAAACACTCCAACCTCTGGTCAAACAACAAGTGATGGTGGAGATCCAGTAGTTGTTACCTGGCCATCCGTTGCTGATGGAGATGGTAGCGAAGCTAATCCTTATAGCCCATCCCAAGCTCGTGATGAAGCTAAAAAACTTGAACAAAGTACCACTCAAAGCACAGTTTTAGGCGCTGAAGTATATGTTCGTGGTTATGTTTGTGTTATCGAAGACATCGCTCTTGATCGTCCAAGAAAGAATAAACCATCCGTCATTGATAATGACGTGAAGTTCTATCTTGCTGATAGTAAAGTCTACTGTGATAACGACCAAGTTCAAACGCAAGATGCCGTCTTAAAAGACCAAGCATTCGGTGTTTACTTCGCCACATGGCAATCCCCAACAGGAAAATGGACCGATTATCAACAAGTGATGAACATCTATGGTCGTTTAGTTACTGTGAAGGGTAAATTAATGAACTGGATGTATTGTCCACAACTCTCTGCTGATAGCGGTTCTCACCCATACGTTGTTAGTGTTGGTGATAAATATGCTGGAGCAGATCCAAGCTATGAAGCCCTTTGTTCTGAAGCTCGTTCTCACGACGCCGATGCTCAATAATTAATTAAGCTAACTTGAAAGAACCATTGACTATTAGGGTTCTTTTCTTTTTAAAGAACGTTGGTATAATATTTAGCAAGATGGCTAGTGTAGTAAATATTGCAAACGAGAATAAACTTCACACCTTTGACAAAGTCAAGGATGTTTTTTACGTCTACATCAAAGATGAAAAGTCTCGTCAATTAGTTGAAAAAGCTTATCACTACGCCGAGAAGAAACACGCTAAACAAGTTCGTAAATCTGGTGAACCTTACATTCATCACCTCATCGAAGTTTGTTACATTTTAGCTCAACTTCAAGCTGGTCCAGCCACTCTTTGTGCTGGTCTACTTCACGACGTTGTCGAAGACACAGACACCAGTGTCGAAGACATCAAAAAAGAATTTGGTGATGACATTTCTTATCTTGTTGATTGCTTAACGAAGATTCAAAGATTAAAACTTTCCCATCGAACAGAAGAAGAATTTGTCGCAGAAGACCATCGAAAGATTTTCCTTGGAATGGCCCGTGATGTTCGTGTCATCTTAATTAAACTTGCTGACAGACTTCATAACATGCGTACTTTAAGTGCTCTTTCTCCTGAACGACAAAAGGTTTTGGCCCGCGAAACACTAGAAGTGTTTGCACCAATCGCTCACCGATTAGGTATGAACCAAGTCAAATCTGAACTCGAAGATTTATCTTTAAAATATCTTGAACCAGAAAAGTATGAAGAGATTTCTCAACTAGTTAACTCAAAAATCAAAAACGCGATGAAGTCTTTGGAAACATTCTCCAAGAAAGTCGCTGATGACCTCTTTGAAAAAGGTATTCCTTTCCAAATGGAAAGACGTGTGAAATCGATTTATTCGATTTATCGAAAGATTTATCAAAAACACCATAGATTCGAAGAAATTTTTGATATTTTGGCGATGCGTATTATTACTGAATCCGAACTTAATTGTTATGAGATCTTAGGTATTATTCACGCTACATATAAACCAATTCCAGGTCGATTTAAAGACTATATCGCCATGCCAAAACCAAACATGTATCAGTCTTTACATACATGTGTTCTTTCTGGTGATGGAAACATCTTTGAAGTCCAAATTAGAACAAAAGAGATGGATGAAGTCGCTGAAAGCGGTGTTGCCGCCCACTGGCGATATAAAGAAGGAACCAACTATAACGCTTCTCGTGAACAAAAAGAAATTGAGGAACGTTTACACTGGTTAAGAGACTTCGTCACTATCAGTGAAGAAGACTTAAACGCGAAAGAATATATGTCGACTCTTTCTAACGATATCTTTAATGCGAATGTCTATGTTTTTACCCCTCAGGGTAAAGTGATTGACCTACCTCAAGGTGCAACACCAATTGATTTTGCTTATAAGATCCATACAAAGGTTGCTGAAAAGGCTGTTGGAGCAAAAGTAAATAACTCCATGGTACCTTTAAATACAACCTTAAAAACTGGTGACGTAGTCGAGATTAAAACCTCGAATAACGCAACTGGTCCAAACGAAGGTTGGTTAAACATTGCCACCAGTAACTTTGCTAAAGCACATATTCGTAAATTCTTAGCGAAAAAGAACGCTGAATTTATGAAAGATGACAAGATTAACAAAGGTAAAGAGGCGATGGTGGATGCCTTCAAAACAATTGGTATCGGAGAATCTGATATGGAACGTCTTGTCAATCAAGACAAGGTCTTTAAACAATTTAACGCCAAAGATTTAAATGAACTTTATTTAGCGGTCTCCAATAAGAACCCAATTCCAGCGGCGATCATCGACTTTTTGAATGTCCGACCAAAAGAAGAAATTAAGGTCGACAAAGTTCGTAAAAACGACAATGATCACTGCCCAGTTTATGTGCCAAATGCTGGCAAAATTGCTATTACTTTAGGCAGCTGTTGTACCCCAATTCCAGGAGACGAAATTGTCGGTTATATTACCAAAGGAAAAGGCATTACTGTACACGTGAAAAACTGTCCAAACATTATTAATGAAAAGCAACGATTAATCGATGTTTTTTGGAAAGAAGACCTCCAAGATGGAACATATCCTGTCGACCTCAAAATCGAGTGTTATGACCGTCCAAATTTAGTCACTGATGTGATGCAAATTTTCTCTTCATCAAAAGTGTCTGTGACTTCACTTAATTGTCAGCTCCATTCATCAACAATGACAACATCGATTGCCTGTACTATTTATGTTCGAAATGCGAACCAACTTCGAGATGTAATGAACGTTTTGTTAAACGTTAAAAACGTCTATGAAGTGACTCGGGTTTTCCATTAATTTCAATCATATTTTTTGACTCCATTTATAATCACTTGTCTTTATAGAGGTTATTCTCTATAATATGAGCGATTAATAAAGGAGTTTTTATTATGGAAAATCCAGTCAAAGGAACACACGATATTATTGGCTCAGAAGCCCTACTTTATACCGAAATTGAGGAACGCTGTAAATCAATTGCAGCAATTTTTGGTTACGAAGAGATTCGTACCCCAATCTTAGAACATACTCCTTTATTCCTTCGTTCAGTTGGTGAAAGTAGCGATATTGTCCATAAAGAAATGTATACCTTTGATGATAAAGGCGGTCGTAGTGTGACTCTTCGTCCAGAGATGACTGCCGGAGTAATGCGTAGCATTGTTTCCAATAAACTCTATGTGGAAGCTGATTTACCAATGAAGTATTTCTATCTTGGACCATGCTTCCGCTATGAAAGACCACAAGCTGGTCGTTATCGTCAATTCCATCAATTTGGAGTCGAATGTGTTGGCGCACCAAGTGCTTATCTAGACGCCGATGTAATTAACCTTGGTTATCACTGTTTTAACTCAATTCGTGTTCCAGTCAAAGTGAAGATTAACTCACTCGGAGACGAAGAAAGTCGAAACAACTATCGTGCCGCTTTAAAAGAGTACTTTGCCAAATACATTGATCAAATGTGCGATGACTGCAAACGTCGTTATGAGATTAATCCTCTCCGCATTCTTGATTGTAAAGTTCCAGAAGACATCGAAATTGTTATAGGTGCTCCAAAACTTCGTGATTATCTTACAGATAGTGCTAAAGAATACTTGAATTTAGTGATCTCAATTTTGGAATCCTTCAATATCGAGGCAGAAATTGATGATAATCTCGTTCGTGGTCTTGATTATTACACTGGTATCGTTTTTGAATACCACGCCAAACCAATTGAAGGCTTAGCTGAAGTTGGCGCTTTAGGTGGTGGCGGACACTACGCACATCTTTTAAAAGATGTCGGTGGTCCTGATTATGAAGGTGTTGGCATGTCTTTAGGTTTAGAAAGACTCTTCCACGTCTTTAATCACTTCAATCACGATTTACCTGATACATTTGGTCTAGATTTCTACATTATGCCAATGGATGCCAAATTCGTTGGTGATTGCGCTGTCTTGATGAACCAACTTCGTTATGCCGGAATGATGACTGACATGTCTTTTGAAGCTAAGTCTTTTAAATCTCAATTTAAAGCAGCTACCAAAAAGAAAGCCAAGTTTGCCATCATTGTTGGTGAAGACGAATGGAAAAACGGTGAATTTACAGTGAAGAATCTTTCAAGCCAAATTCAAACTAAAGTTCGCGGAGAAGAAATCGTTAATTCTTTAAGAACGATGCTTCAAGAATACTACGAACAAATCGAATTAAAATATTTTGAGGAGCACGGCAATGAATAGAAGTTGTTATAATACAGATCTTTCTTTGAAAGATGTGGGTCGTGAAGTCAGCCTAGTTGGCTGGGTTAGTAAAAAAAGAAATCTTGGTGCACTCCAATTTATCGATCTTAGAGATCGTAGTGGAATCATCCAAGTCACCGTACAAGAAGGCGTTAGTGTGCCTGATGTACGTAATGAATACGTTATTCGTGTTGAAGGAACAGTTCACAAAAAGGATGTCCCAAATAAAGCATTAAAAACTGGCGAAATTGAAATTTTAGCCAAGAATATTGAAGTTTTTAGCAAAGCTAATCCAACTCCAATGATTATTGCTGATAATACCGACGCCCTTGAGGACGTTCGTTTAAAATATCGTTATTTGGATCTCCGTCGTCCAGTTATGAGACATAATCTCGAAAAGAGAGCTCAGATTGTGAAAGCGGCCCATCAATACTTTGATGAGAATGGCTTTATTGAAGTTGAAACACCATGCTTAACTCTTTCGACACCTGAAGGCGCAAGAGACTATATTGTTCCGTCACGCGTTAGTCATGGTTGCTTCTATGCTCTTCCACAATCTCCTCAATTGTTTAAACAATTGTTAATGATTGGTGGTTTTGAACGCTATTATCAAATAGCGAGATGTTTCCGTGATGAAGATTTAAGACAAGACCGTCAACCAGAATTTACGCAAATTGACTTAGAAATGTCCTTCCTTGATCAAGATGAAATTCTCACTTTAATGGAAGGTTTCCTAAAGAAAGTTTTCAAAGAGACTCTTAACTATGATTTAGCTCTCCCATTACGTCGTCTTCCATATAAGGAAGCAGTTGATGTCTACGGTAGTGATAAACCAGACACTCGTTTTGAGCTTCACTTAAAAGAAGTGACTGATGTCTTAAAGAAAACGGAATTTAATGGCTATAAATCTGCCGAATCAATCAAAGCCTTAGTCATTCCAGGAGTGGCTCCACAAACTTCACGCAAAGTGATTGATGGATTAACTCTTGAAGCAAAGAAATTTGGCTTTGGTGGTATCGGTGTTTACAAAGTAAACAATGGTGCACTTGAATCATCCTTAGCGAAGTTCATGAGTGAAGCACAAATGAAAGAACTGATGCAAGTTACAGGCGCTAAAGATGGCGACCTTATCTTAGTTCTTGCTGGTGCTCATGACCCTGTGTGTTTTGCACTTGGCGCACTCCGCACAAAATATGCTCACGAGCTCGGATATGTCAAACCAAACACCTATGATTTACTCTGGGTGGTGGATTTCCCATTATTCGAAAAAGATATGCACGATGGTTCTTATAAACCATTACATCACCCATTTACTCGTCCAACACCAGAAACTGCTAAATATTTAGACACTGATCCAAGCAAGGTTTTATCTGCTGCTTATGACATTGTCATAAATGGTTATGAAGCTGGTGGTGGTTCACTTCGTATTTATGACCAAGACATGCAAAAGAAAATCTTCAACATTCTTGGTTTCACAAATGAAGATATTACTCGTAAATTTGGATACTTCGTCAAGGCGTTCGAATATGGAACCCCTCCTCATGGTGGAATTGCCTTTGGACTTGAACGTTTATCAATGATTATTTGTGGAACAGACAACATTCGTGATGTCATCGCCTTCCCAAAGAATCTTAAAGCAACATGCCCAATGAGTAATGCACCAGAGCCAGTTGATGAAGCTCAATTAAAAGATGTCGGCATTAAAATTGCTGAAGAATAATTATTTATAATTAAGGAGAAAATTTATGAATCAAAAAGAACTCTCAGTCGCTGCAATTCGATCCATGTGTATCGATGTTGTGAACAAAGCCAAATCTGGACACCCAGGAATGGCTCTTGGTAGTGCCCCAATTCTTTATACTCTTTGGACACGTCACCTCGTTGCTGATCCAAAAGATCCAACCTGGTTTAACCGTGACCGCTTTGTCTTAAGTGCTGGACACGCTAGCTCACTTCTATACACTATGCTTCACGTGTCTGGATACAACGTATCCATGGATGACCTAAAAAGTTTCCGTCAACTCGGAAGCTTAACTCCAGGACACCCAGAATTTAAACACACATGCGGTGTTGATGCGACAAGTGGTCCTTTAGGACAAGGTATTGCGCAAGCCGTTGGTATGGCCATGGCTGAAAGAGCGGTTGCTCACCAATATCCACAAGGAAAAGTTCTTTGTGATCATTATACATACGTTTTATGCGGTGATGGATGTCTTCAAGAAGGCCTTTCCCAAGAAGCCATCTCTCTTGCTGGACACCAAAAATTAAATAAACTCATTCTCATTTACGATAGTAACGCCGTCACTCTTGATGGTGGTCTTGATTTATCATTCTCCGAAAACGTTAAAAACCGTTTCAAAGCTTCCGAATGGAATGTTTTAGAAGTGATGGATGGAAATGATGTTGAAGCAATTGACGAAGCAATTAGCAGAGCTAAAACATCAAAATCTAAACCAACATTAATCATTGTTCATACCGTCATTGGCTATGGAAGCGAAAAACAAGGTACATGCAAAGTTCATGGTAATCCGCTCGGTGAAGAAGATGGTGCGAAGGCAAAAGCCTTCTATGGATTTAATTATCCAGCATTCACCATTCCTCAAGAAGTTTATGATGAATTTAAGAATTCATTTGGTAAACGTGGCGCTGAAGCCCATAAGGCTTACGACGCCATAGTCAATGAATGGAAAGCTGCTCACCCAGGTGCTGCCAAGAAATTTGAACGCGCTTTAAGCGGTGATGTCTCTAGTTACTTCAAAAAAGCCCCTAAATTTAGTGAAAATACTGATTCCACACGTGTCAGTTCTGGAAAAGCTCTTAATGAGCTCTACAATAAGATCCCATTCCTAATGGGTGGATCTGCTGACGTTGCTGGTTCAGTCATGACTCATATTAAAGACGGTGTTGATTTCACACCAAAAACTCCAAAGGGACGTAATGTCAACTGGGGTATTCGTGAATTCGAAATGGCCAGTGCTCAAAACGGTATGCTCCTTCATGGAGGTCTAAAGACATATGTTGGATGCTTCCTTGTTTTCTCTGACTACATGAAATCCGCCATTCGTATGGCTGCTCTTTCTAAATTACCAGCCATCTACCTTTTCTCACACGATACAATCGCTGTTGGTGAAGATGGTCCAACCCATCAACCAATTGAACACTTAGCTATGCTAAGAAGTATTCCAAATATGAACGTTATTCGTCCATGTGACGTGAACGAAACATACGCGGCATGGGAAATTGCTCTTCGTTCAGAAGAAACTCCAACAGCTTTAATTCTTTCTCGTCAAGGTTTACCACTTTTAGGTAGCAAATATAACGAAGTCTTTAAAGGTGCTTATGTCATTGATAAGGAAGAAAAACATCTTGATGCAACTATTGTTGCAACAGGTAGTGAAGTTTCCCTAGCTTGCGAAGCTAAAAAACTTCTTAAAACAGAAGGAATTGATGTCCGTGTCGTCTCAATGCCTTCCTGGTTTGATTTTGAAAAACAACCAAAAGAATACCAAAAATCAGTTTTTGGTGTTGCTAAAGACAAAGTCTTTGCTGTGGAAATGCTTTCCAGCTTTGGTTGGTATAAATACGCTGATCACGTGATGAGTGTTGACTCATTTGGTACCAGCGCCCCAGCGAAAGAAGCAATTAAAGCTTATGGCTTTACTGCTGAAAATGTCGCTTCATTTGTCAAAAAAGGATTAGCCGAATAAATGCCTGTAATCTCTCGAAACAAAGAAAACGAATTAATTATGGTTTGCATCTATGATGCATTGACCCGTATTTCGTTGTCCGATGAATTTTCCATCGAAGAGATGATGGAGTCTATTTTCGAAACTCCTTTTAACGACATTTCCCTCTTTGCAAAGCAAGTTGTGGTGAAATCATTAAGTCATATTGATGAAATTGAGGCGATCTACCAAGCGAAGATGCCAAAATGGAAGTTCTCTCGCTTAAACCGTCTTGAACAAGCAATTCTCTTAATGAGTTACACCCACTACCAAATTGAAGGAAAAGACTCTAAAAGAGTCATTATTGATGTTGCTGTCCGATTATCAAAGAAATACCTTGATGAATCGGATTACAAATTTGTTAACGCCATCCTGGATAACGTCTTGTGAATTTAACTTTATACTCTGTTACTAGCCTAAACCGTTATATCAAACAAAAGTTTGATGCTGATATTTCATTACGTGGTTTAAAACTGAAAGGTGAAGTATCAAACTTCAAACCTTATTCTAATGGTCACATCTACTTTACTCTGAAAGACGAAAATTCATCTATTAGAGCGGTCATGTTTGGTGAATATACAAAGTATATCCAAGGACCAATTAAGGATGGCGATGAAGTTATCGCGGTTGGTTACGTATCTACGTATCCAGCGCGTGGCGAATACCAGTTCTATGCGCAAGCCATTGAACTTGCTGGAGCTGGACAACAGCTTCTCGAGCTTGAAATGCTCAAAAAGAAGCTGGCAAGTGAAGGATTATTTGACCAGTCACGTAAACGTGAGATCAAACAATTCCCACAAGCAATCGGAGTGATCTGTGCTCCAAATAGTGCGGCCCTAAGTGATATCGAAAAGAACATTCGACTTAGAAACCCGTTTGTAGAGCTCAAAATCTTCCCATCCCTTGTCCAAGGTAGTGAAGCTCCAAAAGAACTCTTAAAAGCCCTAAAAAAGGCCGAATTATCAAATATTGATACATTAATCATCGGTCGTGGTGGCGGAGCAAGTGAAGATTTAAGTGCCTTCAACGATGAAACACTCGTACGAGCAGCTGCAAACTTCCCTGTCCCTGTGATTGCGGCAGTCGGTCATGAAATTGACTTCACACTGATTGATTATGTTGCAGATGCTCGAGCATCTACCCCAACAGGAGCAGCGGTCTTATCAACAATTGATATGCATGAAGTGATGCAAAGAGTTGATGTTGATAATTCTAGGTTGGATGAAGCAATGCGAAATCGTCTGACGCTATTGCGTCATAAACTCGAATCTCTCGCTAATAGAGCATTCTTCATTAATCCACGCTCAATGTATGCCACAACTCTAGTTGAAGTGGATAATTCAAAGAAGAGACTCGAGCAAGCGATGCTCTATATGATTCAGTCTCGCAAAGACAAAATCGAGATGATCAAGAAACAACTCTACTCACTATCTATTGATAGTGTTCTTACTAGAGGGTTTGCGATTATGCAAACATCAGATGGTAAAGTTGTCACTAGTGTAAAGCAAGTACAGCTTGACCAAGAAATTAAAACAAAACTTAAAGATGGTTGTATTACAACCAAAGTGATTAAGAAGGAGAACTAATCATGGCAAACGAACAAATCAATTTCGAAAAATCACTCGCCCGTCTACAAGAGATTGTTGACAAGATCGAAAAAGAAACTCTTCCTTTGGAAGAATCAATCAAACTCTATGAGGAAGGAAAGAAGCTAATTTCCTCTCTTGAGAAGTCTTTAAAGGAAGCAGAAGCAAAAATCGGAGAATTACAAAAATAACTATAAATAGTTAGTAATTGAATATAGTAGTTATTTAGTAGATTATTAGTAAATGTCTAAGAGTAAAGTTAACAAAGTTAAACACATTAATCTCAACGAAATCAAAGATCCTTCATTTTTGAAAAATCTTTCCTATTCCGAGCTTGATGTTTTAGCTGACGATATTCGTAAAGAGATTATCCGCTGTACCGCCAAAAACGGTGGACATCTTTCTAGTAATCTCGGTGTGGTGGAACTAACGATTGCAATTGAGCATTTCTTTGATTTATCAAAGGATAAGCTGATTTTCGACGTTGGTCACCAATGTTATAC
>CAMHJP010000014.1 GCA_946185585.1 uncultured Caryophanales bacterium
GATTTCGTTTATAACAAGATGACAATCGGTGGTTTAGTCGACCGAAATATTCCTCTTGATGAAAAGGATTTAAAGATTCTTAAGCACCTCGTTAATCAAGAATTAGACGCACTTAAAAACGATAAACCTAATAAGAAAAAGAAAAGAAAAAGCGTACGCGAATAATTAATGAAATCGGTTTCATCCGATTTTTTTATTATTCCTACGTGCGTAACGTGTATAATAGACAGGCATACAAAAGGAGTTTTCGAAATGGAAATTAAAAAATCGTTTCTATCGGTAGATGGTAATACCGCAGCTGCAATTGGCTCTTATTACTTTACAGAAGTTGCTGGTATCTATCCAATTACCCCTAGTTCCCCAATGGCTGAACTTGTTGATGTTTATGCTTCTCAAGGTAAGAAGAATTTCTTCAACACTCCAGTCAAAGTTGTCGAAATGCAATCCGAAGCTGGTGCATCTGGAACTGTCCACGGTGCTCTTCAAGCTGGCGCATTAGCCACAACTTATACCGCATCACAAGGTTTGTTATTAATGATTCCAAACATCTACAAGTGGTGTGGTGAACTACTTCCAGCTGTTCTTCATGTTTCAGCTCGTAGCTTAGCAACTAGATCATTATCCATCTTTGGCGATCACCAAGACATCTATGCTTGCCGTCAAACTGGTATCACAATGATTTGTTCACATTCTGTCCAAGAAATCGCTGACTTAGCACCAATGGCTCACTTAATTGCCATTGAATCCAGTGCACCAGTAATGCATTTCTTTGATGGATTTAGAACTTCTCACGAAATTCAAAACGTCGAATTCGTTGACGAATCTGAATACAAGAAACTTCTTCCAATGGATAAAGTGGAAGAATTCCGTGCTCGCGCACTTAACCCACACACTCACCCAGTGACTCGTGGTGGTGCCGAAAACGATGACGTCTACTTCCAAGGCCGTGAAGCACAAAACGCTCACTACAACAAAGTTGTAGAGATTGCTGAAAAGTACTTCAAAGAAGCCGAAAGACTTACTGGACGTCACTATGCACCATTTACCTATTATGGTGATCCAAACGCTGAAAGAGTCATCGTTGCAATGGGTTCTGTTACCGAAACAGCCATTGAAGTTATCGATGAATTAGCCAAAGAAGGCGAGAAAGTCGGTGTTGTAAAAGTTCACTTATACCGTCCATTCTCTGCTAAACACTTAGTTAGCGTTATTCCAGCTAGTGCCAAAAAGATTGCTGTCTTGGACAGAACAAAAGAAATGGGCGCTACTGGCGAACCACTCTACCTTGATGTTGTGGCTGCCTTAAAACAAGAAGGTCGTGACATTGAAGTTGTTGGTGGTCGTTATGGTTTATCCTCCAAAGACGTTCAACCAAAACATGTTAAAGCCGTCTATGATTTCCTTAAAGGAAAACCATTCCACGGATTTACCGTTGGTATTAACGATGACGTGACTCACTTATCCATCCCAGTTGATGAGAAATTCCATGTGAAAGCCAATTACACATCCTGTCTCTTCTATGGTCTTGGATCTGATGGAACAGTCTCTGCCAATAAGTCTTCCATTAAGATTATTGGTGATGCGACACACCAATACGCACAAGCCTACTTTGCTTACGACTCTCGTAAAGCCGGTGGTGTCACTCGTTCCCACTTACGTTTTGGTAAATTCCCAATTCATTCTACATATTATGTAGAAAATGCTGATTTTATTTCCTGCTCACTTGATACATATGTGTTCAAATTCGACATGATCAAGAATTTAAAAGAAGGTGGAACATTCCTCTTAAATACTGACATGAGCGATGAACAACTCGTGAAGTCACTTCCAAACCGCATGAAACATCAACTCGCGGCCAAGAAAGCTAAATTCTATGTTATTGACGCGAACAAGATTGCTTCCGAAATTGGAATGGGACGTCACACAAACACGATTCTCCAAGCTAGCTTCTTCTACCTTAACCAAGACATTATGCCTTACGAAGAAGCCAACAAATGGATGAAGAAATTCGCTGAAAAATCCTACGCCAAGAAAGGTCAAGAAGTTGTTGAACTCAACTGGAAGGCCATTGACGCTGGTACTGAAGGACTCCGTGAAGTTAAAGTTGATCCAAAATGGGTTGAACTTGATGACTCCCGTGTCCGTGCCACAACTGGTGATGAATACTTTGATACCTATGTTAACGTCATGGGCACCCTTGATGGTGACACTCTCCCAGTCTCCAAGTTCACTGAATATGAACTTCTTGATGGCACAATGAAAAATGACATTACATACAAGGAACAACGTTCAATTGCTGACCGTGTTCCAGTTTGGAACAAAGATGATTGTATCCAATGTAACCAATGTGCATTTGTCTGCCCACACGCTACATTACGTCCATTCCTTATTAATGAAGAAGAGTTAAAGAACGCTCCAGAAATCGTTAAGAACGATGTCGCTGAGCCAACCTTCCCAACATTAAAAGGCAAAGGATTAAAATACCGTCTCCAAGTTTCTCCAAAGAACTGTGTCGGTTGTGGTCTATGTGTTGCTGAATGTACCGCTAACAAGATGGGCAAGAAAGCCCTTGTCATGAGCGAAGCCAAAGAACAATTTGCTCAAGAAGAAGGTGCAACTTACTTATTCAAACACACTGAATACAAAGCTGGTCTTGTCCCAACAAACACCGTTAACGGTGTTGGCTACCTCATGCCATACATGGAAATCTCTGGTGCCTGTGCTGGCTGTGGAGAAACTCCATACTACCGTTTAGCTTCCCAATTATTTGGTAAAGATATGCTTATTGCTAACGCAACAGGCTGTTCATCCATCTATTCTGGATCGACTCCATTAACCCCATTCTGCACCGATAAGAATGGTCAAGGTATTGCCTGGGCCAACTCCTTATTCGAAGATAACGCTGAATTTGGTTATGGTATGCGTACAACAGTTGACTACCGCTTAAGTCAAATCATCGACATCTTAGAACCAGCATTAGCTCGTGAAAGTGTTGAAGAAGAACTTAAAGCAGTCATCAAACAATATTTAGAAAATATTAAGAACAAAGATGTCGCTCGTAAAATCATTCCAGAACTCGTTAAACTTGTTAAGGCAAGTAAAGATGAAGAAGTTAAAGCTGTTCTTAACTATGAACGTGACTTACTTGATAAATCAGTTTGGATTATCGGTGGTGACGGCTGGTCTTACGACATCGGTTACGGTGGCGTTGACCACGTCTTAGCTAATGACCAAGATGTGAACATCATGGTTCTTGATACTGAAGTTTACTCCAACACTGGTGGTCAATCTTCGAAGTCATCTCAAACTGGATCAATCGCTAAATTTACCGCTAGCGGTAAGACCGGCGAAAAGAAGAACCTTGCTTTAATTGCTATGAGCTATGGACACTGCTATGTGGCCCAAATCTCATTAGGTGCTAACCCAATGAAAGCCATTCAAGCAATGAAAGAAGCAGAATCTTATCCAGGACCATCCCTCATTATCTGCTATGCACCATGTGCTAACCACGGTATTAAGGGTGGCTTATCTAACTCCATGAAGGTTGAAAAAGCCGCTGTTGAATGTGGTTACTTCACAACCTTCCGTTATGACCCACGTCTCGCTGCTCAAGGAAAACCAGCTTTACAACTAGATTGTAAAGAACCTGACTTCTCCAAGTTCCGTGACTTCGTTATGGGAGAAACACGTTTCTCACAACTTCCAAAGGTTAACCCAGCCCACGCTGAAGAACTCTTACAAAAGAGTGAACGTTGCGCTAAGGAACGTTGGGAACGTATCAAAAAATTCGGTTTATAATTAATAAAATAAACGAAAAAAATAGTTACACTTAGTTGTAGCTATTTTTTTGTTTTGTGTATAATATACACGCACATGAAAGACATTAAAGAATACGAAAAAGAATATCAGGAACAACAACCTGAAATTAAAGAACCAAAAAAGCGTAAGTTTGGTTGGCTAGGAATGATCTTCCTTCTTTTAATTATTGGTCTTGGTATTTATTTAATGTTTAGAATTACCGATCTTATACCAGGTGCAAAAGCCGAAGATTTAGCAACTCTTTTTAAAGAGATTAATCTTAAATATCTTCTCATCTCCGTTGGAATCGCGGTTTTAATTCCATCTTTAATTGTGGTGGAATATGCGATTGTTTCTCATGCTGTTTCGGGTAATGTTCGTCCAGGAATTTTAATCAAAACTACACTTCTTGGAAAATACTATGACTACATTACACCGTTTTCAACTGGTGGACAACCAATGCAAATCCATTACCTACATAAGCATGATTATGATGGAGCACACGCTTCAGCAATTATTTTAATTCGTTATTCCGTCAACATTGTTTGTTGGCTGATAGTTGGTGTAACTTTAATGGGTCTAGGAATCCATGCCTTAAGTCAAATCGGCGATAATGCTTCTAGAATCTTCTTACTTACTGCCGGCATTGTCGGCATTACGATTAACTTATTACTTCCTGTTTCAGTGTTAATTTTTGTTATCGCTCCACGTTTTGCGAATGCCTTAACTAAGTTTATTGTTAAAGTTGGCATGAGACTTCACGTAGTGAAGGATCCATACAAAGCATTAAAGAAAGCTTATAAAACGGTTTTTGATTTTAGAATGTGTTTTAGAACAATTGCGAAGAAGCCATGGCATTTTATCTTCCTCATTCTTGTTTCGATTATTGAGTATTTTTTAACTTTTGCCCTACCATTCTTTGTCATGAAATCATTAACCACAAACCTTTATTGGTCACAACTGATTGATGTGGCTGGTTTAAATGCTTTCTCAACATTTGCTGTTTCATTTATTCCAACTCCAGGAAACGCTGGCGGAATGGAAATTTCCTCCTCCTTAGCGTTTAACGCGGTCGCTCCAGGTGTCGCGGTCTATGGAGTTTTAATCTGGAGACTGTTTACTTATTACATCTTCATTATTACTGGAATTGTTTTAACAATTCGTGATGTGATTAAGAAAGCAGTTATTTCATCAAGAGAGCGTAAAAAAGAGAAGAATTTGGAGAAAAATAATGGGTAAGAAACTTGTTTATTTTATGGACAATTTCTATCCAAACGTGGATGGAGTTGTTAAAGTTGTAAATAACTATGGAAAAATTTTGTCTAAAGACAATGATTGTACAGTAGTCGTTCCAGATTATCGTGATAACTACCAAGGAAAGCACGAATATCGTCTATTGCGTAAATCAAGTCATTTATTCAAATTCCATGATTTTATTTTTCCTTTACCGAAACGTTGTAAAGAGACTGACAAATTCTTAAAAGAGCATAAAGCGGATATTTATCACGCCCACTCTCCATTTTTTGTTGGTCACTATGCATTAAGACAAGCAAAAAAGAATCATGTTCCAATTGTGGCAACCTTCCATTCCCAGTTTAAACGTGACTTTTTAGAACAAACACATTCACGTTTAATCACATTCTTCCTGATGAGATATGTCATGAAATTCTTTAATAAATGTGATGAAGTCTGGGCCGTTTCCAATGCAACAGCAAATACATTACGTAGCTATGGTTATAAAAAGGAAATCTTTGTTGCTCGTAACGGGACTGCCTTTACTTATCCAGATAACATGCATGAATTAAAAGAAAAGGTTCGTGCTCAATATAACATTGATCCAAATAAAACAAACATCGCTTTTGTTGGTCAAATCCGTTTAGTTAAGAACTTAAAATTAATTATCGATACTATTAACCTTCTTTCTAATGAAAGAAATGACTTCCATTTCTACTTTGTTGGGGAAGGTAACGACGAAAAGAAACTTAAAAAATATGTTCATAAACTCGGATTAGATCATGTTATTACCTTTGTTGGAAGACTTTATGGCGGAGACATGATGCAAGGATTCTTCGCGAATACTGATTTAATGTTCTTCCCATCCGTTTATGACAACAGTTCAATTGCGGTGCAAGAAGCTTGCGTCTGCCGTGTCCCAACATTATTTACCGAAGGATCAAATACATCCGAAGGATTCACCGATTGTGTAACTGGCTACCTTGCTAAAGAAACTCCAGAAGCAATGAAGGAAAAACTTGTTTACATTCTTGATCATGATGAAGAAAGAAAACAAGTTGGTATACGTGCATCTAAAGAAATGCCCCACACTTGGGAAGAAGTCATTTATGAAGCGGCTAAACGCTATGATGACGTCATTAAGAATTATCAGGAAAAACACAAAAAATAAATGGAACCGAAAACAATTTTTATTAAAGGGGCTCGTGAAAACAACCTCAAAAACATTGACCTAGAGATACCAAAGAATGCTCTAGTTGTCTTCACTGGTCTTTCTGGAAGCGGAAAAACAACTCTTGCTTTCGACACAATTTTTAACGAAGGACAACGTCGATTTGTTGAATCTTTATCTAGTTATGCCCGACAATTCCTGGGTGGAATGGAAAAACCAGATGTTGATTCAATCACTGGTTTAAGCCCAGCTATTTCCATTGATCAAAAGACAACATCACATAACCCTCGTTCAACAGTTGGAACTGTGACAGAGATTTATGATTATCTCCGTCTTTTATTTGCGCGCGTAGGCGTGCCTTATTGCCCAACACACAATAAACCGATTATTTCCTTTTCTGTTTCAAAGATGGCTGATATTGCGATGCAAATGGAGGTTGGAACTAAGTTACAAATCCTTTCTCCAGTTGCTCACAATGAAAAAGGAACACATAAAGATTTACTAGCAAAACTCAAACAAAATGGTTTTGAACGTGTTCGAATCGATAAGGAAATTTATCGCATTGATGAAGCTCCAGAATTAGAAAAGAATAAACGTCACGATATTGAAATCGTTGTTGACAGAATTGTAATTAAACCGGAAATTCGCGGTCGAATTGCTGAAGCATGCGAACTTGCCTGCGATTGGTCAAAAGGATATTGTGTCTTCCTTACCGAAAAAGAAGAACGTTTATTTTCCCAACATCATTCTTGCCCGGAATGTGGTTTTTCAGTTCCAAAATTAGAACCACGATTATTCTCCTTTAATGCTCCACTTGGTTGTTGCCCAGACTGTAAAGGTTTAGGAATGAGACGTGAAGCATCTAGGGAAGTTTTAGTTCCAGATGAATCACTTTCTATTAACCAAGGAGGAATCCGTTGGTTTAGAAATATGATTGGGTCTAAAAACATTGAGTGGCAAGAATTTGCTTACTTATGTAAGCAATACAAGATTGATTTAGATAAACCAATCAAAGACTTTACTGAACGAGAAAAAGAAATCATCTTTAATGGTTCAGATAAAGAATTCAAATATGAACTTACTTCCGTTAATGGAAACGTCATGCACCGACAAGGTTTTATTGAAGGTATTCAAAAGCGTATTACCAGACTTTATAACGACACTGGATCAGAAATGATGCGTGAATGGTACGAGTATTATATGCGTGATAGTGAATGTCCAACATGCCATGGATCACGTCTTTCTAAAGAAGCATTAAGCGTCAAAGTTAACGGTCTTAATATTTATGAAGTGACATGCCTTTCAATTGAGAAATTAGTGGAATATATCCACGAATTGCCGGTTGTTTTGAAACCAAATGAGTTAGAAATTGCTCAATTGATTATCAAGGAAATTGATTCTCGCGCAACATTCTTATGTAACGTTGGTTTGAACTATTTAACACTCAGTCGTATGGCGATGACCCTTTCTGGTGGTGAAGCTCAACGTATTCGTTTAGCTACCCAAATCGGATCCAAACTTTCTGGTATTTTATACGTTCTTGATGAACCTTCAATCGGTCTACATCAAAGAGATAATGACAAACTTATTGCAACGATGAAGGACATGGTTAATCTTGGTAATACATTAATCGTTGTTGAACACGATGAAGACACCATGCGAGCCGCTGATTTTCTTGTTGATATCGGTCCAGGTCCAGGTGTCCATGGTGGTGAAGTTGTTGCTAAAGGTAGTGTAGAAGATTTAGAAAAAGAACCACGTTCAATTACTGGACAATATCTATCTGGTAAAAAGAAGATTGAAGTTCCATCCTCACGTCGACCAGGCAACGGTAAGTATTTCACTATTAAAGGCGCCGCATGTAACAACCTTAAAAAGATTGATGTGAAGATTCCTTTAGGAAAATTTGTTGCCATCACCGGTGTAAGTGGTTCTGGTAAATCGTCTTTGATTAATCAAACTCTCTACCCAATTCTTGCTCGAGCAATTAATAAAAATGAAGATGTCAAAATTGGCAAGCATACAAGTTTTGATGGATTACAGTATGTCGACAAAGTCGTGAATATTACACAAGAGCCAATCGGTAGAACACCTCGTTCTAACCCAGCAACATATGTTGGAGTCTTTGATGATATTCGTGCTTTATTTGCTGAAACCGTGGAAGCTCGTTCACGTGGTTTTGATAAAGGACGTTTCTCGTTTAACGTTCCTGGTGGAAGATGTGAAACATGCCAGGGCGCTGGTGTCACACGTATTCCAATGAACTTCCTTCCAGATGTTTATGTGAAATGTGATGACTGTGGCGGAAAACGTTATAACGAAGAAACTCTTGAAGTTACCTATAAAGGTAAAAACATTTATGAAATTTTAGAGATGACAATCGAAGACGCTTGCAAGTTCTTTGAGAATCGTCCTTCAATTATGAGAAAACTCCAAACTCTCAGTGATGTCGGTTTGGGTTACATTAAACTTGGTCAACAAGCAACAACACTTTCTGGTGGTGAAGCTCAACGTGTTAAATTGGCCTACGAATTACAAAAACGTCCAACTGGTAAATCAATCTTTATTCTTGATGAACCAACTACTGGTTTACATAGCGACGACGTTTCTCGTTTGATTAAGATTTTAAATCGTATTGTTGATCATGGTGATACAGTTGTCATCATTGAACATAATCTTGATGTCATTAAAGTGGCAGACCATATTATTGATCTTGGTCCAGAAGGCGGAGATAAAGGCGGAACAATTGTTGCCCAAGGCACACCTGAAGAAGTTGCTAAGGTCAAAAAATCATACACTGGTCAATATCTCGCCAAGATTTTAGGAGGACAAAAATGATTCTTCTAATTAGTGCAATTGTTTTAGGTGTTTTCTGGTTTGGGTTAACAATCTATAACGTTTTACGTATTAATAAAGCATCCGCAATTGGTGGACAAAAATTTGAGTTTAACCGTGAATTACTGGTGAAAATGCTTCCGCTAATTCTTGCCCAAGGTTTATTAACTATTGCTTCAAGTTACGGCTTAGTAATGAACGGTGGATGGCATTTAGAGGTCTATGAACATTTCCTAATTATCTTTGGTTCTTATTTCTTTGGAACTGGATTCTCGTTCGGTGTTTGTTCATTCCTAATCCGTTATTACAACATCAGTAGTGAAGAGAAAGAACGTCGCATTTTAAAGTATGTTTTAATTTGTTCTGCTGTTGTTTTTATCTTAGGTATTTATCTACTTACAACTGGAGTTGCTGATTATCTAAAATACCCACTTCCAAATGGAATCGGATTCAAAAGCGGCATTGACTATATTGAACCAGGAAGTGAAGGTGCAATTCTTTGGTACGGTATCCTTATTGTTGGTGGAACTGTGCTGGCTTATTTTATTGCTGATCACATTGTTTACAAGAAATATAAGAAACACGGATTAATTGAGTCGATTGCAATTATTGCTTTCTTATCTGGTATTCTCGGTGCAAGACTTTGGTCCTGCTTTGTTTTAGAGTTTGATTATTACAGTAAGCACTTTGTAGAAGTCTTTAAGATTTGGGAAGGCGGTCTTGCCGTTCAAGGCGGTATTTTCCTTGGAGCAACCGTTACCATTATCTTTGTTCTACTTAAAAAGAAAGAACTCAATGTTCGTTTTTTAATTGATGTTATTCTTCCTTGCGTTATTATTGCTCAAGCAATTGGACGTTGGGGTAATTTCTTTAACCGTGAAGTTTATGGTCAAGTTGTTAGTGAAGATGTGATGAAAATCTTCCCAAAGATTATTTCTAATAACATGCTAATCAATGGACAATATCGACTTCCATTATTCTTTATTGAGAGTGTAACCAATATAATTGGTTTCTTCGTTTTACGTTACGCGATTGGTCGAGGCCTAAAGAAATTTATTGGCCTAGGTGATATTGGAGCTAGCTACCTTATTTGGTACGGATTAACACGTGTTGCATTCGAACCTCTAAGAGAAGGATTTAACTTAGGACAACACGAAGATGGTTATGGTTATCTTCAATCCTGGATTATCGCATTTGTGATGGTGGCACTAGGAATTCTTCTTATTGTGGCGTTCCATATCTATGATGCGTTACGCAAAAAGAAAGGTTTACCACCAAAAACATTGGAGACCATTTAAATGTACGACCTAATCTTGTTTGATCTAGATGGAACTCTCCTCGATAGTGATGAAATGATTGTCGAGACTTTTAAAGAGCTCTATCAAATATTCAAACCAGATTATCATCCAACAAGAGAACATATGCTCACGTTCTCTGGTCCACAAATTACTGTCACACTTAAAAACGAATTTCCTGATTTAGATCAAGAAGTTGTATTAAAAGAGTTTCGTAAACGTTCGGTTGGGAATTATGTGAAGTACTGCAAACTCTTTCCACATGTAAAAGAGATGTTTGAGAAACTCAATGAAAAGGGGATACATTTCGGAATCGTTACAAATAAACATCGATATGCAACTGACTACACTTATGAACTCTTCCATATTACTGGTTTAGTTCCATACACTGTCTGCGCTGATGAAGTAAAACATTTGAAACCAGCCGAAGATGGTGTTGTTATAGCGATGGAACATTTCGGTGTTAAAGATAAAGAGAAAGTTCTATATGTTGGTGATGGCCAAATTGATTATTTAACAGCTAAAAACGCTGGTGTAAAATTTGCCTTTGTTGATTGGTCAACACGTAAACTTCCTGAAGGCGCAAAAATTGATGTTCATATTAAAAATTACCAGCAATTCTTGGAGGAAATCTTATGAAAAAGACCGATATTGTTGTCATTGGCGCAGGTATTGCCGGCTTAACTGCTGCGATTTATCTCAAACGCGGAAACGCTGATTTTGTTGTCTTAGAAAACTCTTTACCAGGCGGACTTTTAAATAAACTTCATAAGGTTGAAAATTACCCAGGAATTCCTAATACAACTGGCTCAGATATTCTTATTTCTTTAATGGATCAAGTACGAAATTTGGGAATCGAAATTAAATACGGAAGTGTCCAAACAATTTTAAAAGAAGAAGGTGGATTTGAAGTTGTTACCGATCATGATAGCTATGATGCAAAAGCCGTCATTGTTGCAACCGGTCGTAAAATTCAAGGAGTCACAATTAAGGGAGAAAAAGAATTCGTTGGTCGCGGTGTTTCTTACTGCGCAACATGCGATGGAAACTTCTTTAAAGGCGCTGATGTAGCTGTAGTTGGTAATAACGATATTGTTTTAGAAGAAAGCCTATATTTAGCAAATCTTGTGAATAAACTTTACTTATGTGTTCCAACAGAAGAACTCGAAGGAACACCATCTTTACTTACTAAAGTAAAAGAGAAAGAAAATATTGAAGTTATTCTTAATTCGAATGTTGAAGAAATTATTGGTGATGATGTTGGAGTAAGCGCAATTAGAGTAAATGGCAAGGATCTTCCTGTTTGGGGAGTTTTCCCATTTGTTGGAACCAAATCTTCAGATGAATTCTTGTTTAACCTCAAACCTGAAACCGATCAATTCGGAGTAAAAGTAAATGATGAAATGATGAGTAATGTTGCCGGTCTTTATTTTGCTGGAGACATTACATCTAAAAAATTAAAGCAACTCGTCACTGCAGCAAGCGATGGTGCGATTGCTGCTACTGAAGCAATGAAGTTTGTTCATTAGGAGGAAAACAATGATAGAACTAGATATTGTTACAGGTGTTGGTGGGGCTGGTAAAAGTTCCGCTTTATATACGTTTGAAGAAAACGGTTTTTTTGTCACAGATAACGTTCCTTTAGAAGTAGTTGAGAAGCTTCTTCAAACTTATATAAAAGACCCAAAAAAATATGCAAAAGTTGCTCTTGCTGTATCTCTTGATATTGCACAGAAAACATACGAATTAGCCAAGAATTGCGGTGAATTTAACATTAATTTCATTGGCTTATTTTGTGAAAAAAGTGAGCTTTTATCTCGCTATCGATTATCAAGAAGAAAACATCCAAAAGAAGCCAATGGAATGCCGCTTGAGGAGGCTCTTGATTTAGAGATTAAGCAAATCAATGATATGAGACTTTCCTTCACTCATTTCATTGATACTTCGAAGCTTTCCAAAAACGAATTTAGAAAGCAATTAATTTTCGTTGCACTAGGATCTCATAAGCACGATTTTGTGGTGACATTCGTATCGTTTGGTTATAAACGTTCGGTTCCACAAGATGTCGAAACAGTTTTTGATGTTCGACTACTCCCAAATCCGTATTGGGTTCCTGAACTTCGTGAACTGACTGGTTTAGATGAAAAAATAATTCGATATGTTTTAGACAATGAAGTTACCCAGGATTTCCTAAAACACGTTATTTCTTATTTAGATTATTATTTACCTCGTCTAAAAGAGAGTGAAAGAACACACGCTACAATCGGTGTCGCTTGTAGTGGAGGTCAACATCGTTCAGTTGTCGTAGCGGAATATTTAAACAAATACTATTCCAATAAATATCAGACACGCGTTATTCATAAGGAATTAATGAAATAATGCAGGCTAAGGTTTCGTTTACTCAAAAAGTGAAAGAAGAGATTTGTTCTCTAACTTTTTCTGATGAGCACTTACGAGCCTTATTATCTGCTTTTATTAGAATTAATGGTTCTTTAAATATTGGTTCAAAAAGACCACAAATTGTTGT
>CAMHJP010000015.1 GCA_946185585.1 uncultured Caryophanales bacterium
TGTTCTCCGTTATAGCGATTTATGTTGGTACAGCAGGAATGGCGTACCACCGCAAGCCTTTGGTTTTGAACACTAGAGACACCTCGGTTGTCGATGAATCTCAATATTATGAAATCTCAGTTTGGGCTTCTCACAAAATAAATGAATGTGCTGCTCAACTAGAATTTGATCAAAATGGTTCTGTTAAGAGACCTTATTCAAACAAAAAATTATATGAAATTATTTCAAAAGAGTATGACAAAATTCCCGGCAATTATTTTACAAAATTCACAGCAAAACCTAAACAATTACTGCTTTTTGGATGGCTTTATACTGAGCTAAATATTTCCGGTGTAACATTTCTTCCAACTGGTGAAGCAAACTATAACCAATACGTTCCAAACATTGACATTCCTTTTGTTATCGCTCATGAACTTGCTCACACAAAAGGTGTCATGAATGAAACTGAAGCAAATGATATCGCGATGTACATTTGTGTTAATAGTGATGATCCATATCTTCAGTACTCCGGTTTATGTAACGCATATGCATCGCTTGAGCCGATGGCAATGACCGCAAACGATGATACAAAGCTCTCTGAGTTCTTCGCTATTCTCGATGATTGCGTGTGGAAAGACTTTGCGTATTCAAATAACTTTTGGGAACAACACACGTTCTTTAAAGACATGTCTAAGTGGTTTAATGATTTATATTTAAAAATCTTTGGTAACCAAACTACAGAAGCATATAATGATCACATCGACGATGATATCATCATCATAGATGATGACCCAACATTTGTTTTAAATTCCTTATCACCATTCCAAGAGGTGGTAGTTGATTATTGGTTAAAAGAAAACGGTCACTAGGACCGCTTACTTTGAAATTGAATCAATATACTCTGTTTCAACTTTAACATCGAGTCGAGGGAAGAGCGCCGCTCCTTTCTCGACTTTTAATTTAGCGTATGGACAGAATTGATGAATTGTTTCGTATTTTTGAAGTTCCTCAGGCACACCAAATGAAGAATAAACTTTTGGTGCACTCTCAACTAAAACTGGGGAGAGAAGTTTGGTTGAAACAAGAATGGTGTTTGTTAGAACGGCCATTACGTTTCCGAGTTCTTCAGTCTTTCCTTCTTTTGCTAAAACCCAAGGTTGAGTTTCTTCAATATATTTGTTTGCAACATTGAGAAGTTCCATGACACATTCAAGAGCTTCTGTTGGTTTTAAATCATCCATTAAAGCTTCATATTGAGAAATCGTTTTCTCTGTCAAAACACGGATATTTTCTTCTTTTTCTCCAGGATTTTTAAGTTCTGGTACAACTCCTTCAAAATACTTAGAAATCATCGAAACAGTACGTGAAATTAAGTTTCCATAATTATTTGCGAGATCTGTGTTTGTACGTTCGGCAAATAATTCAGAAGAGAAACGTCCATTAGTACCAAACGAGAATTCTTTAGCTAAGAACCAGCGAACAGGATCAACGCCATATCTTTCGATTAATGGAATTGGTGAAACAACATTGCCACGTGATTTGGACATTTTTTCGCCGTTTAAGTCAAGAAGTCCATGAACAAAGACACGGTCTGGCATTCTTAAACCAAGACCTTTAAGGAACATTGGCCAGTAAATAACATGGAAACGAGAAATATCGGCTCCAACAATATGAACAATTTCACAATCTGGATCTTCCCAGAACTTTTTAAATAAGGAGTCATCTTTCGAATCATAACCTAAAGCAGTAATGTAATTGGTTAGAGCATCTAACCAAACATAGATAACATGTTTTGGGTTTTCTCTAATTTGAATTCCCCAGTCAAAGGAAGTTCTAGAAACACATAAGTCATCAAGACCTTTGTTAATAAATGTATTCATCATCTCGTTTTTACGAGAAATTGGGAGAATAAATTTTGGATTTTCATCCATTAACTTCATTAGGTCAGGAAGATATTTCTGCATCTTAAAGAAATAGGCTTCTTCGCTATCTCTATGAACTGGACGATGGCAATCTGGACAAAGGTGTTCTTCACCAACTTGGGTTTCAGTCCAGAACGATTCACAAGGTGTACAATACCAACCTTCATACTTACCAAGATAAATATCATCGTTCTTTAGGAAGTGGGTGAAAATATCTTGGACAACACGAACATGACGTTCTTGAGTTGTACGAATAAAATCGTCGTTTGAAATACGCATTGCTTTCCATAAATCCTGGAATTTTGCAGCGATTTCGTCGACATATTCTTGAGGAGTGACACCTTTTTCAGCAGCCTTAGTTTGGATCTTTTGACCGTGTTCATCGGTTCCGGTTAAGAAGTATGTTTCAACTCCTCTCATTCTTTTATAGCGCGCTAAAATATCGCACATTGTTGTGCAATATGCGTGACCAATATGCGCTTCAGCACTTGGATAATAAATTGGAGTCGTAATATAAAATTTCTTCTTCATAGGAATCACTTTTCTAGATAAAGCATGTTTTACATGCCACAAATTTGACGAGTTGTTGCGTTGGTTGAACCCCAAATTTTGCAAGCATATTCGGGGTGATCAACAAATGGGTTGCGGTTGCCTTGTTTGTATTGAGCACCAGAATTGCGGTAAAGTTCTTGATCACGAACCGCATATTGAAGGTTCCATCTTAGCATGTCGGAGAGTTTGCCCATTGTATTTGGTCTACTCTTGTAATCGACATTGTCGATATCTTCAATCTTTAATACTGGATCTTTAATAGCAACGTAGAAAATAATACGAGCAGCTTCTCCACGATATGCTTCAGTTTTATATCCTGGATCGAAGTTTGGGCTAGATTGACCATAGAAAATATTGCTACGGCTTTGGTTTGCGTTTGGATCAGTTGGACGAATGTGCAAACAATCCATTTCTACTGGATCGGTTTCTTCATCACGACCATTTTGTGTTCTAGAAGCTGGCCAAACGTGTTCACGGTTCCATCCGGAACCAGATACGCTCGTAATGTATTGGTCTTCATAGAAACCATAAATCTTTCCATCTTCACCATGGTTATCGGTATAGAAACCTGCACCAAGGATTGAGGAATAACCAGTTAGTCTTGTAATCTTGCTTTCATTAAAAGCATGAAGTGCATTGATTAGATCGGTTCCTGTTTTAGAATCATCTAATCCGTTGTAATAATCTCCAACAGGGATGTCATAGACATATTTGGTTCCAAGAATACGACCGGTTTCAGAAATTTCTTTTCCGGAAACAGGACCTACTCTCCCGGTTTCGCCACCGCCACCGCCACCTTGGCTAGAATCGGTTGTAGAACGCTTTTTGTTTTTGCGTGGAGTGTTACATCCAGTCAAAAGTAAAGCAATTAGTGGAATGATTAATAGTTTTTTGTTTGAGATCATTACTTTTGCCTCCTCGGACAATATCTAACTAATAATATAACATGATTTCATCATATTGTATTATGAAACTTGATATATCTCTTAATGATTGTAGATTGTATAGTTTGAGTGATTACCCCAAAGAACATTCGCATATTCTGGGTGATCAATAAATGGATTACGGTTGTTTTGAATTGGTTCAATTTTATTATTCACACTTCTCTCCCATTCGGAAACAGGATCAAGGTTACTCCAATAAGACAGCAACTTAATTGCATAATCCGTTAAACCAAAGTATTTCGATAGGTTTCCAGAGAAGAATTCTGAACCGTCTCCGCTATCCCATGATGAAACATCATATTTTGTTGCAGCATAGAAATAAATCCTGGCAAAATCGCCCTTAACTTCGTCGTTTGGTTCAAAAACTTTTCCTGAGTATCCCCAAGTTTCGTCAGCATAACCAAGCAAACTATAGTTGTTAGCGGACCTTTCAAGCACACTCGAAACATAACCAAATGCAAAGCTACTTCTTATTTCATTAATCTTTGCGTCAGTTGGAACAACGATAAATGGGTCACAACCCTGAGTTCCGGCACTTTTATCGCCTCCCCACCATGATTTTGGAATCGAGTGTTCACGATTATAAGAATAGTTTTCTTGTGGATGGGTCCCACCATCTTGATCATCGCCAGGAACATAGTTTGTAATGTTCGAATAGTAATCATAAATATAACCATCACTTCTAACATAAGCTTTGTTATATGTTGTCCAAAGACCATCATATGAACCAGATTTACCTGATTTAATAACCGCCTTCATTTCGCTCATCAATCCATCTCGATTTCCATGTTCATATTCTGTCTGACACTTGGAATAATCGGTGTCTCCAGTTGGCACAGGTATAGTCGAAGAGGAAGATGGTTGTGGAGGTAAAGTTGTTGAACTTGATGGTTGAGGGGGAACAACTGAGCTACTGCTTGGTGCAGGTGGAATAACACTTGATGCGCTGGTTGGAGCAGGTGTTGAACTGCTGCTTGGTGCAGGTGGGATAATGCTTGTTACTGAAGTAGGTGCCGGTGTTGAACTACTCGAAGCAGGAGGAAGCTCACTAGTTTGGGAAGTTGGAGCAGGTTCACTACTTGATGAAGTTCCGGCACTTGTTGGAGAGACTCCAGAAGAAGAAACTCCAGTAGAAGATGAGGATATTTCCGAAGTTAAAGAACTCGAACTATTTTTCCTTGGTTTCTTCTTTGGGGTGGTTGTGCAACCACTAATAGTTAGAGCGAGTAAACTTAGTAAAATTCCGGAGATATTCTTACGCATATAGTTATTATATACTAACTTTTTATTTTATAAAATGGAGTTATATAGATTTTATAAGAAAACAATAAAAAAACCGTCGATTGACGGTCATTTTATGTATTTGATTACTTAATTCCGTATTTTTTATTGAATCGATCAACACGGCCATCGGCAGCAACGAAACGTTGTTTGCCAGTGTAGAATGGGTGACAATTGGCACAAGTATCAACCTTGATGTCTTTTCTTGTGCTGTGGGTTTTGAATTTGCTACCACAGGAGATGCAAGTCACTTCTACTTCGTAAACTTGTGGGTGAATATCTTTTTTCATAAATCTTTAACTCCTTCTGCCTTAGGGCTCAAGTGGCTCCTAAAGAAAGTTGCTCGTTAATGATACCAATGAGATTTGGCAAAATCAACAAATAAAAGATTTATTCTTTTCTTTAATTAAGTCTATCGCATCAATATAATTGAAAATACGGAGGTAGAAATATGCCATCGAAATCAGCTTATTTATCAATTCTAAATACTGCTCTTTCTACCGGTGGAGACTATGCAGAAATTTTTATTGAAGAGAAAGTTTCTCAAGTGGTATCCATTGAAAATGGAAAAGTAGATGCTTCTAGTGTTTCTAGAACTTATGGAGCAGGTCTTAGAATCTTACAAAACGTGAATAGTGTTTATGGATACACCAATGATGTTTCGACAAAAGGACTTCTTGAATTAGCTAAATCGCTTTCTAATTCATTTAATGGAAAACAAGTTCTCAAAGTTGAAACATTAAAAACCAAACATTTTAAAAACAACCATCCTGCTCAAGAACCACTTAGTGAGGTTAGTGTCGAAGATAAAATTAACTACATTCGACCAGCAGAAAAAGTAATGCGTGAATACGACAAAAGAATCGTTCGTACAAAAGCAGCGTTCGCTAACTCACAATCTAAAATTACAATTGTGAATTCGAACGGATTCATTGTTCATGATGAAAAGGAACGTGGACGTGCGATTTTATCCGCTATTGCTTCAGATGGAGAAAAATACGAAACAGCATTTGAAGGTCCAGGAGCAATGTCTGGATTTGAACATTTTAAAAACGATGTTGATCTTGTTGCTTTAGCAAAAGAAGCTGCAAAATCAGCAATTACAATGCTTTCCGCTAAAGATTGCCCAAGCGGAAAAATGACTGTTGTTATCGGTAACGGAAACGGAGGCGTCATTTTCCACGAAGCTTGCGGACACTCCTTAGAAGCCACATCAGTGTCGAAAAACTTATCGGTTTTCTCTAACAAACTTGGAACTCAAATTGCTTCGAAAGTTGTTAGCGCTGTCGATGATGGAACGATCGCCAATTCCTGGGGATCAAATAACATCGATGATGAAGGAAACAAAACTCAAAAAGTTGTTTTAATTGAAAACGGAATTCTTAAAAACTACCTTATCGACACTGTTGGTGGACGCCGTATGGGCATGAAACCAACCGGATGTTCTCGCAGAGAATCATACAAGTATGAACCAACATCCAGAATGTCTAATACATACATTTGTAATGGAAAATCTACTCCAGAGGAGATTATTGCTGCAACCAAACTTGGTTTATACGCAAAAACTCTTTCTGGTGGTTCAGTTAATCCAGCAACTGGAGAATTTAACTTTGGTTGTAGCGAAGCCTACATCATTAGAGATGGAAAAATCTGCGAAGCTGTTCGTGGAGCATCCTTAATTGGTACAGGTGCAGAAGTATTAATGAACATTGATATGGTTGGAAATGATTGCGCTCGTAGCAATGGAATGTGTGGTTCTGCTAGTGGTTATGTTCCTGTTGATATTGGACAACCAACAATCCGTGTTCAAAACATCTTAGTCGGTGGAAATGGAGGAGAATTAAAATGAGATTTAATACAAAAAAATTCTTTGAATTAGCAAAAGCTCATGGATTTGAGGCTGCTGATTTAAATATTTCCAAAGGCCATTCCATGTCAGTGACTCTCTATCACGGAGAAATTGAAAACTATAGCGAAGAAAACACCACCGATGCTGTTGCTCGCGGAATTATTAATGGAAAACTCGGAGGATGTGTTACAGAAAAGTTTGATAAGAACACGATTGAATTCATGATCGATTCAATTGAGAAGACTGCGCGAGTTATTGAAACCAACGATCCAGTAATTATTTACAAAGGAAGCAAAAAGTATCACCGCGGAAGTTACTATAACAAAGCGCTCTTTGAAGTTCCTTTTGAAGAGAAAAAGAAAATCCTTTTTGAAATTGAGAAGAAACTTTTTGCGTACGATAAAAGAATTAATGAGGTCGCTAGTGTTTCATATTCTGAAAGTAGTGAGGATTCAATCCTTCAAAATTCATATGGTTTAAAACTAAAAACAAAGAAATCTGATTTCTCAATTGTTGCCCAAATTACTGCAAAAGAAAAAGACGAGATTCGCTCAAATTATGCGGTTTTTGCTGGGAATAATTTAGAGGAATTCGATGTTGATAAATTCGTTAAGGAATTAGCCGATGAAACACTCAAAAAACTCGGCAGTTCTCAATGCAAATCCAAAAAATACCCAGTAATTTTAAACCCAGATTGCAGCGCTACACTAATTCGTGCTTATTTATCTAGTACTAACGCCGAAGATGTCCAAAAGAATAGTTCATTATTCATTGGAAAACTTCATCAACAAATTGCTAGTAAAAAGTTAACAGTCACTGAAAACCCACTTACAAAAAATGTTTTCTTCGACTACTACGATGATGAAGGTGTTGCTATTAACAAGAAGGACATTGTTAAAAAAGGTGTCCTTCAAACTTACCTTTATACATTAGAAACCGCCGCTAAGGATGGAGTTGAACCAACTGGTAACGGATACCGTGGAGCGGGTAAGGCAAGCGCTGGCTTAGGTTACATCATTATTAAACCTGGACGTAAATCGGAAGAAGAAATGATGTCTTCGATTAAAGAAGGTGTCTATATTACTGACTTAGAAGGTTTACACGCTGGCATGAACGCAAGAAGTGGAAACTTCTCCTTACAATCACAAGGCTTTATGATTCGAGATGGAAAACTTGCTGAACCTCTCTCCTTAATTACTGTTTCTGGTAACTTAGTGGAGATGTTTAACAACATTAAAGACATTGGATCGAATTCAAAATTCCTTCTAGGAGGCAAGGCCTCTTGCCCATCAATAAGTTTTAAAAAGTTATTCGTTTCTGGTCAATAAACAACAAAAAAACTCGAGGTTCAATTTTGATATGAACCCCGAAAGTTGGACAACCAACTGGAGGGGTTTTTATCATGAAATGGACAAAAGAAGAAAAGCTCAAGATGGTGCTTGAGTACAAAAAGAGCGGCTTTACACCCATTGTGGATGGTTGCTCTAAAGTAACGATGTACAAACTTGTATTAGCTTGGGCGAAAGTTTATGAAGTTTATGGCGAGAGTGGCTTAGAACATCGAAGTAGGCATTGGACTTATGAAGACAAAGCGAATGCGGTTCAACGTGTCCTGGATGGCGAATCGTATCACGAAGTTGCACATTCTTTAGGCATGTCTGACAAAACTCGAGTGACAGCCTGGCATCGAAAGTATTTAGAACTTGGATGGGATGGTTTAAAATTAGATGGTCGAGGCAGGAAGAGAAAAATGGGAAATAAACCAATTAAACCATCTGAAAGCAAGTCTCAAGCAGAAGAAATAGTCGAATTAAGAAAAAGACTAGAGTATCTAGAAGCGGAGAATGCTTACTTAAAAAAATTAGCTGCCTTAGTTCAACAAAGGAAGGCCCAAGAACAGAAGAAAAAGTAAAAGTTCTTGAGGAACTAAGGCGATCTTTTAAACTTAGTGTCCTTCTAAAAGTATCAAAACTACCTAGATCAACTTTCTTTTATACAAAAAGTAAAGATGGTCTAGATAAAAAGAATGAAGATTTAATCAAATTAATAAAAGATATTTTCTTTGAAAATAAGAAGAGATACGGATATCGTCGTATCACTTTAGTTTTACAAAATGAATATGCTTTAATAGTTAACCATAAAAAGGTGAAACGGATCATGAAAAAAGAAGGATTGTTTTCACCTGTTAGAAGAAGTAAGTATCGTTCTTATAAGGGAGAAGTCGGTAAAGTAGCTCCAAACATTATAGAACGTAACTTTAAAGCGGATAAACCAAACCAAAAATGGACAACTGATGTTACTGAATTCCATTTCCCCTGGGGCAAGGTATATTTATCTCCAATTCTAGATATGTTTAATGGAGAAATCATCTCCTATAGTGTTTCTAAACATCCAACCTATTCTCAAACAGAGGATATGTTAAATAAGGCATTTATCAAAAACAAGAATCTTAAAGGTCTTATTTTCCATAGCGATCAAGGTTGGCAATATCAGATGAGAAACTATCAAGTACGTTTATCTGAACAAGAGATAATACAAAGCATGTCTAGAAAAGGGAATTGTTTAGATAACTCAATAATGGAGAATTTCTTTGGATTAATGAAAAAAGAAATGTTTTTTGATCATCAATTTGAATTTGATAATTATGAGCAATTTAAGAAAGCTATAGATAAATATATCTATTGGTATAACAACAAGCGAATTAAAACCAAATTAAAAGGACTGAGTCCAGTTCAATATAGGATTCAGTCCCTTCAACAGTCTGTTTAGAAGTGATATCATTGTTGAAACATTTCAGTCCAACATAATGGGTTCACTTCATTTCTCGAGTTTTTGTTTGCTTATTTTTTAATGTAGAGAATACCAATTGTTCCGTAACCACAGTGGGTTGAGATAACACAACCAGCACGTG
The DNA here is from genome assembly GCA_946185585.1 of uncultured Caryophanales bacterium. GTDB lineage: Bacteria > Bacillota_I > Bacilli_A > RFN20 > CAG-826 > Fiminaster. Next base: position 9,439 of record CAMHJP010000015.1, read on the forward strand.
TTTCGTGAATACATTTTGGATCAATCATCTTTCCTAATTCAGCGTGGAGATAATCTGCAACTTCTCTAGAGGTTCCAGCGTGTGTGATCATAACGTTTTCAAGATCAACATTTGGGAAGTCTTCCTTGAAGACATTGAGAAGTTCGTTTGCAGCCATCTTCAATGTTCCACGAGGTTTTTTGTAAACAATTAATTTACCATCAATGACTTTAATCATTGGGTGAATGTGGAAGAGATGACCGAAGATTTTCGCGGTTCCACTACAACGACCACCTTTATGAAGGTAATCAAGGGTATCAACAATGAATTGAGAGGAAATTTTGCTTGCTAAAGGGGTGACTTCGTCATAAATCTCTTTTGCGGATTTTCCTTCTTTAGCCAAACGGCCCATTTTCAACGCTAATAATCCAGTTCCCGAAGAAAGATTCAAAGAATCAATTAAATAAATACGATCATCTGGGAAAGCAGATTTAGCAATGGTTGCGCTTTGGAAGTTAGTTGATAATGTTGAACCAATTCCGGTAAAAACAATATCGTAACCTTGATCAATATATTTTCTAAATACTTCTTCAATAACAGCCGGGGATGCGGCAGCAGAACTTGGAAGAGTTTTCTTTTCTTTAACCTTCGCATAGAGTTCATCCGGAGTAAGAGTAACATTATCTAGATAATTCTCTTCAACAAAGTTGACATTTAGAGGAATTACTTCCATGTCAAATTCTTTATATAACTCCGGTGTTAAATCGGCAGTTGAATCAACAATAACTTTTACTTTGTTCATATATAGCACCTATTTCTTTCTTATATATTAGACAAAAAAATTGAATTTCACACTATTTTATTTATTTAAATAATGAATTATAATCATTTTAACCTTGGAGGAGAAATATGAAAAAAGAAAAGGCCAAAAAAACAAAAAAAGTAAAAGGCTTCTTTGCTGATTTTAAGGCATTTATTTCCCGTGGGAACGCTGTTGACTTAGCTGTTGGCGTTGTCATTGGTGGTGCCTTTGGAGCCATTGTTAATGCTCTCGTTAACATTTTGTTAAACCTCTGTATGTGGGGAGTCCCAGGTGGTTTAAAAGGATTAGTTACTGTTCTTCCAGCAGCCAGCCCAACCCAAGTTCCACCAGAAGGATACAACGCTGTTTACACTGTTAGTGAATTCTTAGCAAAAGGATTTACTCCTACAGAAGCTAACATGTACACACAACATGGTACTAACTATTACTACAATGGACTCGCATTACTTGATTGGGGATCACTTATCAATGCTGTTGTTTCATTCATCATCATTGCATTTGTCTTATTCACTGTTATCAAAGTAATTGGCTACTTCAATAAGATCAAAGAAGAAGCTAAAGCAAAAGCAAAAGAAGAATACTATCAAAAACACCCAGAAGAAAGACCAGCACCAGTTGAGCCAGGAAAACCTGAACCAACTGAAACTGAACTTCTTGCTGAAATTCGTGATTTATTGAAAAAAGAAAAAGCAAAATAATGACACTATTTGAGAAAGTTGATTTTATTCAAAAACGCTCAGGATTTGGCGATAAGAAGTTCTGCAAAGTTTACGGGCTTCAATTACCAGTTCTTTGGCAAATTCGTAAAGGTCTTTATCAACCAGATAAAAGCGAGTTAGCTTATCTTTGTGGTAAATTTAATTTAGATCTTGATGATTTTATGGATGATAAATCTTCTTTAAAAACTGTTGGATTAAAACCTGGCGAGCACACATGTAAGCTAGCAAATGTCCAAGAGGATTCCGAGATTTACGAAGACTTTCCACAAGAAAGTAATGATCGCTACGAAGAAAAGGATTAGTTAACTTCTCAATTAAAATATTCAAGTTTTGCAAAAAAGGAACGGGATTTGCCGTTCCTTTTTCATTTTCTTATTTTTTCCAATCAGGATGTTTTTCCTGAATTTTTTCAATGACTTCATCGAAGAGTTTCTTTTCTTCTTCTAAGTCTGCTTTATTCACTTTTTTAAACGCTTTTTCTCTCTTGGATAAGGCGTATTGAACTTCGAACGAGGAATCATCAATCAATCCAGCGATTAAGGCGTAAGCTCTTAAGGATTCAACCGATGCTTCGTTAGAAATATATTTACGATCTCCGTCGCCAACTTGTTCATCATAGAATTTCTTCACCTCATCAAGTGGTTTGGTCATCAAATAAACAAACATCTCTAATGCAACGATTCTCTTCTTTAAGAAAGCATCAATTTTTAATTCTGGATCCTTCATTTTAAGAAGCATTTCAAGAGCTCTATCATAATCGCGTTTTAATAATGCATGTTCCACTGCAATAAGATTTAATTCAACAGTGAAATCAGTCAATGTTTCATTAAATTCAACGCTTGCTGATTTATCTTCGATTGCCAGGTGTCCTTGATAATCCATATATTCAACTAATGCTTTAGCATTATCTGGTTTTGTAAGTAATGATAAACGATATCCATCATTCATTGTATCTAACTTAAATGGAATGAAATCATAAACGAATAAAATTGAAGAAAGAATAATCCAAAGAAGAGCAGCAATAGCAAGCCATTTCATTGCACTTCCGCTTGGTGCTGTTTGACCCATTGAATAAAGAACAATACAGGTTGCAAGTTCTGCGGCATAGAAAACGATTGGCATCCAAACGTATGCATTTAATTTACTCTTTTCGGTTTTAATTATTTTTGTTTCTCCAGTTAATCCGTCAAAATCATCGATGCAGAATTTCCATCCTTCTTTTTTCTTCTTTAAGCAAAGGAAGTAACAGTTAACTGAAACGACTTTACATTTACCGACCTTGGCACCAACAATATGAGATATCTCCATAAAGACAATGTTGAAGATAAAACCGACAATCAAAACCACCAATGTAAACACAACTGGTGAAAGATTTGGTTCATAAAGTCTTTCAA
>CAMHJP010000016.1 GCA_946185585.1 uncultured Caryophanales bacterium
GATGAATAACCACGGTTATCACCACAAATGAAATATTCGTTTTTACCTAATGTAGTTGGAGTTTGATATCCAGTATAAGGACCTTCAAGAATATATTCTTGTTGAATAGGCTGATCTACTTTTTCAAACTCTCCATTTTTGTTTTGTATATATAAAGATCCGTTATCGTCGCCACTACCAAAGTAGAACGTTTCGCCTGGCATAGCTATAACACGTTTAATTAAATCTCGACTTGGATTATTTGGTTGGGAAGCAATAACAATATCAAAACGTTCTAAGCGATCAAAAGTCGCTTGGTGACCATCCCAAATCACACAATCAAGGTTCTTATCACCATTATTGGCTTTACCACCTGTTTTGCCTTTAATGTGGCCATAACGGTCAACCGCATCAGCGTTAAAAGTTGGGTACATTGATTGACCATTGATCCACTTAATTTCGAAATATGTTTTTTGGAAGATTAATGTAACAGAGAAAAGAGTGCTTAACGCTAAGAAAAGGGCAATCAAAACAAAAGATATCTTGTCAAACAAGACTCTTCTTTGAATTTGCTTTTCACTTAGGATTTTCTCGCCCATAGGCATATTATACACTCTCACAATTAGTTTAGGAACAAAACCTATGGTTATCCACAAAAACTATTGATTAGAGAGCGAAATAAAAACTCGCCTTACGACGAGTTTTATTAAGCTTCGTATCTTAGATAACTTCTTTAATACGAGCGGCTTTGCCAGAGCGATTACGTAAGTAGGTAATTCTACTACGACGAACCTTACCATGTTTCACAACTTCAATTTTAGCGATTGCTGGGGAGTGAATTGGGAATGTTCTTTCAACGCCAACACCTGAAGAAATTTTTCTTACAGTGAAGGTCTCACTGACACCGGAGCCGCGGCGTTGCATAACGACGCCTTGGAAGACTTGGATACGTTCTTTGTTGTTTTCGATAATACGAACGCTAACCTTAACAGTGTCACCACCTTTGAATTCTGGGACATCTTTGCGAAGTTGGCGAGCGGTAATTTCATTAACAATATTTGTGTTCATGTCTTTTTACCTCCTCTAACTAATATTTCTTAGGGCGTTCATATCATGACTTGAAAGCGGAACGTCTGCATCGAGTTACGAAACTCGCAAGAAAGATACTATCAAATAAATATTTGGTTAGCAAGCGAAATCTTTTAAATTTAAATAGGTGTTAAGTAAAAATACTTGACACTATCTATATTATTTATATAATAGACATCGACGAAAAGGAGAATAAACTTATGTCAGTCAAAATTAGATTAACCCGTATTGGTCGTCACAAAGACCCAATCTACCGTGTCGTCGTTGCCGATTCACGTTTTGCTCGTGATGGTCGCTATGTCGAACAAATTGGATACTTTGATCCAGCTAAAGGACCAGAAAATGCCGATATCAATGAAGAATTAGCACTCAAATGGTTAGGAAAAGGTGCTCAACCATCCGATTCCATTCGTACTCTCTTCACCAAGAAAGGCATTATGCAAAAATACGTTGCTTCCAAAAAAGGAGCTAAATAATGATGGATTACGAAAAGATCATTCATGCTATTGTCGATCCTTTCTTAATCAATCCAGAAGCTCTCATGATTCGTGAGCTTCCAAGCGACAACGAGAAGAACATTACTCTTCTTGTTTGCGCAGAAAACGAAGATACAGCCCGCTTAATTGGTAAAAAAGGTGCTGTTGCCAATGCTTTAAGAGAAGTTGTTGCTATTGCTGCTAAAGCAGAAAACAAGCACGTCTACTTAAAGTTTGAATCTTTCGACGAAGAAAAATAATAATGGAATATCTCTTAGTAGGAACGATTGTTAAAACAGTCGGTCTTAAAGGCGAAGTAAAAATATATCCATCTACTCATTTTCGTGATTCTCGTTTTAAAGTCGGGAATCACGTTTTCTTACTCGATGAAAATGGTCAAAAGTACAAAACTTTAACCATTAAAAAGCACAATAAGATTGGTGAAATGGATCAAGTCATCTTCGAAGAAATTTCATCTATTGAAGAAGCACAACTTTTTGTTAGAAAAGATCTCTTTGTTGAAAAGGATCGTTCTTTTTTAAAGAAAGATACTTACTTCTTTGATGACTTAACTGGATGTGATGTCTATTTCGATAATCAAAAATACATCGGTAAAGTAATTAAAGTAGAAGAGTTTTCTAGTTACGCCACATTAAGAGTTTCAACTGAAAAAGATAAATCAGTCCTGATTCCATTTGTTAACGCATTTATTAAAGACGTCGACATTGATGAAAAGAAAATCATCGTGAACTTTATTGAAGGTCTTGTATGAGAATTAACATTTTAACTTTATTTCCAGAGATGTTTGACGGGTTCCTAACGAACTCGATTATTAAGCGTGCTCTAGCAAAAAAAGTTGTCGAAATTAAGATCATCAATATTCGTGATTTTACCCTCGACAAATATCGTCGAGTTGACACTCCACCAATTGGTGGAGGAGCCGGTTTAATCATGAAATGTCAGCCAATTGTCGATGCCTTAAAATCAATCGAAAATCCTCATAGCCACAAGATATTAATGAGTCCAAAAGGAAAACAATTTAACCAGCAATTCGCGGTTAATTTTGCAAAACTCGAAGATTTAACAATCGTTTGTGGACACTATGAAGGAGTTGACGAAAGAGTCTCGAATTACGTTGATGAAGAGATCTCAATTGGAGACTATGTTTTAACCGGAGGCGAGATTGGTGCAATGGCTATTTCTGATGCCGTCATTCGTCTATTAGATGGAGCAATTACAGATGCTTCACTCGATGAAGAAACATTCACCGATTCTCTACTTGAATATCCACAATACACCGAACCAAAAGATTTTGATGGTCATGTTGTTCCAGATATTCTTTATACCGGCAATCACGAGGCTATTGAGAAATACCGTCGCAAAGAGAGTCTTCGCCTAACAAGAAAATATCGACCAGACTTATTTGAAAAACACGTTTTAACAAAACAGGATCAAAAACTCCTCAAAGAAATCGATGAAGGAGAAGAAGAACCAAAGTGGTTAAAACAAGCTTTAGAAAAAGGTCAAAAATTTACTAAGTAAAGAAAAGGAGCGAATTACATCGCTCCAAATCCACCACCAGGTAAATTCATTCCGGGAGGCATTCTCCCGGTTTTTTTATACTGTTGCATACGCTTCATCATCTCTTGCATTTGTTCAAATTTCTTTAAAAGACGATTGATGTCGGCATTTGTTTTACCGCATCCTTTAGCGATACGCACCTTACGTGAATTCTTTAAAATCTCTGGGTGTTGACGTTCATAAGGAGTCATTGAATTAACAATTGCTTCCATAACTCTCATCTCACGTTCACCAGCTTCTTTTTGTTCTTCAGTAATTTTTGGCATTCCTGGAATTAAACGAAGAAGTCCACCAAGAGAACCCATACGTTGAATTCTCTTCATTTGGATGATTAAATCATCCAATGTAAACTTGCCCTCAAGCATCTTGTTTGCTTCTCGGGCAGCTTCTTTTTCATCAATTTCTTCTTTAACTTTCTCAACAAGAGTAACAACGTCACCCATGCCAAGAATACGATCAGCCATACGGTCTGGATGGAATTGATCTAGGTCTGATAATTTTTCACCAGTACCAGCAAATTTAATTGGGACACCTGTTAAATGTTTAATTGATAAAGCAGAACCACCACGGGCATCACCATCAAGTTTAGACATGATGATACCGGTCAGATGAAGCGCATTATGAAATGCAGTTGCAACGTTAATGGCGTCTTGACCAGACATTGCGTCAACAAGAAGTAATGTTTCAGTTGGTTCAACTGCTGCAGTAATATCATTTAATTCCTGCATCAATGTTTCATCAATTTGTAAACGACCAGCAGTATCAATAATTAAGACATCAAAGTGCTCGTTATAAGCTTTTTCTTTGGCTTTCTTAGCAATTTCAACAGGAGAAACATCTGTGCCCATTGTGAAAACAGGAACCTGGATTTGTTCGCCAATTTGACACAATTGATCAATAGCAGCTGGACGATAAACGTCACCAGCAGCAAGAAGAACTTTTTTATTAAGTTTCTTCTTCATTAGCAAAGCTAATTTACCTGCAGATGTTGTTTTACCTGTACCTTGTAGACCAACAAGTAAGATAATTGTTGGTTTATTCTTCTCAAATGTTAGTTCACTATCACCTGAACCTAAAAGTTCAGTTAATTCATCATGAACTATCTTCACCACCATTTGAGATGGATTAACTTTTAAATAGACTTGTTCACCAATTGCTTTTTGTTTAACTGATTCAGTGAATTGTTTAACAACTTTAAAATTAACATCAGCTTCAAGAAGAGCAATACGCACTTCTTTAAGCATGTCTTCCATGTTCGCTTCAGTGAGTCGAGACTGTCCGCGAATCTTTTTTAATATACCTTGGAATTTTTCACTAAGAGACTCAAATGCCATTGCGTAATCTCTCCTCTATTTTGTGAGCAACTTCTTCATCATTAAATTCATCAAAAACACTGCAAATCCCCACTTTTTCTTCGCAATTATAGAGTTTTTCAACTCCTTTTTTAATCGCGTCAGAAACAGCGGTCCTACTAATTTGACGAATCTCAGAAATCTCTGATAATGATAGGTTTGCTCCGTAATAATCACTTAAAATTTCATATTGGGTTTTGCTTAAAAGCCCGCCATAAATATCGAGTAAACGGTTGATGTGAATTGTTTCTTCAATGTTATTCACTAACCTTTCCTCCTAAGCAAAGTCCATATAAATATTTATCTAGATCAAACTCTTCTAAGTCGGTCATCTTCTCACCTAAACCAATAAAACGAACTGGAACTCCAAGTTCATCACGAATAGCAAGGATAATCCCGCCTTTAGACGTTCCATCCATCTTGGTAATAACGATTCCTGTTAACTTGATACAATCAAGGAATTGTTTTGCTTGGATAACTCCGTTTTGTCCAGTTGTTGCATCAATAATGAGGAATGCTTCATGTGGAGCATTTGAAATTTCTTTAGAAATGACACGAGAAATTTTAGCTAACTCGTTCATTAAATTAAGTTTGTTTTGTAAACGTCCGGCAGTATCGACAATTAAAAGGTCGGTGCCATCACGTTTTGCTTGGTAAGCAGCATCATAGGCAACGCTAGCTGGATCAGAATTTGCTTTTCCAACAACAATATCGCAACCAAGTCGATTAGCCCAAATAGTTAATTGTTCTGTTGCGCCAGCTCTAAATGTATCAGCAGCGCATAGTTTTACTTTCTTACCTTGGTTAATATAGCGATAGGCAAGTTTAGCAATCGATGTTGTTTTACCAACACCATTCACACCAGCAACTAAAAGAACTGTTGGTCCTTCACTGACAAATTGAACTTCATTGATAATATCGCCTTTTTCAGCATAACCAACGAACATCTTGTCTACGACAAGTTCATTAATTGCTTTAGGTTCTTTGATGCCTTGAGCCTTACTTTCATCAATCACTTCTTCAATCAAACGAAGTGTTAAAGAAACACCGACATCTGCTTCAATTAAAATCTCTTCAAGTTGTTCAAAATATTCTTGATTGACTTCTTTATAACGCTTCGATAATTCGTCTAATTTATTAGCAAAATGTTCGCGGGATTTACTCATTCCCTCGACATAGACCTTGGTTTCTTCGTCTTGTTTTTTCGAAAACTTCTCTTTGAGAAATTTAAATAAACCCATAAATTAACGAACCCTTTTTTCTAATGCTTGTTTAGCAGCATTTTGTTCAGCTTGTTTCTTTGTTGAACCAGTTCCAACACCAAGCTCAATGCCATCAAAAGTAACGCGCACAGTAAATGAACGATCGTGCGCTGGACCAGTTTCACTGATTACTTCATAAACAACAGATTCACGATGCTCAGCTTGCGTTTCTTCTTGAAGCTTAGATTTATAATCAGTCACATCAGACATACTGAAGTTTTCAATTTCTTTAGCAAAAACATCAAGAAGAAGTTTCTTTGTAAAATCAAATCCTTGGTCAAGATAAACTGCACCAATAAATGCTTCAAAGACATCTTCAAGAAGGTGTTTTGATTGACTGATTTGTGCGACAAATGAGTTGCCGACACGGATGTATTGATCTAACCCATATTTGAGAGCTAGTTGAGATAATGATTTTGTCGCAACAAGCATGCTTTTTAGTTTGGTTAAGTTACCTTGTCCCATTTCTGGATGAACCTTAAAAGCATGTTCAGTTACAACCATATTAATCACAGAATCACCAAGAAATTCAAAACGCTCATAATCGCGGTGTTTTGTGTTTGCATCCGCATTAAAAGAGGAATGTGTAAAAGCTTCCTCATAGTTTTCTAAAGAATGAGGTTTGATATGGAATTTAACCAGCAATTCTTGGATATTTCTCATTTATTTTAAACTTTCTTTAACTTTTCCCACTAAATCATTTTTTGCGAGATTATATGCTAAATTGACAGCATTATAGAATGTGCGAGCATCAGCGTTTCCGTGTGATTTAACAGCAATCTTATTCACACCAATTAGCATGGCACCACCATAACGTTTATAATCCATTTTTGACTTAAAGTCTTTCATGCCGCCTTTGACAAATAAGTAGCCGATCTTAGTCAGGAAGTTTTTCTTAAAAGCACCTTTAACCATATCGCCACACATTTTGCCAATACCTTCACTTGTTTTAAGGAAGACATTTCCAACAAAGCCTGGGAAGACAACAACATCAGAGTCCCCATCAACAACATGACGTCCTTCGACGTAACCTTTAAATTGTGGGTCTTCTTTCATCATAGAGTAGGCTTCAATTAATTCAGGTGTACCTTTGCCTTCTTCCACACCATTAGAAATCAACATGTATGTTGGGTTTTCAGTGCCATAAAGAGCTTTGGCATAGGCTTGACCCATCTTCGCGAATTGACAAAGTTCATGAGCATTGTTTTCAACAGATGCACCAATATCACAAAGAATGACATACTTGTCTTTCTTGGTTGGGAATGGAGTTGTTAATGCTGGACGAGAAATTCCGTCAATCTTCTTTAAGATTAAAGTACAAAGAGAGAGGAAGGCTCCGGTCGAACCAGCGGAAACAACACCATCAGCATTCTCAGTAATAACGTTACTAACTGCTTTATAAACAGAGGATTCCTTATCACGCATTGCTTGCATGACTGAGCACTCCATTGGAGCGATTGTGCTTGATGGGATGACGCGTACCTTTTCTGATAAATCAGAAAGAACAGCTGGATCACCGACGCCAACGATTTCACAATCGTCGTGTTCGCTAACAAATTTATTAATCGCTTCGACAGTGGCTTTATAGCCATTATCTCCGCCCATTAAATCGACAACTAACTTAACCATAATTTCTCCTTATTCAACACCAACGAGGAATGAATAGACTGGTTGATCACCACGGCGAATATCAATTTCGATATTCTCGTATTTCTTGGTGATCTTCTCAGCAATATTGTTCATTCTTTCATCGTTGATATCAGCACCAACTAATACAGTAATGAGGAATGTTTCTTCATTAACCATCGCATCAAGTAAATCATAGAGAGCATGAGCCACACGTCTATGACAAGAAATAATTTTCTTTTCATAGATGCCCATGAAGTAGTCTTTTTTCACTTCAACACCGTTCATCTTGGTATCTTTAATGGCGTATGTAACAGAACCAGAATGAATATTCTTGAGTTCTTCTTTCATTGTTTTGAAGTTTTCGGCTGGAGAAACGTCTTCATTAAAGACGGAGCAAGCAGCAATACCTTGTGGAATAGTCTTTGTTGGAACAACATAGACTTTAAATTCGTCAGATAAAACATCAGCAGCTTGGACAGCAGCCATCACGATATTGGAGTTATTTGGGAAAACATAAACTGTTTTAGCGTTGCATTTACGGCAGGCATTAGCAATGTCTTCGATAGATGGGTTCATTGTTTGACCACCGCTAACGATTTCGTTTGCTCCCATGGCTGTAAACATTTCATCAATACCTTTACCAGCACTGATGGCAACCAAACCATATTGTTGAGTTGGAGTAGTCTTGACTGGAGCAGCTTGTTCTTCCTCTTTCTTCTTTAAAGAAGGTGGAGTTTGAAGCTTAGAATGTTGCTCAGTCATGTTTTCAACTTTGATTGTGACAAATTCACCATATGATTGAGCAAAGGTAAGAATGTTTCCTGGATTCAAAGTGTGAATATGAACTTTAACAATATCATCATCACGAACAACAACAATGGAATTACCACGTTCAACTAAGGTTGCCTTGAATGCTTGTTCATCGAATTTTTCTTTTTCCTCAGCTGGGCCTAAGCGCATAATAAATTCGGTACAGTAACCAAATTCATCATCTTTATCCATATCTCCAATTGGAGATTCGACTTTCGCTTTTTCATGAGAAGCATTATCTTCGCGTTCAATAAATTTGCCTTTTAAGAAAGAAAGCATACCTTCGAAGATCTTCACTAAACCAGCACCGCCGGAGTCAACAACACCGACTTCTTTTAAAACTGGAAGAAGATCTGGGGTACGTTTAAGGGATTTTTTAGCTTCGCTAAGAAGCTTTTCCATCGCTTGTTCAATTTCAATTGAACTATCAGCGTAGTCATTTAAAGCAGCACTTGCTTCACGTACAACTGTCAGAATTGTTCCTTCAACTGGACGAATAACAGCTTTGTAGGCAACTTTCGCACCATTTTTGAAAGCTTCAGCAAATGCTGGAGCAGAAATGGTTTTCTTTCCTTCTAAACTTTGAGCAAATCCACGGAAAATTTGAGATGTAATAACACCAGAGTTTCCACGAGCACCCATTAAAAGTCCTTTAGCAAAGGTGTTTGCCACGGTGTAAACGTCATCGGCTTCAACATCTTTAACAAATTTGGCACCGTTAGTCATAGTCATCGACATGTTCATGCCGGTGTCACCATCTGGAACAGGGAAGACATTGAGAGCATCAACTTCTGGATAATGGTTATAGAGATTATTGCTCGCTGAGACAAACATCTCCTTCAAGGTTTTTCCATCAATTGTTTTCATTATGATTACCTCTTTTATATATTTCGAAATAATTAAAGTACGAAATTAAAATCTAAGATAACAAGTTATCTTGCCCGTAATATATCACTTTACATGTACGTTGTCAAAAAAAGACAACCCTTAAGAGTTGTCTCTTTTTCTACTAATATTTATTTTAGAAGATCTTCGATTTCCTTTTTATGAGACCCATAACAGATGACAATATGATTGCCAAGTGGATCAGTTAATAAGGAAGAAATATCCTCATCAAATTCCACTTTCACCTGGGTCCTACAAAGGTCATTTCGACCGAGATTTGCGGTGATTTTGCCTTCAAATGCTTGGAATTTCGACCAATCTTTATTCACTTTTAAGGCGGTTACTTTTCCAAGGTTTAATCGCCCAGCAATGCCTAAACCAATGCCGCTTTCAAAGTGCGTATCAAACTTAAAAGAAAGGCACATATCAAGAGGGAGTGTGCAATGTGCGAAATACGCATATTTTTCTTTGGCGTTAATGTAACTTGGGTTAACTTGGAACGAACTTTGATGCGTCACTTTTCGAACAAGTGCCATCGTTAGCATTGTTGGAACATCACCTTCGCATGTCGCAATATAACCATCTTTATTTAGCATCGCTAAAGCTAAACAAGAAGTGTTGTGATAGATTCCAAGCAAATCAAAACAACGAACAGTTAAACCATTTAAGTTATGTTTGATAATGATGTTTCTTAATGCAGAATAAATTCGTAATGCACCTTTTAAAGTTTCTAAAGAAACTTTTTCATTTAAATATGGTTCAAAGACAACTGGATCAACAACTTCTTTGGCTTCATCGATTTCTTTCTTAAATTCACCAATCGAAACATCAACAAATTCAACACCAAGTTTCTTCTTTAATTCATCATAATCAGTAATCGAGGAGATCAGCCAGTCAGATGGTTTTCCCACCACACCAAGTCTAAGACCACTTAAGATTTGAACATTCTTCTTTATATCTTTTGCGCTGCCCTTTTTAAGCTCAACTTTGGCCATATTAACGACTTCAGTTGGATCACCATGAAGAAGAACGAACTTACGCTTCTTTTGAGTTAAAAAGGAACAAATCTCTAAAGAAGCTGGTAGAGAGTTATTTGCTCTCGTTGCTACAATAATATGCGGCTCAGGAAGCGATAAATACATCTCTTTAAATTGTTCTTCTGTTCCACCGCTTTCAATAAAAATCACCGGCAATTCACCAACAAACGCGTTAAATTCAGGAGATTTTTCAAGCACGGGAACATATTCATTTTGTTGATTTAAAAATAAACGAGGATCGCTAGAAATTTTACTACGTAAATAAATTATTTTCATATATTAATTATACATTAAAAAATAGTGCTTAAAAAGAAAAAGCCCAGCAGCTCACTATTCTCCCCGGCGAACCGGATACCTTCGTCACTACGGTGCTTAACTTCTGTGTTCGGGATGGGAACAGGTGTGTCCACCGCGCCATCGCCACCAGACTTTTTCTTTTTCGAGTCTGTTCTTTGAAAACTAGATATTAAGTTACATGTTCTTAGCTTTGTTATTACGTTACCCTATATTTTATTACTTTTTCGATTTAAATCTTAAAAATTTTATGAAATTAAGTCCTCGACCTATTAGTATCAGTCGACTGAATGCATCGCTGCACTTACATCTCTGACCTATCAACCCGCTAACATTGCGGGGGTCTTACTTCTTGCGAATGGGAAGTCTCATCTTGTGGCTGGCTTCACGCTTAGATGCTTTCAGCGTTTATCCATTCCATAGGTAGCTACTCGGCCATGCCACTGGCGTGACAACCGATAGACCATTGCTATGTCCATCCCGGTCCTCTCGTACTAAGGACAGATCCACTCAAACTTCCTGCGCCCACGACAGATAGGGACCAAACTGTCTCACGACGTTTTGAACCCAGCTCGCGTACCACTTTAATTGGCGAACAGCCCAACCCTTGGAAGGTACTTCCCCTCCAGGATGTGATGAGCCGACATCGAGGTGCCAAACCTGATCGTCGATGTGAACTCTTGGATCAGATCAGCCTGTTATCCCCAGGGTAGCTTTTATCCGTTGAGCGACGGCCCTTCCACGCGGAACCGCCGGATCACTAAGCCCGACTTTCGTCCCTGCTCGACTTGTAGGTCTCGCAGTCAAGCACCCTTATGCCTTTGCACTCGAAATACGATTTCCAACCGTACTGAGGGTACCTTGGGGCGCCTCCGTTACACTTTGGGAGGCGACCGCCCCAGTCAAACTACCCGCCTAACACTGTTCCCCAACCGGTGAGGTTGTAGGTTAGATTGTCCGCAATTTAAGAGTAGTATCCCAAGGTTGACTCCACAGAAACCAAAGTTCCTGCTTCAAAGTCTCCTACCTATCCTGTGCATAAAGCACAGACAATCAATATTAAGTTATAGTAAAGCTCCATGGGGTCTTTCCGTCTAGTCGCGGGTAACCTGCATCTTCACAGGTATTAAGATTTCACCGAGTCTGCTGTCGAGACAGCGCCCAGATTATTATACCATTCGTGCGCGTCAGAACTTGCCTGACAAGGAATTTCGCTACCTTAGGACCGTTATAGTTACGGCCGCCGTTCACTGGGGCTTCAGATCAGGGCTTCGCCTTGCGGCTAACTCCTCCTTTTAACCTTCCAGCACTGGGCAGGCATCACCTCATATACATCGCCTTGCGGCTTAGCATAAAGCTGTGTTTTTGTTAAACAGTTACCTGGGCCTCTTCACTGCGGCTCCCTCGCGAGAGCACTTCTTCTTGCGAACTTACGAAGTAATTTTGCAGAGTTCCTTAACAACAGTTAACTCGCTCACCTCAGGATACTCTCCTTGACCACGTGTGTCCGTTCTCGGTACGGGCCGAATATACTTAAGCTAGCAGCTTTTCTAGAGAACTGGCATCATTGACTTCACTACTTAGGTTGCCCTGTTCGCTCCCGCACGGCTTTCCTTAATGTTGGACGGATTTGCCAATCCAACAGGTCCTCCGCTCTGCCCTAAATCCAATAATAGGGATCAACTAGCCTTTTCTGTCACTACATCGCATATATTCGGGTGCAGGAATATAAACCTGCTGTCCATCGACTACGCCTTTCGGCCTCGCCTTAGGTCCCGACTAACCCTGGGAGGACGAACCT
>CAMHJP010000017.1 GCA_946185585.1 uncultured Caryophanales bacterium
ACCTCCATAGTAGATTAAAAATGTGCGAATTTCAAAATAAATCGTACGATTACATCTAATTAAGGTGGGTGTGTAAAAAATGTATTCACACTAACTTAATTCGTTTTTTAAGGAAAAATTTGCACAAAAAAAGAGAGAATTTAAGTTTCTCTCTTTCTTAATTAACAAGTTAATTATTCTTAATCAATTTTTCCAATGACTTTCTCGATGTCTTTCTTAATGATGGACCAGGTTTCATCGGATAAGTCATGCTCGAGCTTACACGCATCTTCGTATGCGACTTTCTCGCTCACACCTAACTTCACAAGAAGTTTAGCAATCTTCATATGTTTTTCATAAACCTTTGTTGCAATCGCCATCCCTTCTTGGGTTAATGTGATATGGCCTTTTGCATCGATCACGATGAACTTTTCATCAGAAAGCTTGCTCATTGCAATAGAAACAGAAGGTTTCGAAAAATTCATTGCACGAGCAATATCAATTGACCGCACAAAATCTTTTTCAAAAGAAAGTTGGAGGATTTTCTCTAAATAGTCCTCACGAGATTCATCTCTTCTCATTTGGTGATTAGATATTATCATATCGAATAAAAAAGAAAAGAGGAAATGGTGTTCCCTCTTTCTTGAAATATTCATATTTCACCAATATAATAGTTTGATATGAAAAAGACCATCACACTCTCTTTATTAGCCACAACACTCCTCATTGGTGGATGCAAACCATCCCCAAAGAAGAAATCATCTTCTTCTAGTATAGAAGTGACTTCTAAAGAAAGCCCAACATCACAAATCGATTCTAGTAGTGGAGCCACTCCAACTACTGCAGCATCCTCAACATCAGCCATTCCTTCATCAAGCAGTACTTCCTCAGTTACTCCTGGTAGTGAAATCATTGAAGGTGTCTTTATCCGTATGGCTTCTATTGAAGCAAAAGTAGGAGTTAAGACTCAAACACCAATTGTTGATGTTTATTATGCTGAAGGACACTCAAGTGAAGAATTTGATAACCCACTAACTTGGGATACCGATAACCATTCGATCGCGATATGCGACCAATATGGTCGAGTGACCGCTTCAAGTAAAGGTATTGTCACATTAACCTGTACAAGTGTGGTGGATAATAAATCAGCCTCTGTAAAAGTTTATTGTTATAATTCAGAATCCGACTTTGAAAAAGCCTGGAAAAGAATGGAACCAACTGACACTCTTACTCCAGGAGATCAATTAATTATTGCTTGTCCACAGGAGAACAAGGCAGCCACTGATGATTGTAGTGGAATGAAGCTTCATTCTTGTAATGTGACGTTTAACGCCGATAAATCAGTGATGACGAATCCGAATAACGCTGCTCAATTTGTTTTAGGAACAGATTATAAAGGTCGTGATGGTTATAACTTAGAAGTTCCAGAAAGAGAAGATGGAACTTATCTTGCGTGTACAAACGAAAAGAAAGTTTCTTTCTTCGACACACCAAAAGCCACGTCAAATCTTTGGGAAATTGAATATAACTCCGACCAATCTTGTTGGGATATGCGTTCAGCGACAACGATTGATGGTTGGATGATGTATAACAAAAATATCGAGCAATTTGCTCCATATCAATCAAGTGAAACAGAGTTCATGATTGTCATGACTCTATATCGATTAACTCGAACTTTTAAATAAAATTTAATCAGAGAAATCAGTATCCTGGATAATAAAGAATGTGTAATCAGGATAGTTTTCTTTTAGTTTAGAAACTAATTCCGCAATTTTCTTTTGAGGATTGTCGTATTTAAAATCAAAGATTAAGTCAAAGGTAATAAGTTTTTTCGCGTCATCAAAATAGAAACCATGGATTTGGTTAATACCTTTTTCGTTTGCAATAAGTTGATAAACAAAGTTTTTAATCTCTTTAACTTCTTCGCTTGCTTCATTAGAAGCATAGATACCAATAGTAAGAATGGCGCCTGTTTCAGCATAAACACGTGCTTGAATATTCTTACTTAAGTGGTGGATTTCTTTCGCGGTTAAATGATCATCAACTTCAATATGGATTGAGGCGATAATTCGTCCAGTTCCATAATTATTAATAATTAAGTCGTATGCTCCTTTAACCTCTTCATAGGAATTCACAATATGCTTAATATTATCAATTTCTTCTTGAGAAGCTCTTTCTCCAATAATAAGAGAAATTCCATCACGAAGAATTTCATAAGCCGTTTTAAGAATAAATAAACCAATTAAGATACCAATGTATCCTTCAATATTGACTCCCCAAATCATTGATGTTCCAATACCAATTAATGTTGCTACTGAAAGTAGAGCATCAAAGAATGCATCTTTTCCGGAGGCTTTTAATGGTTCAGAGTTAACTTGTTTTCCAACTTTACTAAAGTAAATCGAAACTCCGATTTTAACGATGATTGCTAATCCAATAATGATTAAAGACCAAATACTATGATCAACAACTGGATTATCAATGAGAGTTTTAATGGATTCGTAGATGGCCATCACACCAGCTGCTAAAACAATCATTCCAATAATTAGACTGGTTAAGTATTCTACT
The DNA here is from genome assembly GCA_946185585.1 of uncultured Caryophanales bacterium. Lineage (GTDB taxonomy): Bacteria > Bacillota_I > Bacilli_A > RFN20 > CAG-826 > Fiminaster. The sequence continues at coordinate 2,548 of CAMHJP010000017.1, forward strand.
CGACCATGTCCGTATGGATGTTTCTTGTCTGGTTTCTTATTGGATAACTTTGTTCCAATAATGGTGATCGCACTACTTAAAGAATCAGAAAGGTTATTAATAGCGTCAGTAATAATCGCCACACTATGAGCGATAAAACCAATGATTGCTTTACCAATCACGAGAAAAACATTGGCGATAATTCCAATGATGCTTGTTTGAATAATTTTCTTTTCTCGGTTCACTTAAAAATACCAGCAATTCTTGGTTATTTCTTTAATTCTGCAGCGATTTTTTCTTCAAAAGATCCTGGTGTAACGGTTGGTTCAAAACGTTCCACAACTTCACCTTCACGGTTAATTAAGAACTTGGTGAAATTCCATTTAATCTTTTTAAGTTTGCCCTTGTCATTTTGCTTACAAAGATAAACATATAATGGATCGGCGTTATCTCCATTAACTTCTATCTTTTTAAAACGTGGGAACTTTGTATCGAAATGTAAACTACAGAAAGCATTAATTTCTTCATCGCTTCCTGGAGCTTGTCTAAAGAATTGGTTACATGGGAAATCTAAGATCTCAAAACCTTGGTCTTTGTATTTCTCATAAAGTTCTTCGAGTTCTTTATATTGTTTGGTAAATCCGCACTTAGTTGCGGTGTTAACAATTAAAAGAACTTTTCCTTTAAATGCGGATAAAGCAAAATCTTCTCCGCGTTGGTCTTTGACTGAAAATTCATAAACTGACATATTTTTGTACCTCTAGGTAGATTTTATACTTAAAAATAAATCATTAATAAGAAAATAATAAAAATTTTACTTACACGCGCTAAATATATTTATTATATCAGGATAACGCTTATGAAAAAGACTACACTCCTTACGATTCTTACATCAATGGGGGAATTGTCTTCGCTTGTTCCAACAATGGAATGCTTGAAAACATGAGCGCCACTCAACCGACATTTATTTATAACGGTTCTACAATGAGCGCAAATTCCGTAATTAGTGTTGCGGATGCTAATAACGAAGATAGTGCCTTATACACATATACTTTAAAACTGTCTTGTACACAACTCATTTTCTCCTCACCAGAAATGAAGGTTGGTTCAACTTACACCATTTTCAATGGTGATAATGTTATTACTGACATCAATATGACTTCTAATTTAACTAAAGTCGGATCAAGTTCTGGAGGTCCTGATGGCGGAGGTCATGGGCCAGGCGGATGGTAATTATTTGATAGAAAGCGAGCAATGCTCGTTTTCTTTTTATTCATAATAGGTATAATAATTACGAAATGAAAAAGAACTCCGAAATAAAAATTATCTTCACTGATGTTGACTGGACAATTTTAAACCACGGTCATGGAAAACATATCTATGATCAAAAGAGTTTAAAAGCACTACGTAAAGCCCAGAAAAATGGAGTGAAGGTTTTTATTGCAACTGCCCGTCCATATGAATCCTTAAAACTAACGGGATTCTTTGATGAATTCCAACCAGATGGAATGATTTTAGCGAATGGCTCGGTTATTTTTGTAGGTGACAAAATTATTCATCATGACTACATGAATAAAAAGCTTGTTCATCACATTTGTCAGGTAGCAAAAGAGAGAGGAATTGTGATCCAATTTGTCGATGAATACAACCGTTGGATCTCTGATGAATTAAGCGAAGACGCTAAGCATTATTTCGATGTCTTTTTTGAAAAAATACCAGCAATTCGCGGTTATAATGATGAAAATATCTCAGGATTGCTACTATTTTGTACGAAAGATAAAGACGAAGAATTGCTGCAAGCGATTAACTATAAAGACCTTGATGCATACCGTCTTTTCCCATACGCCATCGATATTCGAGATCACGTCATTCGTAAGAGTGATGGAATCAAAAAAGTTCTCGATTATTATGGTTTAAATAAAGAAAATGCGATGGCTCTTGGCGATGATGTCCAAGATGTTCCAATGTTTGAGCTCTGTAAATATAGCGCCGCCATGGAAAACGGTGTTGAAAAAGCCAAACAATCAGCCTCATTTGTCACAACTCACATCGATACTCACGGTGTCAAAAAGGCGCTCAAATACTTCAAAGTTATTTAGTTATTTGCTATGATTTCTGAAGTTTAAAAAACCCAGCAATTTACGAAATTTACCAGCAAAACACCAAGGAAATAGAAATGAGAACATTTATTTATAAGTACAAATCTCACATCATTACATTTGTCTTTTCGCTTGTTTTTGGTGCGGCTGTTTTTTGCTTATATTTCTTTTTGAAGAATCAAAGCTTAAAAGATGCTGTTGATGCTTGTTCGATCGCTGGAGTGGCCCTTATTGGTGGTGGTTTAATGGTCATCATCACTCGTTTAGGTGCTTTTGATACGTTTGCCTATGGATTCAAACAACTTTTAACTTCGATGTTTAATAAAGATCCAAATATGTTTAACTCGATGGCCGACTATAAAATCCAAAAATACGACCAACGAAAAAAGAAGAAAAAAACATATTTGATGCTATTTTTAGCAGGACTTTTGTTCATTATCGCTGTGATTGTTTTAGAAATCATTTTACGCCTACAAATTAAATAAAAGTTTACTCGCAAGCACGAAATTCGCACGCCACCTGTGCGATTTTTTGTTGCATACCCACGCATACTTATATAAAATATACGCAATTACTATTCTCGTGTACTCGCACGATTAGGAGGTAATGTTATGAAGAAAAGTCGATTACTCTGCGGCGTGATTGCAACTATGTCTTTAGGAACAATCGGTGCTTCAACCGGTGCTATTAAAGCCACTGAAGCACTTGAACCTGATACTCGGGTGATTGTTAAACTAAAAAAAGACATTGATGAGTTAACTTCTGAGGAAGCACTCAATCAACAAGAAAACCTTCTTTCACGTATTCGCTACTCAGTGAACCCAAAAGCTGAATTAGTTAATAGGTTTACAGTTTTAAACAACGCGATGACTTTAAAGGTCAACGAAGAAGATGTTGCTAAAATTGAAAACCTTTCTGGTGTCGAACATGTCTATAAGGACAATTTTGTTGTCCGTAAAAACAAAGGACAAGGTGTCACCTACCAAGTTAATCGTTCAGCCAGTGAAGAAATTGATCAAAACGAGAACGTTTCTGCTCGAACCATGCGTAAGCCAGGCTATGATGATGGAACTGGAAACATTCTTCCAGGATCCACATATGATGGTGAAGGTACCGTTATTGCGATCTTAGATAACGAGTTCTACTTCCGTGGTAAAGTTAATGGTGAGCCAGAATGGCACCACGAAGTCTTTGATCCTCTTGATGATAGTGTCAAAGTTCGTTTTGCTCCAAAATTCGTTGATCGTCCATCATTAAAGAACAAACTTAATGCTTCGATGGATTTCTCGAAATCTACCCCAAGCACCCGTCCAGGATTAAAAACTGATAAACCTGGTGAAGAAGGATCTTTATATTTCAATAGTAAAGTTCCATTCTACTTTGACTATGGTGGTTCCACATTAACTGGTAACTCAACTGATGCTAAACCAGACTTCGATGTTCATAGTGATATCGATTACCATGGTTCACACGTTGCATCAATTACTGCTGCTAATGCTCCAGAATACAAAGGTATTGCTCCAAAAGCTCAATTAGCTTGTATGAGAGTCTTCACCGAATATCGCGCTGACGATATCGCTAAAGATATTGGTTTAGGTGATAGTGATGGTGCCTATGACTCCTGCATCTTAATGGCTCTTGAAGACTGTATTACCTTAGGTGTTGATGGAATCAACATGTCCTTAGGTAGTGACCTTGGCGAATTCGAAGATGATGATCTTGCTATGCAAACCATTGAAAAGATGGTCTCTGAAGAAAAGATTCTCACTTCCATTTCTAATGGTAACGCTGGTAAAGAATCCTATGCCTTCGCTGGCGGTTATGGTAACTGGACCAACGAAATGGTTGAAACTGGTATCTTAGGTAGCTATGCTAACCACCCAACTTCCATGTCTATTGGTTCTGCTCACCCAGATTACATCTACTACAAAACAGGTATTAAATGCGGCGAAAGTAACATCGCTTACGATGACCAAATCGTGAACAACGAACGTTATCCAAGTGAATACGATACCGAATACAAAATGAGAGACATTGTTAACTCTCTAGAAGACGAAGTCGAATGGGCTTATATTCCTGGATTTGGCACTGCTAACGACTACTCTGGTATTGATATTGAGGGAAAAGTCGCCGTTGTTAACCGTGGATCCATCTCCTTTGCGGATAAGTACAATACTGCCGCTGATAAAGGAGCGATTGGATTATTCATTATTAACAACGACCCAACCGAAACAGACTTCACATTCCGTTGTTCCTTCGGTGATGACTTCAACCCAACCATGCCATGTGCGGTCATTCTCTTCAAAGATAAACCATTCTTTGAAAAAGAAAGATCGGGATTATTCACATTCATTGAGAAAGAACTATCTAAAGATAGTGCTGCTCGTACAATGTCAACATTCTCCACTGATGGTGCTCGTAGTGATCTTGATATCAAACCAGAAATCACTGCTCCAGGAGATATCATCCGTGGTGCTGTTCCACCTCAAACAAAAGAAGATAAACAACTTACTCCTCTGACAACATATGAATACCTCTCTGGTACTTCAATGTCCGCACCAAACTATGCTGGTGCCCAAGCAGTTGTCTTATCGAAAGTAAGTGGACCACTCATTGCTGATGGTTCATTAAGTAAGGATGACTTAGCCGCCATTAAAGAAGAACGCGGTAAAGTCAACATGCGCTTAATGTCCACAGCTAACCCAATGGATATTGCTGAACCAAACCCAGAAACCAACGTGAAGAACTATGCTTCCCCACGTGTCCAAGGTGCTGGTATGGCCGATATCTATGGTGCTCTAAATTCTAAAGTCTACCTTGAAGGATTTAAGGTCGTTGATGGAGAAGAAAAAGGTATTGGCAAAGCCAAAGTCGAACTTCACAACAATGACGATATCAATAAAGGTAACTTAAAACTAAGTTTCTATGCTCATAACGAAAGCGAAGAAACACTTGATTACAAAGTGAAGTTAACTGTGATGCGTCCTGCTCAAGCAGAAAACAACAAGATCATCACATCTGACTATAACTATTTAGGAGAAGTTGATTCCTTCGAAAAACTCCCAGGAATTCAATACTACGACTATTCCTATAAGAAAGTGGTTTACACCTCTGGTACAGCATCATATAAAGATGTTTACAAAGTGACCAAACAACTGACCTACTACAAGACTGAAGCGGATTACAAGAATAAGACCAACCCAGTCATCATCGAACCAGATACTTACTATGTAAGTAGTCAAGTCAAAGATGCTCAAGAAGGTGTGGTCTATGAATCACTTCCAAACCACAAATACTTATCCACCAAGGATGTTGTTCTTGATGTGATTGAAGGACAAAAGATCTCCATCGCTCCAGGCGATTCAAAGATCACCATCAATCCATACTCCTTATCGAAAGCGGATAAAGAAAAAATCCTCGAGATGTATCCATACGGAACCTATATTGAAGGATACTGTGAACTCATCGCCGATGGATTTGAAGAAGACCTCAACATTCCATTCTTAGGATTCTATGGTGGAGGCGATATCAAAGCTGGACAAAACTACAACTCCGCTCCAGTTGTCGAAGAATTCCAATTCGAAAAGAATCCTGGCCAAGTTTATCCAAGTGATCTTGTTAACGACACGGCTAAACAACTCGTTGGTAAAGATAACGCGGATATGGGCTCTCTCTGGGTGGCTGGTTATGCTAAATCACCAGATAGCATTGCGACCGACCAGATTCTCAAGAATGATCGTAACATCACTCAATTAAATGGTTTCTATCCAGTTGGTACTGATCCATTAACATTAAGTGATGAAGATGCAGCAAACAACATTTATGTTGGCAATGCTGAAAAGACCAACACCATGATCATTCAACAATTTGTCTTACGTTCTGTTCGTAATAACTTCTTTACGATTAAGAATAAAGCTGACGGAAAAGTCGTCTATAAGTCAGCACTCGAAGATATGATCTTCGGTGATACGAATAATGAGTACACTCTTTATAAGTCTCACGTCGAAGGCGGATTCCTTGGAGCAGGCTACATCGCTCACCGTGCGTGGGCAGTTGTGCCACTATATGACGAAGTCACCCAAGAAAGATTCGCTGATGGCGAATACGAAGTCACCTTCAATTACCAGATCAATGGTACAGGTGAATGGGTGAAGAAATCCTACACACTTCATATTGATAACACCCCAGCTGAGGTGACAAAAGTCTATGAAGTGAATGGAAAGGTTCGTATCGAAATGAAAGATAAAGCCTTATCATACGTCACTGTTGGTTATACCAACCTTCCAGTGAACTATGATGAAGCCAAAGGTGTCTACTATGTCGAAGTCGAACCATCATTCATTGAGTCATCAATGAAAGAACTTGGACGTCGTCAAGACGGAACCTACCGTCTCTATATTCGTCCAGTTGATAAAGCCTTTGGTGAAAGTGGCGCTGTGATTCACTTCACTAAAGAAGGTAGTTATGACGATTTCGAGATCGTCCAGAACCGTTACCTCAAATCTAACCACGACTTTAAGTTAGGTGAAGATGGCAAAGTTCAATTTATTGAAATTGACCAATACGGAAATGAAAAAGTAGTTACCTTAGGCTCCGAAGTATCTGTCGCCACTGGTGCTAAACCAGAACGCGGTGGAGACTTAGCGATTGGTATTGGCGTGCCAGCCGCTGTTGGAGTAGCTGTCCTAGCCGTTGGATGTATTGCGATCGTCAAGGCATTAGGAAAAAAACGCCCAAAGAAACATTAGGAGGTTTCTAACAATATGAAAAAAGCACATGTCTTTACATTAGCTTTAGCTGGCACGATGTGTCTTGTCGGCTTAGCCGGATGTGGAAGCAAGGGTGGTAATGAAGAAGGCGAATTTGCTTTCTCTGTCGCAATTGATGGCGACTACGCTGCACTTGAAGTTCGTGATACTCCTTATCAACTCGTTGTCTTTGACAATGGTGTGAAAACAGAAGGTCGTGAATACACATACGAATCTAATAACTCTAATGTTGCCTCAATTATTTCTACAACAGGTTATATTACTGCCAAAGCTCCTGGTACAGTTCGTTTCACCGTTACTGAAACAACTTCTGGATTAGAAGCTTACAAAGTCATTGAAGTTGTTGCAGCTTCTCCAAAAGCTGTTGGTGGTTATAACTTCTCTGCTGCGGCAACACCTGCTCAACGTGAAAAACGTACAGAAATCCTTGGCAAACTCGAAAAATACGCCATGGATACACACCTAACAGGTATTTCCCTATTCGAAAATGGTGGTTTCATGCTTTATAGTGATCGCGCTAAAGCACTTCTTGGAAACCGTCAATATATCACTGGTTATGGTTATGGTTTATTAAGTGACTCTGATGCTCCATTTACATCAGAACTTCCAGGTGATGGAAGAGACACTCAATTCCCACTCCATTATCACAGTGCATCTAGCTCTGACCCAGGAACCATTAACGCTCTTAACGCAGCTGGTTCCCAAGTCTCAGACTTAAGTAGTTACATTACTGCCTCATACTTTGGTATGAAACTTAATGCAACTCGTACAGAAGCTGAATGGTATCCACAATTAGCTCGTGAAGATATTCACGAAACTGATCCAGTAACCAAAGCTCCAAAGATGTTCCACTTAGGTGCTCATAACGACACCGATATGTACACCGGTTGGAGAATTTATCTCCGTACTAATGATGCTGGTGTCTCTTACCGTTATAACGGTACAGGTTCTTATGGAGAAACTCCATTCAATGGTCGTAAAGTTCAACTTGAAGACTATGAATTCATTCTCCGCTTCCTTTTAACAGGAAGCCACAACCTCAAACGTGGTAACGAAATGGCTGCCGATGCTTCTTATGGTATTAAAGGCGCCAACGCCTATAACGCCCAAACTAAAGAAGGTAAAAACGACGCCGAATGTAAAGCCCTTTGGGAATCCATGCAAGCTGCTGGAAAGCTTGGTATTAAAACTGGCCACGCTGATGGCACTGAGCCATACGAAAGTGGCACATACCCAGCAGGTGATTATATTGAATTCACTCTTTTAAACCCAATTGATGCCTTTACAGCAATGTATACCTTATCATCTTCACTTTATTCTCCAATTCCTGAAGACTTCATGAAGATGGTTGGCCGTAAACGTAATAGCACCGGTGGTGAAGCCGAAATTGATCAAGGCGAACTCCTCCGTGCTAGTAAACGTTATGGCGGATTTAATAACAACGATGATGTTCCTACTCACTTAAAGAACAACATTGTTGAATCAACAATCGGTTGTGGACCATATTTCCTTGATGTTTGGGAAAAAGGTTCTAGAACAGTTTTTACTGTTAACAGTAACTGGTTCGAAACAAAAGCCCCATACAATCGTTATAAAATTGCTGGTGTGCGTATTAAAATCGACCCATCCATTACTGAAAATACCGATGCTTATTATGATGAATTTAAGGCTGGAAACCTTGATGCCTGCTCTCTTCCACAAAAACACATGGATGAAAAGAGCTCCGCAAAACAAGTCGAAGGTGACTCCGTCTTTAAACTCAACGTCAACTCTTGTACACAAGAACAATGGACAGAAAGATTTGGCCCAAGTGGTTCCATCTCTGCTGGACATAGCTGGGATGTTAAACCATGGATGTCTAACGAAAACTTCTTAAATGGTTTATTCTGGTCCATTGACCGTAAAACATTTGCGGATAAACGTGGTGTGCAACCATCGATTAACTATTTCTCTGGATCATACATGTCTGATCCACAAAATAACATTTCCTATAACTCCACTGATGCCCATAAAGAAGCAGTGAAGAATTATCACAATGTCCGTAAGGATGCTGAAGGACATGAAATTCCAGAAACCGACGACTATGGTTATAACAAGGATACCGCGATCAACTACTTCAAGACCGCTGTGGCCCAACTTGTTAAACAAGGTAAGTTAAACTATGGTACCGTCGATAATCCAACAGAAATCAAGATTGAAATCTGGTGGATGTATCAATCTGATACAACTGAATACGGTGTTGATATCAAATCCTACTTTGAATCAGCATTCAACGATCCAGCTGTTTCAGGCGGACGCGTAAAATTAAATGTTGTTAATAAGGCTGTTACCGTTTGGGAATACGTCTATGACCAACACCTCCAAGTCGGTGAATTCGACCTTGGCTTTGGTGCTATTAGTGGTAACACTTATAACCCACTTAACTTCTTAGAAGTTCTTAAATCAGATAACTCC
>CAMHJP010000018.1 GCA_946185585.1 uncultured Caryophanales bacterium
TTAGAAGAATCTGTGGATCAAATCTTTTGAAGCGGCACAAGTATCTTCCATATCACCAAAGCCAACGATTTCGCCAGCATAGAAGGTATTCTTTGTTCCTTGAAGTGCTTCGAGTTTATCATACCAACCTTCTTGGTAATCCTTACAGGAAACATGTGGGAAGTAATAAACTTCTTGTGGGAAAAGTTTTTCTTTGATTGGGAAGCCAACTTTCTTCATGTCTTCATCCATGGTTTGTTGGGCGAAGTCATAGGAGACATCATCGCTTCCTTCGTGGTTAGCTAAGGCGTAGACAGTGTGTGGGCAATCTGCACCAAGGTGTTCCCAACGGTTATAATAAACCATCGCGTGACCAAGTCTTTCTGGAACCATGTTTTCAACAAGATAACCGGAAATTGTTGGTGATTTTCCTTCTTCGAATGTCGCAATGTAGTCAATGTAACGTTCGTGACGGATTTTGGAGAAGAGTTCTTTTTCTTCTTCAGTTGCATCAGCGTAATCTTTGAAGTAATCAAGTGGTGTAGTGACAATAAGCTTATCGAATTCTTCGACTTTTTGTTTGCCTTTTGCATCCTTAATTGTTACGCGAACTTTACCATCTGGACGTTCAACTTTGACAACTTCAGTTTCAAGAACTGCTGGGTGTTTAAGTTTAGCGTTCACGTGTTCATAGATTTGTTGTGTACCTTCTGGCCATGTCCATAATCCCATGTGGACGAATTCTAGAGCGGTGGTCACGTCGAGATATTTCATGACGTGAGCAGCACTGATTTCATCAAAGAATCCATAACCGAAGGATGTAAATGGAGCAATCCAGATTCTTTGAACTTCTTCAATCTTATTGAGTTTGCAGAATTCAGAGAATGGGAGAGCTAAATCTTTTAGATTTGGGTTTTCACCTTCAATATAATTTGGGAAGGAATTTTCTTTTGTCGAACCACAATAACCTTCGACGCCTTTTGAGATACCTTTGTATTTACCAGAAGCTACTCCGAGGTGGCCATAGCAGTCATAACCAACATATTTGGTTTGCATGAGTTTGTTGAGTTTCTTCATTTGCTTTTTGAGTTTAAGTAAACCTTTGAGCTTTTTGAATGAGAAATCAACCTTTGGTTCGAATGGATGTTCGACCTCACCTGTGGTCTTACGGAATTCACGACGCATATTTGGTTCGCCTGGTTTCCAGTTTGGACCAACGTGGTAATATCCGCCAAATTCTTCCATTTCGCTAACAGCGTGGTAGGTAATTGCACCCATAATTGCGCCGGTTTCGAATGATAATTCTTGCTCGACACCATTATGTTTTACTTTGATCTTTGGGGACCAACATTTACCACCAACTTTGTTGAGTTTTTCGTAAATGACGTAGTTTTCGTATCCTTTTTTCTCAAGATACATGGCAGCGGAAAGACCAGCTGGACCTCCGCCAATAATGCAAATTCTTTCTTTTGTATTTGGCATTATAAAATCTCCTTTGTTGTTTATATTGTATCACTTTTACAAAGTGCTGATATAAAAATTTCCAAAAATAAAAGCCTCCATAGGAGGCTATTATGAGTGTTATGAGTAATTTAGGCTTTTGTAACAGTAATTGTTGCAGAAGTAGATGAGAGAGAATCAACTGTGAATGACCATCCAAGGCTTTGGTTTGAATTCATTTTTCCTGTACGGTAGAACTGATTACCAAAGGTTGTCATAGAATAAGTATCGCCAGCAACAAATAAGTCATCATTAGAGATGTAATTAGTTGGACGATAGTTAACGGATGTATCATTACGAATTAGTTGAACAATGTTGTAGTTATAGTAGCTTGAACCAAGAACAGATCCGTAATCTCCTCCATAGGAGTTAGCCATGGCGTGATAAACTCCATATTCATTGTCATAAGTTGGATCAGTAATTAAAGAAGTGGAAAATCTTGGTTCTCCGCTTTGACTGACGCTTGTGACATAAGTTAAACGTCCATCGATATGCCAGACACGAATGCCGGCTTGATTTGGGCCGCGGTCATATCTAGCGTAATCATATTTACTATCGAGTTCATTTAAACCAGTTGGTGTATAGTACTCGATGAGTAAATACTCATCAAATGGAGAATCGACAGTGTGGTTAGCTAATAAAATCACATCATGAGATGATTGGAAATCATTTAATGTAATGGTGGTAGTTGCAGTTGGAATATAAGGATCAGCCCATCCATAAGCCATCACGGAGTATGGATCATGACCACCCATGTTCCAGTCTTGCATGCTAAATCCGCCTCCTGGACAAAGTTGAGTGGTGTGATAGTCGTAGTAGTCTTCAAGACCTAAAACGTGGCCCATTTCATGGATAAATGTATGAGCATCAACATTACAATGCGAACAGTCGCCTGTTCCATAAGAGCTTTTACCGGTCTTGGTATAGGCATTTGAACTATCATACATAAAGTCGTAAGAGGCCCAGAAGAATGTCTTCGCTGCTGGTGAAGTTTTATTAGCTTGGTTACTTAACCAATAGCAATACGCCCAGAGGTTAGCTCCAAATGATTCATCAGTGCTACTATCAGCAGCGGCATAGATGAGCATTACTCCATCCATAAATCCATCGCCGTTTGTATCATAATTACGACGATTATCAGAAGTGTTGTTTTTAAAATACCAAGCAACTGCTTCATCAACTAAGGTTGTAGTACGTGATAAGTCTTCATCTTGGCCATAATATTCGGAAGTCTTTCCACAACTGTACCAGTCGGAAACAGTGGCTTGTAAATTTAACATATTTAAAGATTCTTCCTGATAGAAAGTTTTAACACTTCTCCATCCAGTCGCTTCGTTTGTTCCGATGTATGCTGTTTGAATATCGTTTCGAACAGTTGTCTTATTGCTTGTGTTAATAAACGATGATGAATCAGTAAACCAGATTGGAATAATTAATAATTTTGGATTTCCAGTTAAAGGACAATTATCTAATTCATAAACGTTATTTTCTTGATAATCATCGTATGTGTATTTCAGTTTTGTTTTTGAAATTGGTGTTGGTGTATCTTCAGTAACAGTTAATGTAACACTATCAGTTTTAGATTGGTCAACTGTGGTTACTGTTAAAACAGTAGTGCCTTTAGCAACAATGGTTACTTGACCAGCATTAGTAATAGTCGCTGCACTTGTATTCGAAGATTTCCAAGTAACATTTTTATTTGTCGCATTACTTGGAGAAACTGTCCAAGATAAAGCAAAAGATGCATCTCCGACTTTCTTTGTTATTGTTTCACTTCCACTAATTGTGACGCCTGTTACATGAACAACAACAGGTGCTTGTGAAGTAGAGGAAGATGATGGTGTTGGAGCTGGTGTGCTACTCGCAGAAGTTGGAGCAGGTGTGCTACTCGTTGGTGTTGGAGTAGTGCTCGTTGGTGTTGGAGTAGTGCTCGTTGGAGTAGGTGTAGAAGTAGTTGTCGGAGTAGAAGTAGTGGTAGGATTACTTGTTGGTGCCGAGGAAGTTGGATCAACTCCTGAAGTTGGTTCTACACTAGTTGGTTCTTCGCTTGACGAACGTCTTTTCTTTTTTGGTGTAGGGGCACATCCAGCTAACACTAGTGCTAGAAGTGGAATTAGGATTGTTGATTTCTTGATTTGCATAAAGTTATCCTCGACTAACTGAAAAGTGTATTATAGCAAATGACATTTTGCTTTTCTATGAAAAGATTTTTATTTCTTTATATCTGAATTTGTGAAATCATATTTGGGGTTAGAATTATGAAATACTTAGTTATCGCATCAACATTATTCGTTATCGGTTCCCTCTTTGGATGGGTTCTCGAATTATTCTTTAGAAGATTTGTCTCCCAAAAAAGATGGATGAATCCAGGCTTTTTAGTTGGTCCGTATCTTCCAATCTATGGTTTTGGTGTTCTTTGTTTATACGCTGTCAGCAATATTTCATTTGGCATCGAAGCTCAATGGCTCGACATCATTATTCACATTCTTTTAATCGGTGTATTAATGACGGTGGTGGAATTCATTGCTGGCTTAATTTTTATTAAAGGATTAAAAGTGAAACTCTGGGATTATTCCAAGCGAAAAGGAAACATTCTGGGCATTATTTGTCCATCTTTCTCTTTAGCCTGGTTAGCGGTGGGTTCTATATATTTCTTCTTTATTAATCCTTATTTAGTACAAGTGATTGACTGGATTAGTGAAAACCTCATCTACACCTACTTTATTGGTGGAGTTGTTGGAGCAATGATTGTTGACTTTGCTTACTCACTCCATCTTGGACTTAAAGTTAAACAATTCGCTGAGTTATCTAACCAACGTTTCGATATGATTAAAAAAGAATTACGTAAACGTCTTGTTTTACCAATGAAAAAAGACGCACAAGCAGTAAAGGAAAACTAATATGAAAATAGCATTAACTGGTGCCTCTGGCCACATGGGTTCAGTCCTCTTTGATACCCTTTTAAAAGAAGACTACATTGATGAAATTAGAGTACTTCGTTTCCATAAAAAAGAAACAAACAAATTAATCAAAAAACACCAGCAATTTTCGGCTAAAATCACTGCAATTGATGGTTCAATTGCGGATGAAGAAGCTGTTAAAAAACTTGTTGATGGAGTGGATTATGTTCTTAATTTAGGAGCAATTATTCCACCTCATTCTGACCATGATCCAAAAGGCGCAATTGAATCAAACGAAATTGGTCCAAAAGTTCTTTGCAAAGTCATCGAATCTCTTGGTGAAAAACAACCAAAATTAATTCATATTTCTACAGTTGCTTTATTTGGTGATCGTAACGAAAACCATTTATTCGGTCGTATCGGCGACCCTCTTCTTGTTTCAGTCTTTGATATTTACGCTTTAACAAAGATGAGAGGCGAATTTACTGTCTTAGAAAGTAACGTGAAGCAGTGGACTGTCTTAAGACAAACCGCCATGCTTTATGAACAACTCTTAATGGCGAACATCTCTGATGGATTAATGTTCCATACTTGTTTTAATGCTCCTTTAGAATGGGTGACCGCTAAAGACTCAGCCATCTTAATTAGAAATATTCTAAGAAGAGACCGCGCTGGAGAACTTAATGAAGAAAACTTCTGGAAGCATTGTTTCAACATTGGTGGAGGTCCAAAAGGACGCGCTACCGGAAGTGAAACATTTGACTTAGGCTTCAAAATGATTGGTGCATCCACCAAGCAATTCTTTGATCCAAACTATAATGCTACCCGTAACTTCCATGGTGTCTTCTATAGTGACTCCAATCAGCTAGAAGAACTCTTCCATTTCCAAGAAGACAGTATCACTGGATTCTGGGATGATGTCTTAAATAGACATAAATACTTCAAAATGGGTAAGATTGTCCCAAAGAAACTATTAAAACAAATCATAATTAAGAGACTTTTAAGAAACGATAACGCCCCACGTTATTGGTATAAACATCATGATGAAGCAAGAATGCTAGCGACATTTAAAGGAAGCAAAGCATACGAAGCCATTCCAAAGAAATGGGATAACGTCTATCTTCTTTCTGATGGAAAAGATTCTCATGGAAATGACATTGACTATGAACAACTAAAGAACACTGTTACATTTGTCAAAAGCCCAGTTGATTTAGATAAACCACGAAAAGAGTTATCCATTCAAGACTTAGAAAACTATGCCTCTTATCGTGGAGGTAAACTCCTCTCTAAGGATTATAAAAATGGAGAAATCTATAAGAAACTCAAATGGGTGAATCACGATGGAGTCGAATTTGAAGCAAGTGCCCACACAGTTATCTACTGCGGTCACTGGCATAACGTTTCTTATGAAAAGTATGCTTGGGATTTTGACCGTCAAGCCAAATTCGACAAACTCGTTGCTGAAGTTTGGTACGATGCTCATGATAAGGATGAAGATCGTTACTACTGGTACGACGAAGAATATAAAGCTCACTATAAACAATTAGAAAAGTAATGAAAAAATATCGCGCTCTCTTTTTAGATACGGATGGAACGCTTCTTGATACACTTCAAGATATTTTAAATGCGGTGAACTTCGCTCTAAAAGGATGCGGATACGAGAAACAATATTCCTACGAAGAAGGAAAGAAACTCATTGGTGGTGGAGCCTATGTTCTTGCTCAAAGAGCAATCGCCTTTGCTCATCCAACTGAAGAGCAATATAAAGCATTCGAAGAACTTTTCTTAAAGAAATATCTTGAACTACAAGACGCTACAACTAAACCATTTGATGGATTAACTGAACTTCTTCTTTCAATTAAAGATCATTACAAACTATTTATCATTTCGAATAAACCACAATTCCTTCTTGATGACATCATTAAGAAAACATTTCCAGAAGGATTATTTATTGAAGCCTGTGGACATAAAATCGGAAATCCAGAAAAACCAGATCCAATCTTAATTAATTATCTTGTTGATAAATATCATTTAAATAAAAAAGAATGTCTTTTTATAGGTGACTCAATCACTGACATTCAAACCGCGATTAATGGAAATGTTGACTCATGTTTAGTCACTTATGGCTATGGAGTCAACATTGATTCATTTAAAGAAAAAGCCACTTATGTGGCTAATTCAGTTGAAGATTTATCTAAGCTACTGAAGTAGTAGTTGGTATTTCGTTTGCTTTTTGTAACGAAATCTTAGTAATCACTGGACCTAAGAGCTCATAGATGATTGTGGCAGTTAAAACAACTGCAAGAATCATGGAGCTCTGATTTTCTAATCCTAAATGCGCTAGCTCTTGGTTTGCTGTCGTTGCTAAACCAATCGCCACACCAGCTTGTGGAAATAATGTAAAACCTAAATATTTTTGAACAGTTGGTTCAGAATGTGTGAGTTTTGCTGAGGAAAATGCACCTAAGTATTTACCTAAGCATCTAAAGATAATGTAGACCAAGGAGACAATCACAACAATTAAAGCGGAGTCACTTGCGAAGATTGTGATATCTAGTGAAGCACCAGAAATCACAAAGAAAAGCATATAAAGTGGTGGAGTGAATTGGTCCACTCTTTCAACCGTACGCATCGCATCACTTCTAAAATTAATAAAGATTGCGCCAATCATCATACATCCTAAAAGTGGAGAGAATGATAGATTTGTGCCGAGGATTTGCCAGTGATTTTCTGTGCAAAGCATGGATAAACCAACAATGGTTAACACTGCGCATATAACCATAATCATTCTATTGGCACGTGATTTGAAGAATTTGCAACCAAGCGAAACAAGGAATCCAAGAATAGTTCCAACAACTAGTGAACCAATAATTTCAATAAGTGGTACAAGTAAAATTTCTACCGCAGAAACCGAACCATTTCCTGCAAAAGCCTTAGATAATGCGAATAAAACAGCAAACGTAATTAAGGCCACAGCATCGTCAAATGCGACTACTGGAATTAATGTTGAAACAACTGGTCCTCGAGCTTGATATTGGCGAATGACCATGAGTGTTGCAGCAGGTGCAGTGGCACAGGCAATTGCGCCAAGTGTAAGGATAATTGAAACAGGAAGTTGATCACCTAAGAAAATGCGGGCAATAAATAAACCACCAATAGTAAGAATCGCACCTCCGAGTGCTTCAAAAAGTGTGATCAAAACGATTCTTTTTCCGACCGCCTTCAAAGAAGAAGTCTTAAATGAAGTACCAATTGTGAAGGCGATAAAGCCTAACGCAATCTCGCTAATCCATTTAACTGCTGATAACTTTCCTTCATCCCAACCGCCAATGTATTTGCCTAATAAAAACGGACCAAAAATAATTCCAGATAAAAGATATCCGGTAACGTTTGGTAAACGCAAAACTTTCATCAATCTGGATGATAAAAGTCCAACCAAAAGAGCTAAGGCAATACAAAGAATTTGATTCATTTAGAAGCTGCCTTCGAAACTTTCTAGTGGGGAAGTAAACATTCCACCTTTAGTATTTGTGAAATTACCCGTCTTTTCGCGGATAATTTGTTTCACTTCTTCAATATTTTTCTCATCCAAAATGAAGTAAACAGTGGTGTTTTGAGTGAGTTTATGTTGGTCGATATGACTTAACGAAACGAACTGTAAAGTGTCTTCTCTTTCATCCTCAAAAACGTGTTTTAAGGAAGTAGACGCCATTACGGTTCCGTTAATCCCTTTTAAGGATAGTTCTTTAATTAAGTCTGATGTTTCGTTTGTGTTTTCTAACACAACAAATAGTAAATATTTCATACGACTATTATAGACCTCTAATTTACTAATTCAACAACGATAAAGTCGATATCGCTTGATAGTAAGTTAGCGATAACGTTTTATAAAAATTTAATTTTTAGTTGCGATATCTATAAATATACTTACAATAATATGGCGATTAAGACCTAGGAAAAAAGGAGAAACACTTATGCTAGAACTAAAAAATATTGTTAAAGATTATGTCAGTGGTAACAATGTTACCCATGCTTTAAAAGGAATTAATATTTCCTTCCGTCAGAATGAATTTGTTTCTATCCTTGGTCCTTCTGGTTGTGGTAAAACCACAACTTTAAATATTATTGGTGGTCTTGATCGATATACCTCTGGTGATCTTCTTATCAAAGGTCAATCAACCAAAAACTACAAAGACCGTGATTGGGATACCTACCGTAACCACTCTATCGGATTTGTTTTCCAAACATATAACCTCATTCCACAAATGAATATTTTAGGTAACGTTGAGTTAGCCTTAACCATTGGTGGAATTGGAAAAGAAGAACGACAAGCTCGTGCTTTAGAGGCATTAGAAAAAGTTGGATTAGGTAATGAAGCTAAGAAAAGACCAAACCAACTTTCCGGTGGCCAAATGCAACGTGTTGCCATTGCCCGTGCGTTAGTTAACAATCCAGAGATTCTTTTAGCTGATGAACCAACTGGTGCTCTTGACTCCGTTACATCTGTTCAAATTATGGAACTTCTAAAAGAAGTCGCTAAAGATAGATTAGTTATCATGGTTACTCATAACCCTGATTTAGCCTACAAATATTCGACTCGTATTATCAAGATGAAAGATGGCGAAATCATTGACGATTCCAACCCATTTGTTGTTGAAGAAAAACCAGAAGTTGTTAGTAGTGAAGAAGTTGAAAAAGTTCGCAAATCTAAGATGAATGGTAAAACAACATTCCTTTTATCGGCGAAAAATTTACTTGCTAAAGCCAAACGTACAACACTCGTTTGTATCGCTGGATCAATCGGTATTATTGGTATCTCTGCTGTCTTAGCTGTCACTAGTGGTGTTCGTAGCTACATCCACGATATGCAAGACGATATGCTTAGCGGTAACCCAATCGAAATTGAAGAACAATCTTTAGATTTAGGTTCTTTAATTAGCTTTGCTTCGACTGCTCAAAAATCTAACGCAGTTAAAAAATCAATTAAAGATGGCAAGGTTAATATCGACTACATGATTGAATATCTTGCTGATACAAGAAATAAATTTGAATCATCTTTAACAAAGAATGAAATTACAGCAGATTACGTTCAATACGTCTCTGAAATGCCTGAAGATTATTACTCAGCAATGAGATTTGGTTATGGAAATAATCGTAAATTAAATATGTTTACTGATTGGAGTTATTCTCATAAAGAAGGAGAAATTTACACAAATGTTAAAGTGCCTCACATTTCTCTTCAGGAATTAGAAGACATTTATGTCTCTATCGTTAAACAAACAAAATTTGCTACATATGCATCTATGATTCCAATGTTCACTTCAACATTCGACGTTGTGCCAGATGATGAAAACTATGTTCTTTCCCAGTACAACATCATGAATGAAGGCGGATATTTACCAACCGCTGAAAACGAAATGGCGATCGTTATTGATAAGAATCAAGAACTAACCGACCTTTTCTTAGCTCAAGTCGGTTATTACTCCCAAGACGAATTTGCTCGTGTCATTTCTAAGTTTGCTAATGCAAGTGAAACTAGCAAAGATGATGAACATAAATATGATGGTCTTGAACCACATGATTTCGATTACTCAACTTTGCTAAATAAGAAATTCACGATTTACGATGATAATGAAATTTACAAATCATCATACCCATTGATTAAAAGCTATTTTTCTAGCTGCACAATTAAGCCGTGTGAATATTCATATAAAGGTCACTTCAAGGACACTGATAGTGATAAACCAAAGAACGGCCGCAATATGAAAATCACTGCAATTCTCAAACCAAAGGAAGGTATTTCCTATGGTTGTTTAAAAACAGGATTTGCCTTATCGAATAGTTTTGACACTGCCTTTATTGAAAGAAACAAAACCTCCGATATCGCTGAGTACATTAGAGGTATCAGTGATTTCTTTAAGAATGCATCTCGAACTGAGATTAGTGATGCAATTGAGCAATTAAAAACAGCAGAGAATAACCTTCTTGATCAACCATTTATGGATTATGGTGATCTAAAAGAAGCCAAAGCTGCTCTTAAAACAATGCTTCAATCATCAACACTGATCTCCATTGTTTATTATATTTATTCAGAAAACTTTGATACTTCTGCATTGGATTTCATCGATCCTGAAGCTAAAATCGCAACATTCGCTACTCCAGTTTCCGTAGGAACCATTGGTGAAAACGCTATGTCAATTATTCAAAGCCTAATGGGTTCTTACGATGTTCCAAGCCAATTATCAGCCGCTTTAAGAGATGTTGGTGGTGAAACTGTTGCCAACGATTTAAGCATCTTCCCAAAGAGTTTCGATGAAAAAGATTTAGTTACTTCTTATCTGGATAAGTGGAATGGTGATGACACGATTGTGATTCA
>CAMHJP010000019.1 GCA_946185585.1 uncultured Caryophanales bacterium
GATATTATTCTTGTTCCTCTTGCTGGAGCATTTACTGGTCTACTTGTTTCATTAGGTCTACGTTACCCATTAATCTATGTCACTTACGCGATGCAATGGCTCGTGAATAGTGGCACAACAGCCACACCATTCTTTATGGGAATTATTGTTGCTGTCTTAATGGGTATGGCTTTAACTGCTCCAATCAGTAGTGCTGCAATAGCAGCAATGATCTTCCTTCTTCCAGAAGGTATGAGTGTAGCAGCAGCTTTAGCTGATCCAAATTATGCTGGATTAGTGATTGCTAGCGGAGCTGCTGTTGTTGGTTGCTCAACACAAATGGTTGGTTTTGCGATTCAATCTCGAAGAGATAATAAACTTAGTATGGTGTTTTCAATTGGTATTGGAACATCCATGCTTCAATTTAAAAACATTGTTCGTAAACCAATTGTTTGGCTACCAACAATTATTGCCTCAGCTATCTTAGGCCCAATCGCCACATGTGCTCTAAAGATTTATTGTTTAGGTAGTGCTGCTGGTATGGGAACGGCTGGCTTAGTTGGTCAAATTGGTACCATTGCTTCGATGGGCGTTGGTGCTTGGCAAACCTGGGTTGGCATCTTTGTTTTAGAGATTGCTGCACCTCTTGTATTAGTCTTTGGAATCGATCTTTTATTCCGTAAACTTGGCTGGATAAAAGATGGTGATTTAATTGTTTAAATTTTTACTTTATAATATAAATAGTGAAACGCATAAGAGTTATTACTTTTTTGGTAGCTTTAACTTCCCTGTTTTCGTGTTCGCACAAAAGTGCCAGTAGAAAAGGTCCTCATGGAAATATTTCTGTAACTTTTGGAAGTTTTCAAGAAATGGATCAAGAGTGGGATTATTTAAATAACTATAACTATGAAGAAAAACCAATTATGTGTGATTTTACAATCCCTCAAATAAGTGATTCTGATGTTGTTTACACAATTGGAGGAGTTGATTTTTCTAAACACTCTAATGCTAAAAGAAAAATTATTTTTTATCGCGCTTGTAGCATTGAATACACCCCGTCTTTTTTGGTTGGCTTTGGCTGCAAAAAGAAAATAAATATCAACAATGAACTAGAATGGAAATTGGTTAGTTACAAAGATAACGGGGAATGGAACGGGACTTACTTAATTCCAGATTACAAAGATCCGATTGTATACCGTCGTAATGCTATTGATTATCTATCCATCGACTATAGGTACCGTTATTGCCTTGTGAACAAGGATTTAGATCAATTAGTTTCTGTGTTAATTACAAACGATATGAAAAATATTTTTGATTCAAATATGGATAGTATTAAAAATACTATTTTGGATGTTATTAATGGCTGATTTATTTACTCTTGGATTAATAGCATTATCTTCTATAACAGGTAAACCATTGTTGTCTTTTAATAATATAAAATTAAGTGATAGCAACTATGCTTTGGCAAACAAAGTTTGCAATAAAAATAGAGATGCTGAACTATTGTTTGCTTCTGATATTTTTGAAATTGATGGAAAAAGCAAAACAGCTTTATTTAAATTCTCCAACGGTGAGTATGTAATAATTGATAAACAACTGAATACTGTCATTGATAACGGCTCTAATAGATTTTTATTAGATTCGTCTAATTCAATAATTGTTAAAACAACAAATGATTATTATACTTTTGAACCATCTAATAATTCGTTTGTCTCATTAAGAACAAACAATATTCTTTCTTTAGATAATAGTTTAAACAGAAGAGACATTAATTATCATTTCGAGCCATGCAAAAGCGATGAATCTCCGAATGGAACATTTATTCAAAATAAGTCTTATTTCGACAATCTTAATCGTGCATATGGCGATAATGATGATGGAATTTGTGGTATTATTGCATCTGAAATTCTGTTTGGCTATTACGATTCCTTTGAGTATGACGATATTGTTCCCGAGAATTATGATGTTAAAGAACCTAATCCTGACTCTATAAGCCAATCACCTTCGACTGATTATTTTGAATCATTAAAAACCAATGAATTTCGTGATTATTTAGTAGACAAGGCTTATGACTATAATAATTCCAATCCTCATCTTGGGATGTCTAATTTTCAAATAAGGAATTTTATTGAATCGTATCTTGATGAACGTAATATTCCTGTTGAAATAGAGTTTAGTTTAAATAAGTCAACTTATATTAGCACAATAGAAAACTATATCGATAATGATAGGCTGGTTTTAGCTACCGTTCCGTATCACGTTGTAATCGTTTATGGTTACGATGATGATTATTTTTATCTTGACAGTGGTTGGTCAGGAACTGATGGAGGAACAGGGAGAATTCCAAAATATATTTTTGGCTTCGGCACAGATTCTGTTATGGCTCTAAACTTAGAAATTGATGGCCATTTACATTCGAATAATTTTTACAATCGTTCAAACCAATGGCTAACTTGTGGTTGTGGTTTTCACCACTCAACACGATTAATTATCAATCCATCTGATTGGGAATTTCCCGGTTATTATTCAATGTCATCTTTAGAATCAAACCACTTGTTAAATGGTGTTAGTTTTTATTCAAACCGCTTACGAACTGGGTTCATTGAATCTCGAGTAATCAATTTATCTCCGCGGAAGGCTTATGCAGGCCACGCATTTTTGAATATTTTATTTCAAGTTCAAATTTATGAAGTAAATATGAAGATTGGATGGTGGAGTGAAAATGAACTTCAAAATTTGGGTTCAGCAAAAATCGGTTATCATACACACTTAAGTCCTGATGATTTTTGGGTTGATAATTATATTAATCTTTTGTCGTTGGATTTGCCTCAATCATATCAAAATCTAAAAAATGTTCGAGTATTACTGCCTTTTAATACGAACGGATTTAAATTTGATTTGACTAATTATCCTGTAGGAGACAGAAACAAAGGTAGACTTTCAATTGGGCAAATTTGTTTCGATTATTTGTTATAATCAATAATTAAATACTAAAATTATCCAGGAATTGCTGGATTTTTTTATATTCTTTCCCAGGAATGAACGTTGACGTTTCCGATACCGAAATTGTAGTTTTGGCTACTCTTAAAAGTAAGAGCATTAAGTCTAAATTCAAAGTAGGCTACATCAACTGTATGTTCCCCCGTGACATAGAAGTGAAGATTCGTTGTCTTAGCGGTAATTGTTTCTTGCTCAACGATGTGAGTTAGATTAGATAAATAGTTTCCGTTTTTGTCATAGAAGAAGAAATAACCTGTTTC
This sequence comes from uncultured Caryophanales bacterium, assembly GCA_946185585.1. Classification (GTDB taxonomy): domain Bacteria; phylum Bacillota_I; class Bacilli_A; order RFN20; family CAG-826; genus Fiminaster. Next base: position 3,240 of record CAMHJP010000019.1, read on the forward strand.
AACACTTGTATCAGGTTTGCCACTAGCATTATTAACTTGAGAAATACCAATATTGAATTCTAATTTGGCTCCAGTGTGGTGGAATAAAGGAGTTTGGAAACCTTTATATTTTTGATCCATCTTTAAACCGCCAGCTTCATTATCATAGAATTTCGGTGTGGTTAGATTGTGTCCATAAATATGAGACCAATCTTCAGTTGGAAATTCGTATCTTAAATCATTGTTCCACCAAGAATCACCACTTGGATCACTCAAAGTGGTTGTAACTTCGATTGGTGTATTTGTTGGAGCATCAAACATTGTATAACCACCCGGAAGAGGACTTACTGGTGTGCTTGATGATGTTGGTTTACTGGCTGAAGTTGGTTTTGAAGCGCTTGTTGGCTTTGTTGTGGCCGAAGTAGCAGCGCTTGTCACACTTGTTCCTTCTGAAGTTGGAGCAACACCAGAAGTAACAATTTCAGATGAACTTTCATCAATAGATGAAGATTGTTTATGTTTCTTAGGAGATGCAGTGCATCCGCTAATCACGAGAATACTTACTAAAATAGGTAAAATCTTTTTCATAACAATTATTATAGATTCACATTATTTAATAATAAAGTGAAATCACCCATATTGAATAAAAAGAGACGATGCTTTACAATTTATCCAATGGAAAAAGCTCAAAAAGCCAAAAAGAATCGATTTCATTTAATTAAATGGCATCTTCATAACCAGGATTACGATATTAAATATCGTGGACCTTTATCCTACCGCCATATGCGTATCTTAGCGTGGATTTTTATGATGTGCATGGCGATGTCGGTTGTTTTTTCAGCTTTTATTCGTTTTAAACATGCTGGAGGAGGAATTAAAACTGCTAGTGACATCTTATCTATTATTGGAACACTAGCTCTTCCAATGTTCTTGGTAGCTAACTTCTCCATTATTATGAGAAGCCATAAGAATATGAAAAAGATCCTTCTCACCCATGGATTAATGGCGTTAGCTATGCTAATCGCATCCTATGTCTTTGTGTTCCGTTTCTATTTTACAGTCACAACAAAATACGATAACGAAGCATATCCATTCATGGCTGGGATCTTGGAAACATTGTTAAACTCCAACCCATCGAAGTTCGTTTATTTAAACATCTTCATTGATTTATTATTATGTTCTCTTTCGTATTTATTCTTAACATACGAACCAAAGAAACATTTTAAAGGCAAAAAACTAATCATTTTCCGTTTATTTGTCTTACTCCCAATTCTTTATGAATTTGCATCTATCTATGTTAAACTTCACGTTTTCTTTAATGATGAATTTATTATTCCGTGGTACATTTTCCCATTATTAACCACAAAACCTCCATTACTCTTATTTTCATTCCTGATTTTAACTCTCATTTTCGCTATCAGAAAACGCCGTTATTTAAATAAAGGACACACTGAAGACGAATATGATGAATATTTAAAAACAAACGCAAATTCCCTGCAATTCTCCATTTTGACATGTGTTGTTTTAGTAATTGCAATTATCTTAGACATGGTCATTGCTTCAATATGTGCTGGATCTCTTGCTGCAAGAAGAGATATTCCAACAGAAACTGCAATAGCCGTTGTTCAAACCACGGGTTTAGGTAAATGCTTCCCAGTCCTATTTATTCTTCCGATTATTATGCTTTTCTCATACACGAGAAGTTATGAGAACAAACTAATTGATATGGTTATCCCAGTTGTTGGATTAGGCTTCTGTGTTTATTCTGTTTTAGAAACAGCTGTTCAACTCTGGGCAACATTGTAAGAGGTAACTTATGTCATTTAATGGAAATTTTGATTGGGGCGATGCATGGGTCATGTATTCGATTTGGTCGGCAAATGAAAGAAGAATTCGTCGATATGAAGAAGAATACGAAGAACAACAAAAAGCCCAGCAAAAACCTCATCTTTCTGAAGAAAACAAAGCGAGAATAAAAGATATTTCTCGTGATGTTGAAAATAAATTAAGAGGTATTGAAGCTGAAGAAAAGATTCATTCCTACCTTAACCCCGGACCATTTGCCAAGGTTCCACATTTCGAATTAAAGAATACCTATTTAGTTGATACAAACGGAATGTCTCACGAGATTGATTTCATTGAAATCAGAGAAACAGGAATCTTCTGTATTGAAGTGAAAAACTGGTCTGGTAGTGTAAAAGGTGCTCGTCAAGAGAAATACTGGAACGTCAACGGAAATCTCCGTCGTAACCCTTGTTTCCAAAACGATACGCACATTCGCGCTATTCACGATATTATTGGTAAAAAGCCTCATATTACTTCAGTAATAGTGATGGCACAGAATAATGCTCGACCAATTAATATCGATGGCGTAATTAACTTATCCGACTTTAGATCGTTTATGTCTCAGTTTACGGAAAAAGTTATCTCAGTGGATGAGATGGGACGGATCTACTCATTACTTAAAAACGCGAGTGTAAAGATGTCGCGAGAGCAGCATCTAGAAAACATCAGAAAATATGGAAAATAAAAGAGAGGTTAACCTCTCTTTTTTTTAGTGTTTCATTTTTCCGTATAAGAATAACGCTGCTTGGATTGGAATACCAAGTATGAAGATTGTCCATACACGGTCATTTAAGGATTGCAGAAAGCTTGCTGCTAGTGTTGACCAAAGGAAACATGCTGTAAAAGCAAAATAAAGGGATTTTTGATGGAAATGACGGTGGTTTGCAAAAGTTAAGAACAAGAATGTTGCTGGGGCAGCCCAGACAAATGCCATCCAAATACCATTATTAAACTTAATTAATGACCAAACATAAATGATTGTTGCAATCATCCAAATAACAGAAACCAATAAAGCGGTTAATATAATTTTGTTATAGTGATCACGCGATGATTCCTTTTTATATTTCTTTTTATTTTCTTGTGTAGCCTCGTGTGTGAGGTAGTCTAAAGTGACTCCATAGAACTCACAAAGCTCGTTTAAAGTGACAATATCAGGCAGTGTTTCACCCTTCTCCCATTTGGAGATAGATTTGTCAGAATAATTGAATTTTTCAGCCAATTCAAGTTGTGTTAATTTAGCTTCTTTTCTTAGCTCAGAGAGGTTCTCTCCAATAATTTCACGAATGTTTTTCATGACTTTATAATAGAATGTTGGAATAGAAAATACAAGAAGAATTATAAATTCTATTTTTTAGAGAATAGTGTTTTTTGCTCTATTTTGATGAGAACTATGTTCTATTTATAAGGTATACGCACAATAGGGTTACCTTTACATTGACATAATTTAATATTATGGTCGGCAGTTTAAGGAGAAAGACGAAGAAAAAACTGAACAAGAACATGAAAAAACTACTTCTCAGTTATATTCTCACGGTCGGGATCTGCGCCGTGGCAGGTATCGGGACTGGTATTGTTCTAAAAAAAACAATTGGCCCGATCGACGAAATGTATCCGCCAGGCTTCGATCCAAAAGAATTCTCGCCAGATGTTGATGCCATTTGGAAAAAGTATGAAGGCTTATCCGATAAAACCATCAACGGAGTGAGGAGTTTCTCCGATGCTGAAGTCATGAACGTTGCCTTTGAAAAGTTCAGACGAATGCCAAATTGCTACTTTTACTCGATTGGAGATGCGAAGACAATCGTTACTCAAACCGTTCGAAATGCATTCATTAAGAATGGAGATGAGTATTACGAAGATCAAATTTCGCACTCATCAATGGTCGCATTGGCGAAACGATCTTACCAACACGGTAAAGATGGTCCAATAATCGTCCATGATGGAACTCCAAGAGATTCCGAGCACGCTACGTTTCCTCAAACACCTACAAAAACATTTGAAAAAGAGGAATACAAGGAATATCTCGGTAAAACTCTTGATGAAATGTTTATCTACGTTATCTCTGATAAAACAACGATAGACAGTTCACGAACAACACGTGGAGACGATGTTGTCATCAAGATGAATCTTAATCCAAATCTCAGTACCTTCTATTACAAGACGCAGATGCTGAACCTCTCTGGATTAAGTAATCTCCCACCATTTGAAGAGGTCAAACTAACTTATACGTTGAGTAAAGATCTAGTTCTTAAGCACCTCTCCATTGATGAAACGTTTACTGCGACAAAGGAAGGAATTCCTGTCCCAGCTAAAACAAATGACATCCTCGAATACTACTACCATGTTGGGGAAATGAAAATCCCTTCATGGAATGAAGAATTCGACTTCTCGATAAAAGATAAGGAGGCTTAAAAATGAAACCTAGAATGAAAAAAGCTCTTAAACGTGCAGCCATTATTTCAACCGGTGTACTTGCATTCGTTGGTACATTCATTGGTGGCTACATTGTTACCCCAAATCGAACCAAATTTATCGATGTCTCAGTTGACACACCTGAGCCAACCGCTTTCGGTCAATTTGTTACAAAAATTACCAAAGACATTGGTTTAGACGAAGAAGAAAACACTGCCGCAAAATACTTAAATGCCCAGTTTGATAACTTCAAAGTCAGCTACAAGATGAACAAAGACGCTTCATTCACTAATAATATTAGTGTTGAAGGTGACATTGACTTTAGAATGTCTGCTCTTTCTTTATCTGGTGTGGAATTTAATGTGAACGCTGTTGCTGATTATAATGGCAAAAAACTTCCATTAACTTTAGGTCGTTTCCAAGATGATATGTATTTTGGATTACGTAACTTAAAGCTGAAAATGACTGATTTCACAGGCAATAAGCTTGTCGATGAATATTGGTACGCCTTTGCTTTATACGCGAACATGGATTTACCAAAACTCATGCGTGATCTTGGTGAGTTCGCTAACGAAAAAGTTGGAGGCTTAATCGACGCCTTAATTAACGGAAGCAGTGAAGAAAGCACTGAAAACACTAATGCTGAACCATCAACAGGTGGTTTTGACTTTATGTCACTTCTTGCTAACGGACCAAAAGAAGAACAAGTCGGCACAGATTGGCTCTTTACTCTTGGTGAAGAAGGTGGAGATTTCTGCATCAAGATCACAACCGATGATAAATTCACATTAAAATATGTTGATCTTGGAACAATCACCTTTGGTGACGCCACTATCCAAGGCGGTATCCGTGTTAATCTTAAAGATTATGATAGCTTTGTTTCCCCAGCAAGTGGAAATGACTATGTTGAAGTCTTTAACTACACCGGATTATCTAATAAATTAATTTCCTTATTAAAAGAAGATGGTGAACACCAACGCTTTGGCTTTGAATTTGGTCTTGACCTTGATGGAAAAGATAATAAGAAAAACGCCATTGATATCGCTAAGATCAAAGGATCTGTTAACGTTAACTTCGATGAACTCCTTGACTTAAGCCAATATGAAATCGGAGCTAATCAAGAAGCCAATAATGATGAAAATAAAGAGGAATTAACCCTTGAAAACGCCATCAAAAAACTTGGCTTTAACTTACAAGTTTCTTTAATCGGACAAAACGATATTGAATACGCTAACTTTGACCTTGGCTATGCCGAAGGTAATGGTTATGTTCGTTTCAACGAACAAGAAGATGTGAATCATAACAAGAAAGCCGTCATGAAACTCAAAATGGATACTGAAACCACCAACCGTATTATCGACATGGTTCCAGACATGATTGAATCCACAAGCGGCGAAGAAAGTACTGATTCACTTGAAACATTAAAAGGAATCTTAACTGATGATTTAGCTGCTTCAGTTGAAAAAGGAGATTTCTCCTTCTTCCTTGATATTCTTGAAACTTTAGAAAGCGATCAAGACGGTGTTCGCGTTGGTTTAAATCTTTCTAAGTTCGGAATTGGTGACAATGCTCGCTTAGATATTAACCTCAAAAACGACTCTAACGTCAGTAGCGTTAACACAGCTATTGCTTCTCTTCCAACTTATGAAGAAAGAGTTGAAGCTTTTGATCAATATCAAGCTTTAGGCAATGTCAGTGAATTCAAGATTGAAGCTTCAAATATCTCCTTTGGAGATTTCACAGCTAATGTTAGCGCTAATACCGCTCCATTTGCTGAAGTCGATCTTGGTAATAAGAACGACTACCAATCTGTCAAATTCATCCCAGATGTTATTGACCAAGTCAGTGATTTCATTGATACCAAGAAAACTGGTTTTACTGTTAATGGTTCAATGAAAGATAGTAACGGCTTAGGAACAGTCTTCACTGGTGAAGGTCAATTAGACAATAACGACGAAATTAAACGTGGTTTTGGCACAATGCACATCGATGAATATAAATATCATTCAGATAAAGTTTGGGCCACCCACGATATGGCGATCGACGTTGCTAACGTTGCTAGTAACATCATAAAAACTACAGACGATGATGGCGCAGTACTTAAACGCGAAAACAACAACTTAGCCTTATTTGTCTATGGCAAACCAGATGCTGCTAACATTAAAGGTAAGTTACGCTTACAAACATTTACTGATATCTTAGATATCGTTAAAACATTCGCTAACGATTTCGGTAGCGATCCAAAATTCACTAAATTCCTTGCACCAATCATTGATTTACTTGGATTTGGCGCTTTAGGTGACATTATCAAAACTCAAGATTATGTCCGCTTAACAAGCAACGAACTCATCCAAGAAGTCTCCGTCATTAATAATGGTGGTGGACTCCGTATCGTGATTTCCAAGATTATGCTTGGTTTACCAGATGATATTACAATTGAAGTTAACTTCAATGGTAACAACGAAACTGGAAATCAAACATTAAAATCTTTAGATGTTGTTAATTTCGCAATGGGCACAGGCTCAGACGCTAAATTACTCAACTTCCACTTCGAACTTACTGATTATGATAATAATTATCAACCAGTGATTAACCGTGCGAACGTGGAAAATGAAAAATACATGAACCTTGATGGTATCAAAGTCTTATTAGACTTAGGTATCAACACAACTAAACCAAACTACTGGCACTTAAGTGCTAATGCTCAAGTTAGTGCATTAAGCGGTATTATTGATATCGAATTAAAGAACATTAACTTCTACATCTACGTTGATGGAGAAAAAGCCAAAGTCTATGGTAAGTTCGGTTCTATCCCAGTCAGTGGTTTATACACCCAAGACGTTACATCCAATTTAATAAATAACAAATCTATGGAAGCCGAGATGAC
>CAMHJP010000020.1 GCA_946185585.1 uncultured Caryophanales bacterium
GAGTTGAAAGATATAAAAGAGAGAATCGTCAAAATGGATAAAGAAACACTTTACATTGGCTCACATGTTTCCATGTCTGCTCCAGATTATTATTTAGGCTCTGTTAAAGAGGCTCTTTCTTATGGAGCAAACACTCTGATGTTTTATACAGGAGCCCCACAAAACACTTTCCGTCTTCCACTTGAAAGACTAAAGATTGATGAAGGTCGTGCTCTTTTAAAAGAGCATGGTATTGATGAAAGTAAGGTTGTCGTTCATGCTCCATACATTATTAACATCGCCAATCAACTCAATGAAAACGTCTATGATTTAGCCAAAAGTGCATTAGCAATCGAACTTCAAAGAACGGCTGCTTTTGGTGTGAAAATCATGGTTCTTCATCCAGGAAGTCACGTTGGAACCGGAGTTGAAAACGGGATCGAATCGATTGTTAAAGCTCTCGATGAAGTTTTAGATAAAAACCATAGCGATGTCAAAATTGCTCTTGAAACCATGGCTGGAAAAGGTGGCGAAATGGGTTCAACATTTGAACAAATCGCTGAGATTATTTCCAAAGTTAAACACCCAGAAAGAATCGGTGTTTGTCTTGATACGTGCCACATCTCGGATTATGGCTACGATGTCAAAGACATCGATGCTGTTTTAAAACATTTCGACCAAACCATTGGTTTGAAGAAACTTCTTTGCTTACATATTAACGACTCCAAAAATGAATCCGGTTCACATAAAGACCGTCATGAAAATCTTGGATATGGAACAATTGGTTTTGAAGTTCTAAATCGATTTGTCCATCATCCATTATTAAAAGATCTTCCGAAGTTACTTGAGACTCCATACGTTGATGGAAAACCTCCTTATAAGGAAGAAATTGAAATGTTAAAAAAATCCCAGTTCGTAAACTGGAGATAATTTTATAATTCTTTAATTAATTTAGTAAGTTCCTCGTAAATGTCTTTATCAGGAACTTTTTTAATAATTGTATCTTTTCTAAAGATAACCCACTCGCCTTTTCCGCCAGCGCAGCCAATATCAGCACGTTTTGCTTCACCTGGACCATTAACAATACAGCCCATTACAGCGACGGTTTTATTGATCTTGTTTTCTTCTAAGAATTTCATGATTTTGTTCGCAAGAGGAACAAGATTTACTTGGGTTCGACCACAGGTCGGACAAGAAATAAGGTTTGGATAATCGTTACGAATTCCTAAATCTTTTAATAATCTACGGCAAGCACGAACTTCTTCAGCTGGATCATCACTTAAGGAAATACGAATCGTATCTCCAATACCTTCCAAAAGTAGTGGAGCAAGTCCACTTACTGAACGAACTAGGCCAACATCTTTTGGACCAGCTTCAGTAATTCCAATGTGGAGTGGATAATTGAATTTTTTACTCGCTAAGCGGTAAGATTCGATCGTTTCTAAGACGTGCGAGCATTTCAAAGAAATGACAATATCGTAAAACTCGAATTTTTCAAGAGTTTTGACCATTCTTGAAACCGATTCAACAAGTTCATTAGCAGTGACAACAGCGGTGTTGTTATTAACTTCTTTATCGATTGATCCAGAGTTCACACCAATACGAATTGGGATGTGTTTTTCTTTGCACGCTTCCACAACTTGACGAACATTTTCTTCTGATCCGATGTTGCCCGGATTTAATCGAACTGCATCAGCGCCAGCTTCAATAGAAGCTAGTGCTAATTTATAATCGAAGTGAATATCAGCAATTAATGGAATTGAGATCAGCTTCTTAATTTCCTTAATTGCATGAGCATCTTCCATGTCTAAAACACTAACGCGCATTAAATCTGCTCCAAGAGCAGCACATTCATTAATTTGCTCAGCAACTTTCTTAAAGTTGGATGTCTTAATATTACACATTGATTGGATTAAAACACGGTTTTGACCACCGAGTGTAACGTTTCCAACTTGAATTTGTTTTGTTTTCTCTCGAGCTAATTGAGCCATGAATTGATTATATCATTCTTAAAATATCTTGTAGATATATTTTTAGGTGTGTGCTATTATCTTACTTGCTTAAACGGAGGAAATAACTATGCCAAGAGATCACTTCACATTAAAATGCACCGTTTGTGGCGAAGAAAATTACATCGCCGATAAAAATAAAAAAGAACATCCAGACCGTATGGAAACCAAAAAATACTGTCCAAGATGCAAAAAGCACACAGTGCATAAGGAGAAGAAATAAGGTTTATCCTTATTTTTTTATATATGATCGATTTATTTCGTTCTAGAATAGCCTGCACATCATATTTGATGTGGAAAGATAAGGAACATGCTATTTTAGTCGACCCTGGTTATAACATTAACAATTGTTTACTCGATCATATTAATCACCTCGAATTAACAATCGAGGCAATCCTTATCACTCATGTCCATTTTGACCATATTGACGCCTTAGAAGCGGTGGTAAATGCTTTCCCAAATGCCACTGTCTTCATTTATGAAGACGAAGCAAAGGAAATCGATAATCCAAAATATAATCTTTCTAGTTGGACAGAATACGGAAACAAGAATCTTGTCTATCGTCCTAAGAACATGAAAGAGTTGATGGATGGAGAAGAGTTTGAAACATGCGGATACACTATTAAGTGTATAGCAACTCCATTTCATACTCGTGGATCAGCAGTTTATCTTGTTGATGAGGAAAACGCGATGTTTAGCGGAGACACTCTCTTTTACACAACCGTTGGAAGAGTTGATCTTGCAAGCAGCGCTCCTAGATTAATGTCTTCAAGCTTATCAAAGCTTGTAAAACTAGAGAAGAATTACACTGTTTACCCTGGTCATGGACCAAAAACTACTCTTGAAAGAGAGAAGAAATATAACTCATATTTACGAAATATCTAATTTTAGATATAATTGTTAGCGTTTTAGGAGGAACTAAATATGAACGTTACTGAATTACGTCCTGGAAACTATTTCATCGACGAAGGTAACCTTTATCAAGTGCTCGATATCTTATTAAATAAGACAGCGATGCGTAAGATGGTTGCTAAAGTCAAAGCTAAAAATATGCGTACAGGAGCAATCATTGAACTTGCTCGTAACTCTGGTTATGATGTCGAGAAAGCATCTCTTTCTAAAAAGAAAATGGGATTCCTTTATGATGATGGAGTCAACTTTGTCTTCATGGATAATGACACTTACGAACAAATCGAAATTAACAAAGATCGATTAGAATGGGAAAAGAACTTCCTTGTTTCTGGTTCTGAAATCGAAATTCTCTTCTATGATGATGAAATTCTCGGTATTTCCTTACCATCTACAGTTGCCTTAACAATTACCGAATGTGAACCAGGAGTTCGCGGTGATACCGTTAATAAAGCAATGAAACAAGCAACTTTAGAAACTGGTCTAAAGACCAAAGTCCCACTTTTCATTAATAATGGCGAGAAAATCCTTGTTCGCACCGACACTGGCGAATACGACGGACGCGCCTAAGGAGGAGACCTAACATGGAAAATTTATCAGTTGGTGGCTTCATCGGAGCTCTTATTGGTGTTCTCATCGTTGGTCTAGCGGTGGGCTTCTTCCTCTCACGTTGGTTCTTCAAACGTGAACTTCAGAAGAATCCTCCAATCAACGAAAAGATGATTCGTGCCATGTTCCAACAGATGGGACGCAAGCCATCTGAAGCTCAAGTCAGAGCGGTCATGAACAGCATGAAAAGAAACGGGTAAGACAATTCCTCACCCAAGCAAATTAAGCGCCTTAAACGGGCGCTTTTTTTGTGCCCGATTTTGCTATATAAAAATTTTGAGCAGTAGTGGTAGTGGTACGTTGACGATTTTAAAAAATGTCAATGAAAAACACCCATCAAATCGGAATAATTTATTTATCCACAATATCAATGGGTGTTTTATCAACAGTGTAATTATCTACTAATTTGCTACTAAACAACTACTAACTTAACCACTTAATTTTTGATTCTTCATGATTGGCCAATCGTTTGATGTTTGTGCGGTGTCTGTAGATTAATAACGCCGCTCCGAATGTCATCACACCGGCATACTCAAATCCGGCAACAACATAATCACCCCAACCATACATTCCGAAGTTTGCAAATGAGACTGGGCCAAAGTATTTAACGATGACCATGATCCAAGCAACGAGTGTCACAACAACGATTGTAACCATCGAACCAAGCGAGACATACTTTTTAATTTTAAGAACGATAAAGAAGACTGCTAAGCCGACAACAGAGAGTAACCATGATGTCGCAAGAACGAATCCCGCGATAGCTGCCACAGCTTTACCTCCATTAAACTTCGCAAACACAGGATAACAATGACCAACCATTGCTCCTAAAGGAGCAAGGTAAATATAGAGAACTCCGTTGTTCCATAAGCCAGATCCAAAGTTATCAACTAAAACTTGGTTTAAGGAAGAGAATTTAATAATTGACCAAACAATTATTAAAGGAATCACAGTTTTGATCATATCGAGGATGATACAAAGTAAGCCAATTTTCTTACCAAATAGTCTTCCGACGTTCGTTCCACCCGAGTTTTTTGAGCCTTCTTGACGTGGATCACGATGGAAAAACACCTTTCCGATAATGATTCCTGTTGGAATAGAACCAAAAAAATAACCTAAAATTAATGATAAAAAACCGACGATTATATTATATAAAATAATATCCATTTCAAATCTCCTAAATACGCATTTATTCTAATAAAAAACTCCGTGCTTTTTCAACCTTTTGTTTGCTATAATCAATTTCTGGAAATTGAATTAAGCATATGTCAGAAACAAATAAAAACACGTCTTATACTGCTGCCGATATTGACCTTTTAGAGGGTCTTTCTGGTGTAAGAAAAAGACCAGCCATGTACATCGGTTCAACTAACCTCAATGGATTACATCATTTGGTGTGGGAAATTGTTGATAACGCGGTTGACGAAGCGCTCAATGGTTATGGTAATGAAATTAACTTAACCATCCATAAGGATGGTTCTTTATCCGTTTTAGATGGTGGTAGAGGTATTCCAGTTGACATTCATAAGGCTACTGGAATGCCGGCTGTTCAACTCATTTTTACCACCCTTCATTCTGGTGGAAAATTCTCGAATAAAGCCTACCAAAGTAGTGCAGGTCTTCATGGTGTTGGAAGCTCGGTTACAAACGCCCTTTCTGACTACTGTGATGTGACTGTTTTTAGGGATGGAAAAATCTATCATATTCGTTTCAAAGATGGTGGAAAACTTGAGACTCCACTCGAGGTTCTTGGTAACACCAAGAAGCGTGGTTCGTTGATCAGATTTAAACCTGACGCACGAATCTTCTCTAGTGTTGATTTTAAATACGATATTATTGCCAACCACATTCAAGAAAGTGCTTATCTTCTCCGTGGTGTAAAATTCACTCTTCATGATGAAAGAAGTGGTCAACATTCGGAATTCTGCTATAAAGACGGAATTAAGGAGTATGTGAACTACCTCACTGAGAAAAAACAACGTATTGGTGATTCGATTTATTTTGAAGGAAAAGAAAACGGCATTGCTATTAGTATTGCTTTGCAATACTGTTCCGATGATTATCAAGAAACAATCTATTCTTATGCGAATAATGTCAGAACACGTGACGGTGGTACTCATGAACAAGGTTTACGTGCTGGTTTAACTAAAATTGTGAACGATTATGCCGAACAAAATAACCTTTTACGCAGTAAACAAAAACTCGATGGAAATGACATCCGTGAAGGTTTAACCGCGATTATTTCCTTAAAAATACCAGAGGAAAAGCTCGAATATGAAGGTCAAACTAAGCAAAAACTTGGTACTCCTGAAGCTTTACCTCTTGTAACTAACTTTATTTATAATAACTTTAGTTATTATATGAACGAACACAAAGATTTTGCTGTTTCGTTAATCCAGAAATGTTTGAAGGCTCAAAGTGCTCGTTTAGCGGCCAGAAAAGCCAAAGAAGAGATCCGTTCTAAGAAAAGTATCAAACAAGACATAGTCTTGTCTGATAAACTTACTCCAGCAACCTCTAAGGATTATGATAGCAACGAATTATTCATTGTTGAGGGTGATTCTGCTGGTGGAACAGCGAAAAACTCACGTGATCGAAGCCATCAAGCAATCTTACCACTTCGTGGTAAACCACTAAATACTTTTGGGCTTCCTTTAGACAAAGTTCTCAAAAACGAAGAATGTGCGACATTAATTAACACCATCGGAACTGGTGTAAATGAGTCATTTAATATCGATCATGCCAGATACGGAAAAATCATCATTATGACTGATGCTGATACCGATGGAGCACACATTCAAACACTTTTAATTACCTTCTTCTATAACTTTATGCCGGAACTCATTAAGAAAGGCCGACTCTTTGTCGCCATGCCTCCTTTATACCGAGTTCAAAGAGAAGTGAATCATAAAATGATTCATCGATATGCTTGGGATGATGTTGGATTAGAACAAGCTAAGAAGGAAGTCGGCCCAGGATGCAAGGTTTCCCGCTATAAAGGTTTAGGTGAAATGAACGCTGATCAACTATGGGAAACAACCATGAATCCAGCGACAAGACAATTAACTCAAGTCACAATTGAAGATTCCTTATTAGCGGCCCAAGAATTAACTATTTTAATGGGTAATGACCCAGCTACAAGACGTCGTTGGATCGAAGAAAATATTAACTTCAACGAAGTTGATTCGTTTATTGATGAGGTGAAGTAAGATGGCGAAGAAAAAAGAAGTTCAACCAGTCGAAATCATCGAAAACATCCATCATGAGACGATGGAAGAGATTATGGGAAGTCGCTTTGCGACTTACGCTAAATACGTCATCCAAGATCGTGCGATTCCAGATGCTCGAGATGGTTTAAAACCAGTTCAAAGAAGAATTATTTATGCCATGTACAAAGATGGCAATATTTTCACTCGTCCAACGAGAAAATGTGCTCACACAGTTGGTGCTGTCATGGGTACTTATCACCCACATGGTGATAGCTCCATTTATGAAGCTCTTGTTCGTATGAGCCAAACATGGAAAGTAAATAACCCATTAATTGACTTCCAAGGTAACAACGGATCCATCGATGGAGATGGTCCTGCTGCTTATCGATATACCGAGGCTCGACTCAGTCAAATCGCTGAAGAAATGATCCGCGATATTGATAAAGATACAGTGGACATGTCGCTCACATTTGACGATGAAAATTTCGAACCAGTTGTCGTGCCTTCTCGCTTTCCAAATTTACTTGTTAATGGTAGTGAAGGTATCGCTGTTGGTATGGCCACTGAAATCCCAACACATAACCTCAAAGAGGTTATTGAAGCAATAATTTACCGCATTAACCACGTTCGAGTTGAACCAAAAGACCTCCTCCAATTTGTTCCAGGACCAGACTTTCCAGGCGGTGGTTTAATCATCCGTTCAAAGGGTCTTGAAGACATCTATTTAGAGGGTCGAGGAAGAATCGAAATTCTTTCAAAAACCGAAGTGATTAATACCGAAAAAGAAAAGAAAATTATCGTCACTGAAATTCCATATAAAGCAGTCAAAATTGACATTGTTCACGAGATCGATATGCTCCGACACAACAATGTTTTACCAGGTATTGCGGAAGTTCGTGATGAATCTGATCGCCAAGGTTTACGCATCGTTATTGATGTCAAAAAAGAAGCAAATATTGACGTTATTCATCAATACCTTTTAAGTAAATCTGGATTACGTTCTTCTTACTCCGCGAACATGGTCGCAATTGTTAATGGTTCGCCAAAAACAATGAATCTTTTAGATTTCATTGATTGCTATATTGAACACCAAGTTAACGTCATCACAAGACGCTCGAATTTTGAACTGAATAAGAACCAATCACGTCTGCATATCGTTGACGGTTTAATCAAAGCCATTTCCATTCTTGATGAAGTCGTTGATTTAATCAGAAAATCGAAAGATAAAGCTGATGCGAAGAAAAATTTGCAAGAAAAATTAGGCTTTAGTGAAGCGCAATCGGAAGCGATTGTCATGT
This sequence comes from uncultured Caryophanales bacterium, assembly GCA_946185585.1. Taxonomy (GTDB): domain Bacteria; phylum Bacillota_I; class Bacilli_A; order RFN20; family CAG-826; genus Fiminaster. The sequence continues at coordinate 8,011 of CAMHJP010000020.1, forward strand.
TACAACTCTATAAGTTGTCTAACACTGACATCACAACTCTTGTAAATGAGAAAAAATCCTTAGAAGAGAAAATCGAATTCCTTAAAGGAATTCTTGAAGACAGAAATAAACTTAATCGTCTACTGATTAGTGATCTTCGCGAAATCTCCAAAAAATATGGTTACGAAAGAAAAACACAAATTGTTGATAAACATGAATCAGCAACCATTGATAAACGTGATTTAATCAGCAAAGAACTTGTTAAACTCGCGATTACTCGTGATGGTTATATGAAATATTCCTCCTTAAAATCATATCGTTCAAGTGGTGAAAACCCACTTCCAGGTATGAAAGCGGGAGACGTCCTTGTTTATAATGGAGAAGTTTATACAACAGATTATCTCATTTGTTTTACAAATGATGGTAACTTCCTTTATATTCCAGTACACCAATTAACCGAAAATAAGTGGAAAGAAGAAGGTCGTCATATTAACTATTTAATTTCTTTAAATCCTAATGAAAAAATAGTGCGTGCATATGCGATAGATACGTTTAGAAGTGACTTATTCTTTGCTCTTGTCACTAAAAACGGACAAATTAAGCGTCTTCCAGTCTCGGATTTCCAAGTTGTGCGTTATTCTAAACCACTAATCTGCATCAAATTACTCCAGGATGACGAATTGGCTGACGTTACATTAACTGATGGGGATTCTAATTTAGTCCTCTTCACTAGTGACGGAAATTCAACAATGTTTAACGAGAATGAACTACCAACAAGCGGCATGCGAAGTGGTGGTGTAAAATCGTTTGCTAAACTAGGTAAAGCGCACATTGTAAATGTTCTTGCTTATCCAAAGGATAACACTAAAGGAAAAGTCGTTGTTATTACCAATAAAGCCTGCATCAGAATTTATGATGTCGAAAAGACCGAATTAACCTCTCGTTTAGGCCACTCTTCATGTGTCTTTAAATCATTTAAATCTGATGTCCATGAACTTGTTTACGCTTTCAAGCTTAACAAGGAAGAAGAATCGAATACAATTCGTTTCTTAGACAACATGCAGGATATTCGTGACATTGTTGTGGATGATTATCATCTCACTCCAATGGATCGATACGCCAAACAAAGTGTCGAAATGAGCGCCAAAATTCGCTTAATTACACCATTTGTTGAATCAAGTGAATTTGTCGATGATAAAATCGTTTCTCACTACGTTAAAAAAGAAGAAGTTCCAGAGTTCTCTAAACCTGATGAAAAAGAAGAAGCTTCTTTAGAAGAAATTAAGGAAGAAGAGGAAAAAGGTTACACCCAAATTTCTATCTTCGACGATGATTTCTTAAACGAATAAAATCATCAAAAATGAGTGAAAAACGCTGCGAAATCAGCGTTTTTTTCATACATATGCGAATTATTCTCGCTTTTAGTTAACTAAAGAATGTGTATAATTATGATATGTGCAAAGTTTACACTCCTTATGCCCATGCAAAATCAATCTTCGAGATTGAGATTGATTTTTATAAAAAGCATGGGATTAAGACTGTTTTATCGGATCTAGATAACACTCTAGATTCGTATAAAAGCAAGACTCCAAGCGCTAACGTAGTTGCCTTTAAGGAAGTTTTAAAGGAAAACGGGATTGAATTATTCATCATCTCGAACAATACCGGAAAGCGCGTCAAGCTTTATGCGGATACTCTTGGGGTTAGATATGCTTCAGCAGTGGGTAAACCATTTGCTAAAAAGCTTCTTCGTAAACTTCATGAAGCACAAATTGATCCAAAAACAGCGGTGATGATTGGCGATCAAACCACAACCGATATCGCTTCCGCGAATCGCGCTAGAATACTTTGTATTCTTACAGATAAGATTGTCAAGGAAGATCAACCAACCACCCACTTTAACCGCTTGTTTGATCGCCCAATTCGTCGTCATTTAAGACGAAAAGGAAAACTAATTGATTGGAGGGAAAGATAATGGCAAAAATTTCTCAAATTCGTCGTTGCTATAGCTGTGGAGCTGTACTACAATCTGAAGACCCAACAAAAGAGGGTTATGTCAAGAAAGAAACATTAGAAAACGCATCACAAAACTTCTTATTCTGTGATCACTGTTTTGAACTTGAACGTTACAAAAACAAATCCAATGATCCAGAAGTCAGTGAAGATTATCTGAAGTTCATTATGGATGCAAAGCGTAAAAACGCTTTAATTGTTTACGTAGTAAACCTCTTCTCGTTTGAGGCTAGTTTCTCTCTCCAAATTAACGCTATTCT
>CAMHJP010000021.1 GCA_946185585.1 uncultured Caryophanales bacterium
TAGAATGGCTCAACTCAGAAGCTCTTTCTAAAGAAGAAAAAAATGAATTAAAAGACTTAGATGGAAACGATAAAGAATTAACTGAACGTTTTATCGCGGATCTTGAATTTGGTACAGCTGGCCTTCGTGGCGTAATGGCTATGGGAACAAACCGCATGAATCGTCATGTGATTCGTCATGCAACTCAAGGTTTAGCTAACTTCTTATTATTAAAGGAAAAGAAACCTAGTGTTGCTATTGCTTATGACTCTAGATTAAACTCCGAACTTTTTGCCCATGAAGCGGCTCGAGTTTTAGCTGCAAACGGCGTAAAAGTCTATATTTATCCAACATTAATGCCAGTTCCTGCTCTTTCTTATGCAGTAAGACAATTAAAAACTTCTGCCGGCATTGTTATTACAGCATCTCACAACCCAAAACAATATAACGGTTATAAAGTTTACGGGTCTGATGGATGCCAAATGACAACCAATAACGCGAACGCTGTTTATGCTGAAATAAATAAAATTGGCATGTTCGATGTTAAGCTCTCCGATTTCGAAAATAACCAGCAAATCTCATATATTTCAAATGAATTAATCGAAAAATACTATGCTTCTGTTCTTTCACAATCAATCGAAGGACCAAAAGAAGCAAAACGTATTTTGAACATCACTTATACGCCACTTCATGGCGCTGGTTTTATCCCAGTAACAACAGTTTTGAAACGTGATGGCTTCGATCATGTTGATATTGTCGAAGAGCAAAAGAATCCTGATGGAAACTTCACCACCTGTCCATATCCAAACCCAGAAATTAAGGAAGCTATGGATTTAGGCATGAAGTTAATGCTCAAAAACGGAAACGACATTTTAGTTGCGACCGATCCAGATTCTGATAGAGCTGGTGTCGCGGTTAATCAAAATGGCGAAGCAATTATATTGACTGGTAACGAAATCGGCATTCTCTTATTTGATTTTATTTATCATGCCCGCGTCAAACAAAATAAACTTCCGAAAAATCCAGTGATGGTTAAATCAATTGTTTCTTCAAGTTTAGTCAATCTTATGGGAGAAAAATTTGGTGTAAAAGTTATTGATGTTTTGACCGGATTTAAATGGATTGGCGAACAAATTCTTCTTTTAGAGCAAAAACACGAAGAATATCGATATATTTTCGGTTTTGAAGAATCTTATGGTTATTTAACAAATGTCGAAGTTAGAGACAAAGACGCTGTTAATGCAGTTCTCTTAATCTGTGAAATGGCAAACTACTACAAACATCAAGGTTTAACACTTCTTGATCGTTTGAATCAACTCTATGAAGAATTTGGTCCATACAAAACACAAACTATTTCTTATGAATTCCCTGGTTTAGAGGGACAAGCGAAAATGAAAGAGATCATGGAAATGTTACGTGCTAAATCATTTGGTCTTTTTGAAAAGGTTGTTTCTGTTGCTGATTACATGACAAGTATTGAAAAATTCCAAGATCACGAAGAAGAAATTAAACTTCCAAAGAGCAATATCGTTAAATTTACTCTTCCAGAACACGAGACAATTATCTTCCGTCCATCTGGAACGGAGCCAAAATTAAAAGCCTATATTTTTGCCCAAGAAGGACACATACAGGCTTTACATGATAAATTAGATAAAATACTGAAATAACCAGCAAATCACGATTATTTTACAATGAATTTAAGAACATCATCATAAACTTGTTGGTGTTCTTTTTCATTTAAAATTTCGTGTCTCATGTGTGGATAGACTTTGAGTTCAACGTCTTTCACACCAAGTTTTGTATATTGCTTATAAAGAGCGCGTGGACCTTTACCAAAAGCACCACAAGCATCATCTTCACCAGCAATAATTAAAATATGGTTTTCTGGAGAAATCTTCTTTAAGAATTTCTTTTTGTATAAACGGGCATTACCTTTGGTTAATTCACGATAGAAAATACGGCTTGAACCATATCCACACATTGGATCTTCACAGTATTTCTTAACGTTTTCTTCGTTATAACTTAACCAGTCATTTGGTGTTTTACGATCTTTGACTGATTTTGAATATGAACCAACTGATAAGTTAGCCATTAATTTAGCTTTTTCAAATTGGTTCTTCTTTGTACAAGTTAACTTTCCAAGTTTGGCACCAATTTTAAATAAGAGTTTTGCATTTGGTCCATTGGATCCACAAATAACAATTTTATCAGCGTCTTTAGTAAATCTTTGGACAAAGTCTTGAACAATAAATGAACCCATTGAGTGGCCAAAGACAACAACTGGAAGATTAGTTGATTTACGAACTTTTTTAACAATGTCATCAACATTTCGAACAGTCTTAGAGAAGAATGATGGAGGAACAATTCCTAGTTTCTTGCCATCTTCAGAGTTTAAACCTTGACCATAATGGTCAACACAATAGACATTGTATCCATTTTGATTTAAGAATTGGGCAAAATCATCGTATCTTTCGGCGTACTCTTCCATGCCAGTAACAATGACAACGTTGCCAACTGGTTTCTCGGCACTCCAAGAGTATCCGCGGAGCAAATCTCCATTAACAGTTTTGATTGAATATAAAGCTTTTTTCATTTCTATTACTCCTCATATCCTTTTGGATTATTTTTTTGCCAATTCCAAGAATCACGGCAGCAATCGACAATTGTATATTCGGTTTTAAAACCAATTTCTTTATATGCTTTATCAGCATTGGCGTAACATTCAGGAATATCACCAGCTCGACGTGGAGCAACTTTGTAATTAATCTTCATGTTATTTGCTTTTTCAAAAGCGTGAACTAACTCTAATACAGAAGTTCCAACACCGGTTCCTAAGTTATAAATAACAAGTCCTGGATTTTCTTCTAATTTCTTTAATGTTAATAAGTGTCCGTGTGCTAAATCGACAACGTGGATGTAGTCGCGGATACATGTACCATCTGGTGTGTCATAATCATCACCAAAGATATTTAAGACAGGAAGTTTACCAACAGCAACTTGCGTAACGTAAGGCATTAAGTTGTTTGGAATACCTTGTGGATCTTCGCCCATTAAACCGGATTTATGAGCACCAATTGGGTTAAAATAGCGGAGAATTGCAATGTTATATGAAGGATCCTTCTTTGCTAAGTCTTGTAACAAATATTCAATTTGAACTTTGGTTTCAGCGTATGGATTTGTTGTTTCTCCAATTGGATCTGTCTCGACAATTGGGACATGTTTTGGATTACCATAAACAGTAGCAGAAGATGAGAAAACAATGTTCTTACAACCATACTTTTCCATCACCTTCAATAAGACTTTTGTCGAGCCAATGTTATTGTCGTAATAAAGGTCAGGTTTTTGAACAGATTCACCAACAGCTTTTAAACCAGCAAAATGAATAACAGCAAAGATGTTGTGTGTAGCAAACACATGATCGAGTTTGGCTTCATCACGAACATCGAGTTCTATGAACTCAGGTCTAACTTTCGTTAATTTCTCAATACGGTTTAAAACTTCAACTTTTGAATTACAAAGATTATCAACAATCACAGGTTTGTAATTGTTTTCAATAAGTTGAACAACAGTATGGGAACCGATATAACCCATGCCTCCGGTAACAAGAATTTCTTTCATTATCTATTCTCCAATTCTTTTAATAACATTTCAGAAGTCATTTTTGGATTGACTTTACCTTGGGTCTTTTTCATGACTTGTCCAACCATGAAACCAAGAGCACGATCCTTGCCTTCTTTATAATCTTTAATTGATTGTGGGTTTTCATCCAACACTTCGTTAATAACATTTTTAATAAATGATTCATCCGAGATTTGCGAAGAAATACCCAAGATTTGACGGGCTTTTTGAGCATCGCACTTTTCTTCAACCATCTTATTAAAGATCGATTTAGCTTGGTTAGATGAAACCTCGTTTTTCTCAATAATCGCAATTAAACTAACGAGTTGTTCTGGGCTAAGTGGGAATTCGTTAATCGTGCAGTTATTTTTATTTAAATAAGAAAGCACGTCGACATTAATCCAGTTAGCAAGAATCTTGTACTGTTTTGTTAGCTTGGCGCAATTATCGTAGTAAACAGAAATATCTTTATCACTCACTAAAAGTGAGGCGTCATAATCATTAAGTTTGAATTCGTTAAGATATCTTTCTTTTTTGCTTTCAGCGAGTTCTGGACATGAAGCAATAGCATCATTAACAAACTCATCCGAGAGCTTAATTGGAATGATATTTGGTTCTGGGAAATATTTATAGTCAACTGAATCTGTTTTTAAACGCATGGCAATTGTTGTTTTTGTTTCATCGTCATAACGACGGGTCTCTTGAATAACTTTGCCACCGCTTTCAATAATTTCTTGTTGGCGTTTGACTTCAAAATCAATGGCATTTTTCACATAAGTGATTGAGTTAATGTTTTTAACTTCGACTTTTGTACCAAACTCTTTAGTTCCAACAGGACGAATAGAAACGTTAACGTCGCATCTTAAAGATCCTTCTTCCATTTTGCCGTCACTGACTTCAGAGAAGACAACAATAGAGCGAATCATTTCGACATATTTCATTGCTTCTTCACCAGAACGAATCTCTGGTTCAGAAACAATTTCAATTAATGGTGTCCCAGCACGGTTATAGTTGAGCAATGTGAAGTTTTTAAAGTGAAGTTGTTTACAAGTATCTTCTTCCATATGAAGACGTTGAATGCCAATTCTTTTCTTTTCTCCATTTACAACAATCTCTAAATATCCGTGAGATCCGATTGGTCGACGATCCTGGGTAATTTGATAACCTTTTGGAAGGTCGCTATAGAAATAATTTTTACGATCAAAATGTAATTCATGATCAATACTCATATGAAGAGCATTAGAAACACGAATCGCATCAATAACAGCTTGTTTGTTTACAACTGGAAGTGTTCCAGGGAAACCTAAATCAAGTGGAGCGGTTTGAGTGTTAGCTTCTTTACCATAGGTAACTGGCGCAGAAGAAAACATTTTGCTCTTTGTCTTTAATTCAACGTGAATTTCAAGTCCAATAACTGGTTCAAAGTTCATTGTTATTCTCCTTTCGCCACAATATTTTTTAATCCGGTGTGCTTTTCAAGTTCATAGGCAATTTGTAAAACTTGCTTATCTTCAAAAGCACGGCCTGTAAAGTTTGCTCCAAATGGCATGCCATCTTTCATTCCGATTGGTAAGGTGATTGATGGTAATCCAGCAAAATTAGCAATAACCAAGTGGTTATCAGCAATTAAATACTCGTTTGATAAACGATCACTCTTCTCTCCAACTTTTGGAGCAATGCTTGGAGCAGCAGGGCAATATATAAAGTCATATTCCTTAAGAATATCGTTAACAGCGTTAACAATAACGCGTCTATTCTTTTGGGCTCTTAAGAAGAGGTCTTTTTGATTCTCTTTCATTAGAGCAAAATTACCAATAATGAAACGACGCTTAATCAATTCGCCGAATCCGTTTGTTCGAGCTTGGCTAACAACATCTTCGAACGTTTGTCCATTATAATAAGGACCGAATTTAATACCATCCATGTTGGCGTTGTTTGATGTTGCTTCAGCACACGAAATAACAAAATAAGTTGGGAATAAAGAAGATAAAATTTTCTCGTCAATTTCCACGAAATCTACCGTAAAACCGGCATTTTTTAACATATCAATTGTTTCATTAAACTTATCTAAAACAACTTTATTAGAAATCGAATTAACAATACCTTTAATCACAGCGATTTTTGCTTTTGGATTAACTTTTTCAATATCCTTAGCGTATTCATCAACTGGTTTAACGCTTGAGGTAAAATCACGATCATCATGACCAGCAAGAACATCTAAAACATAAGCAGAATCTTTGACATTTCTAGAGAAAATACCAACAGTGTCTAAAGATGGAGCGAATGGGAATAATCCGTATCTAGAAATACGAGACCAAGTTGGTTTGAAACCAACAAGTCCAGCATATGAAGCAGGCTTTCTAGTTGAGTCCCCGGTATCTGAACCAAGCGCAAATGGAACAAATCCATCAGCGGTAACAGCAGCCGATCCGCAAGATGAACCACCAACTAACCTTTCGTGTTTACGGTCATATGGATTAAATGTCATACCAAGGTGTCCACTTGTTCCTGTACCACCCATGGCAAGTTCATCTAATGTTGTTTTGCCAATAGCAACAGCTTTTGCTGCTTTTAACTTTTCAACGACGGTAGCATCAAAAACAGGAACATATCCTTTTAGGATATTACTACTTCCTGTTGTTGGAACGTCTTTAGTTGAAAAGTTATCTTTGATCACAAATGGAATTCCCCAGAGAGGATTGTTTTCTTCTGGTTCAGTTAAAGAAGCGGCAAAATCAAGAGCTTCCTTTTCCATAATGTATTCAAATGCGTTATTGGAATCCTTTTTAGCTAAAGCTAAAGCTTCTTGAGCTAACTCAAGAGGTGTTACTTTCTTTGCCACTAATAAAGCGTGCAACTCATCAATTGATAAACCACGATAGTTCATTATTGCACCACCTTTGGTAGTTTGATTTGACCACCAATTTTATTATTAGCGTTACGAATTGCTTCTTCTCGTGGAAGAGGCTCTTCAGGGACATCTTCTCTCATTGTTGATGTCGAAACGTCAAACGGAAAAACCATTTGTTCCGCTTTGTCTAATTCTTTGTTCTCGCCAATTATCTTCATTTGAGCAACAACAATGTCAAATTCGGACATTAATGTTTGATATTGTTCTTCTGACATATCGAAGAGTAATCCACGAGCTGCTTGTTTAAGGATTTCAATATTGTATTCTTTCATAATGCTTAAAATACTACTCCATTTGAAGTAATTCTTCAAACTCTTCCTCATTTAATGTTTTGACGCCAAGTTCACGAGCTTTATCTAGTTTGGATCCAGCTTCAACACCATAAACGACAAAATCGGTCTTCTTAGAAACAGAACCAGCAACTTTAGCACCAATGTTTTCTAAAAGCTCGGTTGCTTCTTTTCTTCCATATTTAGAAAGTGTTCCAGTAAGGACAACAGTTTTGCCAAAGAATGGCGAATTTTCATTTGTTAAATTTTGACCTAAATAGTTAAAATTAAGGCCGTTTTGACGGAGATTTTCAATCAAAACACGGTTTTCTTCATTGTGGAAATAATCATAAATTGACTTTGCTGAAACAGGGCCTAAATCAGGAACATTTAACAGTTCTTCCTCGGTTAACTCAAAGAATCGATCTAATGTTCCAAAACGTTTTGCTAAAACCTTAGCAGTCTTTTCGCCAACTTCTTTTATACCTAAACCGAACAACAATCTTTCCAAAGAATTTTCTTTTGATTTTTCAATTGCTTCCAAGAGATTATCGGTGGATTTCTTTTGCCAACCTTCACGGTTTAATATTTCATCTCTAAATTCTTTTAGACGATAAATGGAATCAATCGTTGAAATAAAACCTTCATTGAAGAATTCTTCACAAACTTTTTCACCTAGGTTTTCAATATCCATTGCATTGCGAGATGCAAAGTGAATTAAACCTTCAATTTTCTTAGCAGGACATGTTGGGTTAACACAGAAATGCATTGCATCTTTTCTAACTAAAGGTGCACCACAAACAGGGCAAGTATCAATCATTACAAAAGGTCTTTCTGAACCATTACGTTTCTCTGGTAATGGACGAACTACTTCTGGGATAACATCACCGGCTTTTCTTAAAACAATGTAGTCGCCGATTCTTAAATCTTTTTCTCGAACAAAATCTTCATTATGAAGAGTTGCTCTTTGAACAACTGATCCAGCAACACGAGTTGGAGCAATTACTGCGTTTGGAGTAATTTTTCCTGTTCTTCCAACAGTGAAGATTATATCTTCTAGTTTTGTAACAACTTCCTCTGGTGGGAATTTATAGGCAATCGCCCATTTAGGTGTTTTTGCTGTATAACCAAGTACATCATATTTGGTAATATCGTTAACTTTAATAACGATACCATCAATATCATATGCAAGACTTGGTCTCTTTTCAGTGTATTCCGCGATATAAGCAATTACTTCATCAATACCATTGCAGATACGACGTTCTTTATTGGTTCTAAAACCGATTGTCTCGATAAAATCGAGAGCATCGCTATGTTTTTTAAAACCGAGTTCATCCGCATTAACTAAGTAATACCAGAAAGCTTCAAGTTTTCTTGATGCAGCAATCGATGAATCAAGTTGACGAATTGATCCTGCAGCAGCGTTTCTAGCATTAGCTAAAAGGACCTCATGATTAGCCTCTCTTTGTGCATTGAGTTCGTTTAAAGTTTTCTTTGACATATAAACTTCACCGCGAACTTCAAACGGTTTATCTTGAACAACCTGTGTCGGAATTGACTTAATGGTTAAAACGTTATTTGTAACGTCTTCACCCGTCGTTCCATCACCACGTGTTGCAGCATAATTCAAATGACCATCAACGTAATCTAGCGACATTGCTAAACCGTCAATTTTCATCTCACACATGTATTCAACTTTCTCTCCACCAATCACATCTCTGACTTTACGATCAAAATCTCTTAAATCATCTTCATTGAATGCGTTGGCAAGTGAAAGCATCATTCGTTTATGTTGAATCTTTTTAAATTCAGAAAGAACCTTTCCTCCAACTCTTTGTGTTGGTGAAAATGGTGTAATTAATTCAGGGTGTTCCTTTTCAATCATAATGAGTTCGTTCATTAAACGATCATACTCACTATCTGGAACGCTTGGATTGTCTAAAACATAGTACTCATAGTTATACTGCTCAAGAAGTTTAGTTATTTCCTGAGCTCTCTCTTTTGGACTCATGCTTCAATTCCTCCTCTTTCTCGGTGTATTTTTGGATGGCTTCCTAAAATTGATTTTCGGCCATGCTTTTCAAAATCAACTTGGATAATTGTGTCATCAATAATTGCCGTAACAACACCTCGACCAAAAACATCGTGTATAGCAATATCTCCGACTTTCCAATCGGTTATTCCGTTGTCGACAACAACAGGCTCTTTAATATAATCTTCATCAGATTTACTTTCATCAGCAAAAAAGTCGAAATATTTTGGTTTTGCTGGTGGTTTTTGGTAGAAATCCTTCTTAACAAAGGTTAAACCAGCTTCATTAAAGAAACGCGATCTAATTGATTTAGAAGATAGGACATAACTATATCCAGAATTACATGTAACAAACAGTTTGTCTTTTGCTCTAGTAAAAGCAACATAGCATAATCGTCTTTCTTCTTCCTCGCCATCTCGACCTTCCTCATCCATAGCTTTAAGAGATGGGAAAATCCCTTCATTAAGACTGACAACAAAAACATACTTAAATTCGAGACCTTTAGCGACGTGAATGGTCATCAAATTAACTTTATCTGCTTCCTTCATTTCATCTTGTGATGTTTGAAGTGTTGCGTTTTCTAGATAATCTTCAAACGTTGATTCTGGATATTTCTTTAAATAATCAACGATATCACTTAATAATGTTTTAACGTTTTCCAAACGTCCTTCTCCCTCATCGTCACTTTGGAGATATTCAAAATAACCAATGTGAATGAGAAAATCTTCCAAGATCTTTGGATAGGCTTCAAGGTTTTCATCGAGGCGCTTTCTAGTAGCAACCATCTCATTAATAACCATATTAAGAGCCATCACGTTCTTTGGCTTTAATTCAGTGACATGCTTATCTATTTCTTGAATATATTCAAAATAGGATAAATTTAGTTGACCCTTTTCAAACTTTAAAATATCCATTGCAACATCACCAATGCCTCTTCGAGGAACATTAATGATTCTCTCAAAGCTGATATCGTCTTTTTTGTTATAGATAAGTCTAAAGTACGCTAATGCATCCTTAATTTCTTTTCTTTGGAAGAATTTGAGGCCACCGTAAATCTGATAAGGAATTCGTCGTCTCATTAATTCCTTTTCAAATGGCAAAGTTAGATAGTTTGCCCGATACAAAATTGCTATGTCGGAATATTTGGCATTTTCTGCTCGAACAATGTTTTCAATCTTGTCACAAACATACT
>CAMHJP010000022.1 GCA_946185585.1 uncultured Caryophanales bacterium
GTTCTCTTTGCTCCAGGAAAAGCTTCTAACGCTGGCGGTGTTGCCGTTTCTGGCTTAGAAATGAGTCAAAACGCAATCCACTTATCTTGGACATTCGAAGAAGTGGATGCCCGCTTAAAACAAATTATGAAAGACATCTTCAAAAAATGTCACGATACAGCTGTTAAATATGGACAACCAACAAATATTGCTTTAGGTGCGAATATTGCTGGTTTTGAAAAAGTCATGGATGCCATGATTGCTCAAGGAGTTTGTTAATGTCGTTTACGACTATTAAAGCCCCACATATTCTGCTACCTAAAAAAGGTGTAAACATGACCGCCTGGGCAGTTATTGCCTGCGACCAATTTACATCCCAATTAGACTACTGGAAAAGAGTTGAAAAGTTAGTTGGTGATCAACCATCAACTTTAAGAATGATGTTTCCAGAAGCCTATTTAGGCAAGGTAGATGAAAAAGCATACATTGATAAAATCAATAAAACAATTCAAAAATATCTTGATGAGAATGTTTTAGTCGACCAAGGCGAATGCTTTATCTTGGTCGATCGTAAAACAAATGTGGTTGATCGTCGATTAGGCTTAATGATCGCGATTGATTTAGAAGATTACACATACGAGAAAGGTGTGAAATCTCTTATTCGCGCTAGTGAAGCCACAATCGTCGAACGTATTCCTCCAAGATTAAAAATTAGAGAAAACGCTCCAGTTGAATTACCACATATTCTCTTCCTTTATGATGATCCAAAACGAAAAATCATTGAGCCGCTCTATGAGCATCGAGATGAACTCGAGAAAGTCTATGACTTTGAGCTCAATGAAGACGGTGGGCATCTCAAAGGATACAAGATTAAGGATACCCAAAAAATCATCAAACAATTTGATGATCTTCTCAAAGAAAACAATAACGGATTACTCTTCATTGTTGGTGATGGAAACCATTCTTTAGCTACAGCAAAAGCACACTGGGATAAAGTCAAGGTTCATCTTTCAGAAGAGGAACGCAAGAATCACCCAGGTCGATATGCTCTAGTTGAAGCGTTAAACATCTATGATGAAGGTTTAATTTTTGAACCAATTCATCGCGTTGTCTTTAATGCTCAAGATGATTTCCTAGAGGGATTAAAGAGAGTCTTAAAAGGCGAGAACAAATCTTATGCCTACTCAACTAAAGATGGAAAAGTTGAACTTAATATTCCAAAGGTTGGTCCTGAAGCATACAAGATTGTTCAAACCTATGATGATGCATACTTAAAGAGCCACAAAGATGCATCCGTGGATTATATTCACGATGAAGACCAAACAATTGCCGTGGCTAAAGCTCACCCAGGTAGTGTTGCTCTAATTATGCCAGCACTCACCAAAGGTGATATCTTCGCCTACATTGCGAAGGATGAAGTGCTCCCAAGAAAAGCATTCTCCATGGGACACGCTACAGAAAAACGTTATTATCTCGAGTCAAAGAGAATTAGATAACAGAAAAGGAGTTTAAAATGAGTCGAATTTACAACTTCTCCGCTGGACCAGCAATGCTTCCTGAGGAAGTCCTTAAGACAGCTGCTGCGGAAATGCTTGATTATCATGATTCAGGCATGTCGGTCATGGAAATGTCACACCGTTCGAAAATCTACCAAAGCATCATTGATGAAGCTGAAGCAGATTTAAGAAAATTAATTGGCATTCCAGAGAACTACAAAGTTCTATTTATGCAGGGTGGTGCTACCCTCGGATTTGCGATGATTCCAATGAACTTCATGGTCAAAGGAAAAATCGATTTAATTAACACTGGTGTCTGGACAAAGAAAGCTCTTAAAGACGCCAAACTCTTTGGTGAAGTCAACGTTGTTGCTTCCGGTGAAGAAAACGGATTTAAACAAATTCCAGATGTTAAATCGATCAAGTTTAATCCAGATGCAGACTATGTCTACATGTGTGATAACAACACCATCTATGGAACAAAATTCAAAGAATATCCAGAAACCGGAAATGTCCCATTAATCTGTGATATGTCTTCTTGTTTCCTTAGTGAACCAATTGATGTGAAGAAATTTGGCATGATCTATGCTGGTGCTCAAAAGAACGTTGGACCAGCTGGTGTCACAATTTGCATTATTCGCGATGATTTACTTGCCCGTACACCAAGACAACCTCTTCCAGCATATTTAGATTATCGTCTCCATGCTGAAAATGGTTCGATGTACAATACCCCACCAACCTATGGCATCTACATTTGTGGATTGGTCTTCAAATGGTTACTTAAAGAAGGCGGACTTGCCGCACGTAAAGCAAACAACGAAAAGAAAGCCAAGATTCTTTATGACTATCTTGATTCAAGCAAGTTCTTTAAACCATACGTCGATAAAGATTCACGTTCATTAATGAACGTAACCTTCCGTACACCAAGTGATGAACTTGATGCTGAATTCCTTGAAGGAGCAAAGAAATATCGCTTCACAAACCTCAAAGGTCACCGTTCTACTGGTGGACTTCGTGCTTCTTTATATAACGCCATGCCAATTGCTGGTGTTGAAGCACTTGTCAAATACATGAAAGAATTTGAAGAGGCTCATAAATAATGAAGGTACTTTGTTTAAACAAAATCTCTCCAGTTGGTTTAAAGGTCTTACCAAGTTCTTATGCCATTACCGAAGATGTTAATGAAGCAACAGCAATTCTTGTTCGTAGTGCGAACATGCTTGAAACTGTGCTTCCAGAAAACGTTTTAGCTGTTGCTCGTGCAGGTGCAGGTGTGAACAATATTCCTCTTGAGCCATACGCTAAAGCTGGTGTTGTTGTTTTTAATACACCAGGCGCTAATGCTAATGCTGTTAAAGAATTAACAATCGCCGCGATGCTTCTTGCTGCCCGTGATATCCGTGGATCCATGGAATGGGTGAAAGAAAATAAAGGCGATGAACTAATTAATAAATCAATGGAAAAAGCTAAAGGTGCTTTTGCTGGAACTGAAATTCTTGGTAAAACCCTTGGTGTTGTTGGTTGTGGTGCGATTGGTGCATTAGTTGCTCAAGCCGCTGGTGGACTTGGCATGCACGTTATTGGTGTTGAACCAAGTAAAGATACGATTGAAAGAAACAAACATCTTTTCCCAAGTGATATGGAAATTGTTTCTTATGATGAAATGTATGCTCGCGCTGATTACATTTCCATTCACGTTCCTTTATTAGACGCCACACGCGGAATGCTTAACAAAGAAGCTTTTGCCAAAATGAAAGATGGCGTAATTATTGTTAACTGTGCTCGTGATGCCATTGTTAATGATGATGATTTAAAAGAAGCTATTGCTTCAGGCAAAGTGCGTAAATATGTTACCGACTTCCCAAATTACAAAACAGCTAATATGGATGGAGTCGTTGCTATCTCTCACTTAGGCGCTTCAACCGAAGAAGCCGAAGATAACTGTGCGATGATGGCTGCTAAACAAGTCGTTGATTATGTCGAAAACGGAAACATCATTAATTCCGTCAACTATCCACGACTTGATTTAGGCAAAAAAGAAGGAACACGTGTTGTCGTTCTTTATGAAGCCGAAGCTGAAAAAGCAGTTAAAGAAGTCATCTCTAAAGCCGATGCTACAAAATTGGTTTGTGGCGTAAAAGGTGCTTTCGGAGCAACCTTAGCCGAAGTTAAAGGCAAGGTTGATGAAGCTGCCTTAAAAGCCATTGCTGGCGTCAAGAGAGTTCGCGTTATTTAATTAAAAATTTCAATCAAAAAAGCTGACCGTCAAAAGTCAGCTTTTTTTGTGAAATAACCAGCAATTCTCGGTTATTTAATGATTGTTCCTGCTTTTAATTCAACAGCTAAATTTGCTTTTTCTAAGGATGAAATAATCGCGGTTTTGCCAGGTTTTTCATTTAAGAATTTCACACAGGCATTGACCTTTGGATACATACTTCCTTTAGCAAAGTAATCGGTTTTTAAATATTCTTCCATTTCCGCTTTAGAAACACGTTCAAGTTTCTTTTCGTCTGGCTTACGGAAGTTAATATAGACATTATCAACAGCTGTTAAGATAACAAGATAGTCAGCATCAACAAGAGCAGCAACTTTTGCGGATGCATAGTCTTTGTCGATAACTGCGGCGATACCTTCTAAGTGATCACCATTTTTAATTACTGGAATTCCACCTCCACCAGCACAGATGACAACATCACCTGCTTTAACAAGACGGGAAATGGATTCTTTTTCAACAACATCAACCGGAAGTGGTGAAGCAACGACTCTTCTCCAGCCTCGACCAGCGTCTTCTTTCATTGTATAGCCTTTTTCAGCAGCAATTTTCTTAGCTTCTTCTTCGCTATAGAATGCTCCAACTGGTTTTGATGGAGATTTGAAAAGTGGATCATCCTTATCAACGAGCACTTGTGTGACAACAGTAGCAACGTTTCTTTGAATGCCTTCATCTTTAAGTGCGTTTTGAATAGCGTTTTGAATATGGAAACCAATATAACCTTGGCTCATTGCTCCACATTCAGGGAATGGCATATCTGGAGCAGAAGTTGATTCAGTAAAAGCAAGATTAATCATGCCTACTTGTGGTCCGTTTCCATGGACAATCACAACTTCATTTCCGAGTTTAATCAAGTGGACAATGCTTTTTGCAACACCCTTTAGAAGAGCCTTTTGCTCTTCGGCGTTGTTGCCTAGTGCATTGCCTCCTAATGAGACAACATAACGTGACATTTTTCTACCTCTTTCGTACTTCCATATTATACAAAATATCCAGCAAAACACGCATATATTTGCATAACTTAATTTTCTTTTTGTGCGCTTGCTTGATAGCGAGCGCTTGCTCGTGTAAAATATTTAATATATTTTGGATAAGATTGTATGCTAGGAATTATTCTCGCAGGCGGTTATTCCAACCGGGCAAAACTCAATAAGATGGTTTTAGAGTTTAAAGGCGAACCATTAATTTGTCATACATATAAAACAATGCGACCTTTTGTAGACCGCGTTGTTGTTGTGACAGGTCGATATGACGCTGAGCTTAGAGAAATTCTTCATCAATATGATGTTGAATTTGCTTACAACAAGAATTACGAATTAGGAATGTTTTCTTCTGTGCTAACTGGAGTTAGTAGAGCACATGATGAAGACATTCTTTTAATTCCAGGAGATATTCCAAACGTTTCTAGCAAGACTTATGAAACAATCTTACATTCTAAAGGTATGGTTCGTATTCCAACCTATCAAGGTAAAACAGGTCATCCTCTTTTTGTTGAGAAACATTTACTTTCTTTATTAAAGAAGGAACCAGTTGAATCGAATCTACATGCTTTTTTAGATCAAAACAAAGACAAAGTTGTTGAAGTAGAGGTGAATGATCCATTTATCAATTTTGATGTTGATACGATGGAAGACTACGAAAAACTTCTTACTTTGTTAGAAAGGAAGTAAACATGAAAGTAAACGAATATGTTCGTGCAGCTTCTTTAAAAGAAGCATACTCCCTCAAGAAATCATCACCAAAAAATAAAATCCTTGGTGGTGGTTTATGGCTAAAGAAAGGAAATGGCGAAGTCGACAAACTAATCGATCTTTCTCGTTTAGGTTTAGACCAAATTAAAGAAGAAAAAGATTATGTTTCAGTTGGCGCGATGGTTACTCAAAGAGCTTTTGAAACATCTCTAATTATTAAAAAGATTGGTGGTGGAGTTCTTTCTGATGCGGTTCATCAAATCATGGGTCCAGCTTTCCGTAATAGCGCCACAATCGGTGGTTCCGTTTATGGAAAATATGGATTCTCTGATGTGATTACCGCTCTTCTTGGATTTAAAGTTGATTTAGTTTTCTATCCAGAAGAAGTCGTCTCACTTGATGAATACGTGAAGAAACCAGGATTTGCTGATGGAATTCTAACTGAGGTTCGTATTTATAAGAGTTCCGCTAAATCTTTCTTTAAGAAAGTTAAAATGACTGCTCTAGATTACCCAATTCTTAATGTCTGTGTCACTAAGGACAAAGATTACCGAATTGTGGTTGGTTCTCGCCCATTAGTCGCTTATTTATGCGAAGGAGCGATGAAATATTTAAATGAAGGTGGCAAAGATGTTGATCAAGCTGTTGAGCTTGCTACGCAAGAGTTAAAACTTGGCGACTCAATGAGCGCCAAAGGTGAATACCGAAGCCATCTTGCTCGTGTTTACTTAAAACGTGCTTTAGAGGAGGTTAAATAAATGGAAGTCAAATTCAATTTAAATGGTTTAGATGTTGTCTACCACGTTAAACCAGGTGAATACCTTCTTGATTCACTTCGCGCTAACGGAGTCAAATCAGTTAAGAAAGGTTGTAACGCCTCCGCTTGCGGAGCTTGTACAGTTCTAGTTGATGGAAAACCAACTCTATCTTGTTCTGTTTTAACAGCTTCAATTGAAGGAAAGAAAGTCATGACTGTTGAATCTATCCAAGAAGAAGCTGCTGAACTCTCCGAATATTTTGCTAAGGAAGGTGCTGACCAATGTGGATATTGCTCAGCGTCACTCGCCCTTGTTGTTCACGCCCTAAAAGAAGAAAACCCTCATCCAACTCGTCAAGAAATCACTGATTACTTGGTTGGAAACTTATGTCGTTGTACTGGTTTACAAAGCCAAGGCAACGCTGTCGAAAAATATCTTGGAGGTAAGAAATAATGAAAAAGAATTTCCGTGTTGTTAACAACGTTACTCCAAGTCTTGATGGTAAAGGCTTAATGCAAGGCCGTTCTTTCTACACTGATGATCTTGCTGCACAAAACTCCTTAGTAATTAAACTATTAAGAAGTCCTCACGCTTTTGCTCGTATTAAATCAATCGATGTCAGTGAAGCTGAAAAAGTTCCTGGTGTCGCTTGTATTCTCACGAAAGATAACGTTCCACACGTTCCATTTACACGTGCTGGACAAGGTTATCCAGAACCATCTCCACATGATAAGTTCATCTTTGATGAATACGCTCGTTATGTTGGTGATGAAGTTGCTGCTGTTGCGGCAGTTAGTGAAGAAATTGCTTTAGAAGCAATGAAGAAAATCAAAGTTGATTATGAAGTTCTTGAACCAGTTCTCGACTTTGAAAAAGCTTACGAAAATAAATCCGTCATCCACCCAGAAGATGGCATTCATGAAATGTTCCCAATTGGCTTTGATCCAAAGAAGAACTTGGCTGCCTCCTATGAGATGGAAGTCGGTAATGTCGCTGAAGAATTAAAGAAATGTGACTACATTGTTGAAGACACTTTCTATTCTCAAGCCCAAGCTCACGCGATGCTCGAACCTCACACATGTAATGCTCGACTTGACGAACATAACCGTTTAGTTATTTATTCAGCCACTCAAACGCCATTCCACATGAGAAGAATTATGTCTAAGACATTAGGTCTTCCTGTCGAAAAGATTCGTGTTATTAAACCACGTGTCGGTGGTGGATTTGGTGGTAAACAAGCTTTCCATGGCGAAATGTTCTGTGCGTTAGTTACATTACGAACAAAGAAACCTAGTAAATGTGTCTTCACTCGTGAAGAAGTTTTTGGTTGTTCATACACACGTCACCCAATGAAAATTACTCTTAAAGTTGGTGCAACAAAAGATGGTATTATTCAAGCTATTGATTGCCGTGCTTTAAGCGATACTGGTGCTTATGGTGAACACGCCTTAACAGTCTTTATGATTGTTGGCTCAAAGGTTTTACCTTTATATAACAAAGTTAAAGCTGTGAAATTTGGTGGTCTTGTTGTTTACACCAACCACGTTTCTGCTGGTGCGTATCGTGGATATGGTGCTATTCAAGGAAACTATGCTGTTGAATCCATCATTGATGAACTCGCCGAAAAGATGGGTATGGATCCAATCAAACTTCGTGAACTAAACTCCATGAAAGAAAAAGAAACTTCCCCAATCTTTGAGATTATGGGTGAAGGTACAGAAGGTACCGCGATGATTATGGAAAGTTGTAAGCTTCCATATTGTATTAAACGTGGTCGTGAACTCATTGAATGGGATAAGAAGTGGCCAAGAAAAGAAGTCGGACCACATAAAGTTCGTTCAGTTGGCTGTGCTATTGCTATGCAAGGCTCAGGTATTCCATTCTTAGACATGGGTTCTTGTACAATCAAACTTAATGATGGTGGTTCCTACATGGTCACTGTTGGTGCTACCGATATTGGCCAAGGTTCCGACACACTGATTGCTCAAATCGTTGCCGAAGAACTTCAAACTACTGTTGATAAAATCATTATCTATTCTTCTGATACAGATTTAACTCCATATGACTGTGGTGCTTATGCATCCTCCACAACTTATGTTAGTGGTAATGCTGCATGGAACGCTGCATCAAAGATGAGGGAAAGACTTGTTAAAGAAGCTGCTGAATACATGAATGTGAAAGTCGGCACTGTTGAATTTGACGGAAAGATGTTCACATCTGGCGAAAAATCTCTCTCCTTAGAAGATTTAGCCACCAATCGTTTATATAACCAAGATACTCGTCAAATCGCTGTTACCGAATCCTTCCACGGACATGTTTCTCCACCTCCATTTATGGCGGCGTTTGGTGAATTTGAGTTTGATACTGAAACATACGAATACAAGATGATTAAGTACGTCACAGTAACTGACTGTGGTACAACAATTAACCCAATGCTCGCCAAAGGCCAAGTTGAAGGCGGAATTATCCAAGGTTATGGAATGGCCTCTTCTGAAGAAGTCATTTATAACGACAAAGGAAAACTATTAACAACAAACTTCGATGTCTATCACATTCCAACTCGTGCAGAGGTTGGTGAATTAGTCACCGAATTTGCTGATTCATATGAACCAACAGGCCCATTTGGTGCGAAATCTGTTGGTGAAATTGGTATTGATACTCCACCAGCTGTTTTGTGTAACGCTGTTTATAACGCCTTTGGCGTAAGAGTCCATCACTTACCAATTACTCCTGAAAGAATCTTTAAGGCGGTTAAAGAAAAGAAATAATGAACGA
>CAMHJP010000023.1 GCA_946185585.1 uncultured Caryophanales bacterium
TTTTGGAGACCTCTATTAGTTAAGACAAGATTATGAATCTTGAACAACAACTTTAATTAAGCTCACATCTTTAACTGGAAGAATCGTGAATTGGAAGTTACTTGGATCAACACTCACAGGTTGAGAGTTATAAGTGACATTAATGACTTTACCTTCTAACCAGTGTTCGGTGTCAGTTGGTGCTAAAGTAAGGTTAAGAGGTTTACCAACTTCGACTTTTTCGGTTGGTAAGTTATCGATCTTATATCCTGGAGTAGATGTTGGATCAAGTTCAAGCTTCACGAGTTGAGGTTTAGTTTGAACTAAGAACTCATAATTTTTGGCGTTAGCAGTGAAGGTGTAACTAATGGATCCATCTGGATTAAGTGTGTATTCACTTTCATTTAAGCGACGGTCATTAACTTCAATAGAGTGTAAATCAAGGTTTTGATTTGAAGTAAATTTAATCGTGGTGGAACTCTTTCCATCAACTTCAAATTTGGTGTAACCTTCTTCATCGGTGGCTTCTTTACCAACGATTTCTGCAGTAAACGCACCTTTGTTAATTAGAATTGTAGAAGTATAACTTCCTTCTTCCTTAACAGTAGCAGTAAAGAGGGTTTTCTTATCTGTGCTAGCATCATAAACTGCTTTTTGTTCACTTGTTAATGTGTAGTAAGTTCCTTCGTCTTCTCCTGGTTTTTCTTTTGGTTCAAGAATTGAACCATTAAAGGAAAGAGAAGTTAGTTCAGCTAATGGATGATTTTCATCAGCTTCAAATAAGATGTATTGAATTCCGCCATCTTCGGCACTAATCAGATTTCCTTTTCCTTGAGCTTCTCCAGTAAGAGGAATAAGTGTCTTACCTTTCATATCTTCATCGCCTTCTTCGGCAGTAAAGGAAATATTAATTGTTTCAGCAAATGGAATATTGATGATGTATAGATCCTTTGTATCATCTTTTTCATAGAGCGTTCCATTTACATCAACTTTAAGATTCATGTAACCTTTTTTTGGACGAAGTTGCATTTGCGCTTCCCCACCAAATAAGACGGTAGTGATACCTAATGATCCTAAAGGATCAGTTTCCATAAAACGTTTAACGTATTGGTTACCTTTTTCAACATTAACTTGAATGTTCTTACTAGCTTCTTTTGCGCCCCATTCTGCTGAAATAGTCGCCTTAGTTGTTTCGCTTTCTAATGGTGAGAAGGAGTAAACAACAATCTCATTCATTGGTAATCCGGAGTCAGGATCTGGGAAAAACTTCGTATCAACTAGTAGTTGTCCATTATAGCGGAGGTGTAATGCATCATAGAATTTTTTGTGGTTTGCACCCCATTCAATATAGAAACAATAGTTTTGTAAGGTTTTGAATTTTGTTTCAACTGTCAGAGGAACTTTATTTTGCCAAGCCTCAAAGTTTGGTCCACCTTGGAAGTAGAAAACTTTATCATCTGCATCTAATCCATTAAATTCAACTGGGACAGCATCTTCGACGGCATCTTGTGTTGTAACAACAATTTTAGTAATTTCAGCTCCAGCTTCAGTTCCTCTAAACTTAATGGTGGATGTACCTTGGTTTCCTTTAGTCTTGGTTGTTGTCCAAACGCCATTTGCATAGGATTCAGTTGCAGGGTCAAGTTCAATAGCACTTAAACCATTCTTGTTATCAGCAAAGCTGATTTCGATTCGACGGATCCATACACTTGGTACATTTTCTCCAAGGATACGGCAGTCAAAATCAAAGAGACGGTTTTCTTCGACATAGAACTTGTTGTTCTTAAAGACATTGTTAAAACCAGCTGAGACAACATAATTTGTACAGGCGAGTTTCGTACCTTTCTTAAATAATTTGGTTTGATAGTTTTCTTCAGTTAAGCCTTCAAAAGTATAAACAACTTTGTTAGCTAATTCCTCAGTTGTCACTTTTAAGGTATAAGTCTTTGCTTCAACTGGGGTGAAGGAATAACTATTACTGTTACTGGCGGCAATAACGACATCATTCATTTTGACGACAGAAACTTTGTATTCTTCATTAATTGGATTAATTGTGAAGTCAATCGCCTTATTGAGTTCATATTCACCAGCTTTTAAAGTGGTGGTCATGTATTGGTTTGCTTCAATCGCGATTGTAGCTTTACCTGAGGAAGGTTGGTCATCGCATCCACAAAGAAACATTCCTAGCATTACCGGAAATAATAAGAGTTTATTTTTCTTCATTATTTTTCCTCCTTTATATAGTTACATTATACACCCATGTGCGCATATAAGCGCACAAACTAAAAAAGTGTCCAATCGATGGGCACTTTTTTTGATTTGTTTGTTGAATTAGAAAGCGGCGTCAAATGATGTTTCTGAACCAACGTAGGCCACATTATTATGGGAACCAACTTTTTTGGTTAAGTTTTCACCTAAGTTCGAACTACCATAATCATTCATAAGAACGATGTTAGCATCAACGAATTTATCACAATCAGAGATGCTCTTAAAATAGAAAGCAAGGAAAAGATCTTTGTTTTCATCCGCACCTTTTTCGGCATATAAAGCGTTTGTGAATTCAGCAACACTATAATCTAAACCTTTAATACGAGCCTTCGCTTCTTCGCTTGAGTAAACTTCGACTGTGTATCCTTTGCTAGAAAGTTTAGATTTAGAACCTTCCGCAGAGTAGTTATTTGGTGTACAAGCACATAAAGCAAATGCGCCAGCAAGTAATAAACTTGAAATGAGTCTTTTCATAATTAATATCTCCTTTACATTTATATTATAATATAAATAATTCAATAAGATACATTTAGTTATTTTTTTTAACTTCTACATATCTGTTCGTTCAAAGAAGTCTAGACTATCAAGTGATTTAATTGCTCTAATTAAGTAATCAAAATCTGTAATTGGCCAGCGGTATCCTAAGCGATACAAGGCTTTCACAGTAAAGGAAGGATCCCCTTGGATACATTCGTGAGTTAGGTTATCACTACTGTTGTAGTTCAGTAGTGTTGAAACAATCACACTCTTCTTTGGATCTTTCATCGCTTCTTTTAAAGCATTGTTAAATTCTTCATCACTCACTTTATCCATGTGTAAGCCAGCTAAATCCATCGCATCAACAACATCGCCCATTTGGACAGTGTGACAGTTGAAGCTATGGAAGACGGTAAACTTCTTAGGAACCTGCGCTAACAAAAGAATTGTTTTTGCTGTTTCATCAATTGGTGAGAAGTCGGTGTATTGGTCTAAAGCGGAAATTGGGAACTTCTTTAAAGCGTTATAGCCTTTAAGGCTACGCATAAAGTTATTCGTGACACTATTAATCTGGAATTCACCATCACTTTGCCTACTCATTAAGTTACCAACACGGATGATCTTCACATCTAATCCATCTTTTTCGTAAGCATCTAGTAAAGCTTCCTCAGCTTTGAACTTCGAATTAGCGTATTTATTCGATAAGTCTTGTCCAAAGTAGAGTTGGTTTTCCTTGATTAAGTAGTTCGATGGGAACTTGTGATCAACGTTTTCTCCAGCGACAGAAACAGTGGAGACGTGAACAAATCTTGCTTGATGAGCTTTCGCAACTTCGATGAGATTAATCACTCCGCCGACATTCACGCGTTCGATACTATCGTCGTTAGCGAAGTGTTTAACAATCGCGGCGGCGTTAATAATCGTATCGAATTGATAACCTTTTAATTCTTCTAAAAGATTATTGGAAGTAATATCAGCGTTGACCACTTTGACGTATTTATCAAATTCTTCATCAAGTGGAGAATCAAAGTAATACATTAGTAAGCCTTTCATTCTTTCGACTGGATTAATGTCTTTTCCTCGAACAAGAATCACCATCTCACGTTTTTGATCGAGAAGCTCTTTAAAGATATGGATGCCTAAGAATCCTGTTGCCCCAGCAAGTAGGACTTTACCTAAATCACGTTCCAGTTTAATCTCATCAACATACTGAACATCGTTATATTTTAGAGATTCTCTTTCAATATCCTTTTCATAGGCTTTTTCATCATTTTGAACAGGTTTTGCTGGTGATTTATTTCCTTGAATAAACTCGGCTAAGTCTCTTGGAGATGGATGAGCAAAGATATCTTGGTAGGTAATTTGGTAGGAGTGGTTCAAAGCAAAAATAACGACTTTTGCCGCAGTTAATGAAGTTCCACCAATATCAAAGAAGCTATCGGTAGCACTTACTTTTTCAACACCTAAGATTTCTTGATAGGCTGTAGCAAAAGCCTTTTCAACTTCATTAGCTGGCTCAACAAACTCCTTACCTTCTTCAGTGAACGTTGGAGCAGGTAAAGCACGTTTATTCACCTTTTGGTTTTGGTTTAATGGAATCGCATCAATCTGCATGATGCTGGCTGGCACCATGTAGGCTGGTTTATTTTCCTTAATATGTTTCTTTAACGCTTCAATATCAATCTTCTTTTCACTAGTGAAATAGGCGGCTAAGAATTTACCTCCGGCTTCTAGATCGAAGGCCTGGACAGTCACATCTTTAATTCCTGCAAAGGAACGAATCGCCATTTCGACTTCACTAAGTTCGATACGGAAACCACGGATCTTGACTTGTCCGTCGTTACGACCAATAAAGTCAATTGTGCCATCCTCTAATCGACGGACAATATCACCGGTACGGTAAACTTTTTCGTATCCTTCTTGATTAGAGAACGGATTTTTAATAAATGTTTGTTCGGTCTTTTCTTTGAGGTTAAGATAACCTAAACCAACACCTAAACCAGAAATCCAGAGTTCACCTAGAGCACCATTAGGAACTTGTTTTCCAAATTTATCGACAACGTATAACTTATAGTTATCTAGTGGTCGACCAATTGGAATACGGTGGTACATTTTATCCACTAAATAAGTGGTGGAGAAAATCGTACATTCGGTTGGTCCATAACCGTTATAAAGTTCATAACCTTTTGGTGGATCAAGTGGTGTGAGTTTTTCTCCACCAACAGAAAGGTATTTTAGAGTGGATTCATAACCTTCTGCGGCAAACAATCGACCAACCTGGGTAGTCATAAATGAATGTGTAACGTTATTATCAGTAAAGTACTGAGCAAGTTGGTCAAGATTCATTCTTAATTCATCTGGAACAACGCAGACAGCTGCGCCACTAGTTAATGCTGGATACATATCCATCATGCAAGCGTCAAAACCAAATCCAGCGTATGCGGAAACAACACTATTTGGAGTTAACTTGTAGAATCTACGATACCATGCAGCAAAGTTCACTAAGTTAAGATGTCTTAACATCACTCCTTTTGGAGTGCCAGTGGTACCAGAAGTATAAAGAAGAATGAATAAACTATCTTTGTCTGGTCTAACAAGTGGGACTTTCTTTTCATTTAACGACTTAATTTCGTTAACATCTAGGACTGGTAATTTACAACCTGGGATTTTACTAAGTAACTCTTTTTCAGCGATGAGGTATTTAGCGTTAGCATCCTGAATCATGAATAAGAGTCGATCTTCCGGATAAGAACAATCTAGAGGTTGATATGCTGCGCCAGTCTTTAATACGCCTAACGCGGTAATTGGCATAAACGCGCTACGGGAAATAAGAATCGAGACCACATCACCTTTCTTAATTCCTTTAGAGGAAAGATAGTAGGCAATCTGGTTACTTAATTCATCCACTTCGGCGTAACTATATTTTTCATCCTTAAAGATGACAGCGGTGTTATTTGGATATTTTTTCGCTGCGTTACTAAATTCAGTAACGATATCATCTTGAACGATTTCAACTTCCGTTGCGTTATATTCATCAATCTTCTTTAGATCTTCCTTATCAAGTAAGGAGAGTGACGATAAGTCTTCGTTTTTAATTAACGAGACAAAGACTTTCATCACGCTAGAGATGAATGATTTTAAGGACCATTCTTGATATTTATCGCCGTTATATTCAATGTGGATAGAAAATCCTTCATCGACGTCATTAACGGCGATTAATAATGCTGCTTTCGCTTCATTGTTTGGAAGTAAAACAGCGTTTTTAATTTCTTCATCACCTAGTTTGAGGTTTTGAGAAATCTTTCCTTCGTACACGAAGAGAATATCTGAACGCACACCAAAGTCATGAGCGATCTCCATAAAGCTAAAGAGATCATGCGCCATACTTTGTTGAATTTGTTGTCCAACTGTACGGACATAATCTAACGCTGTTTTTGATTTATATGGTTCAACCACAACTGGGAATGTATGAACAAACATTCCAACATCATGAAGAACCCTGCTATCACTTCGACCGTTATAAACGGTAGCAAACAATGCGTCATCTCGATTAAGGTATTTTGCTAATGCAAAACCAATCGAGGAGATCCAAAAACTATTAATCGTTGTTTTAGTTTCGGAAATATATTTATCAACATCGGCTCGATTTAACTTAAATGTTAATTCAAATTCTTGTTTGCCAATTCCAGATTCAGAGTGGTCGTTCACTAGACAAGAATCGGTGTCGCGTCCATCAAGTAAATCGGTGTAGTATTTCTTTGCTTCTGTGTATGTTTCACTTTCACGAAGTTTAGCTTCATCTAAAGCTAGTTCGTATTCGGTGTAAGTTTCTTTTTCAAGCTTCTCACCTTGGTAAGCTTTATTTAAATCACTATAGAACGCATCAAGAGATTCTCCATCGAAAACAATGTGGTGGGCGTCGAAGAAGAACTTGTTTCCGTTCTTACTTTCTAAGATATAGGCGCGATAAAGAGGTTCTCTAAGTAAATCAAATGGTTGAACGAGTTCTTCGACGCCTCCTTTAAGGCTTTCTAAAGTTAGATGAGTGACCTTAACGTCTTCTTCATCGTTACGTTTAACCAAAAAGTTATTATCTTTATCGATAATTCTAGCTTTTAAATATGGGTGAGCATCAATAGATGCTTTGAGAGCTGATTCAAACTTCTTTAAATCAGTTTTTTCTGGTAAATCAATCACGAATGGAAGGTTATAAATGGTGGTGTCTGGATGGGCTAGAACCTCACTTAAAATACCTTTTTGGTTCATCGTGAGAGGATAGAATTCTTGGAGTTTATAAGTGGCTTCTTCTCCTTTTGAACCGAGAAATGCAGCGATTTTTTGAATAGTTGGATATTTGACTAAATCATTGACGCGAATAGTTTTCTTCATTGATGTAGATAAAAGGGAAGCAAACTGCATCGCGCTAAGAGAGGTTAAACCAATATCACCAAAATCATCGGTAATTCCGAAGTCTTCGTAACCTAAGATCTTCACTAAAATCTCGTAGATCTTTTGTTCATCTTCGCTAGTTGGTTTAACTAAATCTGTGGATTTGTTTTCGACATCTGGAAGAGCTTTACGGTCAATCTTTCCACCTGGAGTAAGTGGCATCTTATCTAACTGAATGTAGATGTTTGGCACCATGTATTCAGTTAAACTAGAGGCCATATGAGCTTTTAAGTCACTCTCTTCAATCTTCTTATCAGCAACAAAATAGAGAACGAGTAACTTGTTTTTAACAAGAGCAATGGATTGTTGAACACCTGGATAATTAGAGGCAACATTTTCAATTTCGCCGAGCTCAATTCTAAAGCCACGGAGTTTGACTTGGAAGTCAATACGACCGCAGTAATCAATCGTTCCCTCTTCGTTATATTTGGCGAGGTCACCAGTCTTATACATCTTGTTTCCTTTAAGGAACTTACAAGGAATAAATCTTTCTTGGTTCAGTTCTTCGCGGTGGAAATAGCCATCACTAAGTTGGGCACCAGCAAGACAGATTTCACCAACCATACCTAAAGGTAAGAGGTTTCCGTTATAATCGCAGATAAAGGAATAAGTATTTTTAACTGCTTTACCGATTGGAACATCTTTATCACTACTTTGATCAACAAGTTGATATGATGAGGAAACAGTAAATTCTGTTGGTCCGTAGGCGTTATAAATTTTGACTTTTGTTTTTGCGACCTGGAGGAACTTTTCTCCACCAACAATTAAGTATTTTAATGGGACATCTGGGTGAAGATTAATCATCGACATACCAATTTGGGTTGACATACAAGCGCTTGTGACTTTGTGGTCAATAATATATTGGTAGGCTAAATCGAGGTCTTTACGTACTTCTTCATTAAGAATGTGGACACAAGCACCAACAACAAGTGGTGTGTATAAATCAATTACAGAAGCATCGAAGGAGAAACTTGGATGTTCAGCAACGACACTATTTTCATTAATATCGAAATCTAAAACGTTCCAAGCAAGGAAACTAACTAAGGCGTGTTGAGCAATCACAACGCCTTTTGGTTTTCCAGTCGAACCGGAAGTATAAATCATGTAAGCAGGTGAATTTACTTCGCAAAGGTTAATTGGAGAATCATCTTTTTCTTCAGCAATAATTTTTCTAATCGCATCTTCAGTTAAGGTGATTTTAGATTGAGAATCCTCGATCATGTATTCAATACGGTCTTCTGGATAAGCTGGATCAACTGGCACATAACCAGCGCCAGCTTTTTGTGCACCAATAAAACCAGCAAAGAATTCTTTGACACGGTTCACTTTTAAAGTGATGAATTCACCTTTCTTAACTTTGTTTGAAATTAAGTAGTGAGCAACTTTGTTCGATGCTTGATCAAGTTCAGAGTAGGTGTATGAACT
>CAMHJP010000024.1 GCA_946185585.1 uncultured Caryophanales bacterium
CTTTCAAGAATGGGCTCGAAAAGTAAGGTATGAGTTCTTTAAAAAAGTACTCTTAAGAAACAAATGTGATGCTGTAGTTGTGGCACACCAAGAAGATGACTTGATTGAAACATATCTAATGCAGAAATCTAAAAAGTCATTTGTTGCTAACTATGGAATCGAAAAAGAGACAGTTTTGTTTGGTGTTAGGATTATTCGACCACTTTTAGATTATAAGAAATCTGATTTGGAAAAATACGACATTCAAAATAATGTCCCGTATTCAGTCGATTGGACGAATTTAACTGATTTGTACACTCGCAACAAATATCGCCATGAAATTGTAGAGAAATTGACTGATGAAGAACGCAGAGAAATCCGAAAAGAAATTGATGATTTAAACAAAAATAAAGAATATCAAAATGTCGCAGATTTGCAGCAAAATATTTGGGAATTGCAGGATTTTTTAAGCGAAAATCAAGAAGTTCTTGTTTTGCAAATCTCAAATAATTTACAAAAGAGAAACGTGTTTAAAAAAATTATCAAATCGTCAATTTTGGGGTTTCAAAAATCATTTGAATCTAGTCACCCAAACATTGCTCAAAAGCTAATCGGAACAATCTATCTGGTTAAATCGTATTCGAAGGTTTATTTGTTAGATTTCAGTCAGTTTTCTTATTATGAATACGTTGTAGATCGACCTGGAGATTATGAATTTGAATTTGTTTCGTTTGGTTTTGATGAAAATATGAAAGATCGAAACCTTACTTCTGATGATTTTCCTTTAAAAATTAGACCTGTGAATTCAAAAGAAAAATACAAAGTTGGCGATCATTATTCAGAAGTTCGAAGATTGTTTATTGACTGGAAAATGCCACATTTTTTACGCGGATGGTGGCCAGGAATTTATAATAAAAATGGTGAGTTAGTATATATTCCACGTTATAGAGAGACATATACAGACAAACACTCATCAAAATTCATTATCAAGTTTCCTCAATTTTAATTTTCTATTTACAAAACAATTAGTTTTGGTACTATTTTTGTACCGATACTTGAATTTAATTCAAAGAAAATGAGGTGATACATATGGATCAAGAAAGACGTCAAAGAAGAGGATTTGGAAGTTTTATTCCATATTTTTTAATTGTCCTCGCTGTAGGTGCATTTGTTTGGATGATTGTTGCTTTAACTGGTAACAAAACCACTCGTTGGGATTCAAACAGATCAAACCTTTATCAAAAAATTAACGAAAACCACATTCAGTGTGTCGAAGTCTTTAATAAAGAAACGATGTATGAAATTAGTGGTAAGGGAACCGATAAGGAAAATAATGCAATTACATTCACATTTACTTGTGATGCTGCAACATTCAACACTGAATTTGATAAAGATCCAGTAACTTCTGAAGCGATTGACCCAACCACAATTCGTGCAGAACTTGAAAAAGCTGTTGAACGTTTCCAAGCTGAATTTCCAAAGGAAAAAGAAAAGTCATATTTCAGAGATGAATATGCTTTTAACGTTTCATTCTGGGATGCTTGGGGTCCAACAATTATTACTTTAGTCTTTACTGTCCTTATTGCGATCTTCTTATTCTCTCGTCTCTCCTCATCAGTTAATGGCGCAAACAATAAAGCCATGGATTTCGGTCGTTCTAGAGCTCGTAAGGTGGAAAATTCCAAAGTTCGCTTTAGCGATGTAGCTGGATGCGATGAAGAAAAAGCCGAAATGCAAGAGCTCGTTGAATACCTTAAAGAACCTGGAAAATTCACCAAATTTGGAGCCAAACTTCCAAAAGGCATTCTCCTTGTTGGTAGCCCAGGTACAGGTAAAACATTATTAGCTAAAGCTGTCGCTGGCGAAGCTGGCGTTCCATTCTTCTCCATTTCTGGTTCCGACTTTGTCGAAATGTTCGTTGGTGTTGGTGCTGGACGTGTAAGAGATATGTTCAGAAAAGCCAAAGCTTGTGCTCCATGTTTAGTCTTCATCGATGAAATCGATGCTGTTGGACGTCAACGTGGTGCTGGCTTAGGTGGTGGAAACGATGAACGTGAACAAACACTTAACCAATTATTAGTTGAAATGGATGGTTTCGAAGATAACTCTGGAATTATCGTTATCGCTGCTACAAACCGTGATGACGTTCTTGACCCAGCCTTACTTCGTGCTGGCCGTTTTGATAGAACAATTACAGTTAACTTACCAGACAGAAAAGGTCGTGAAGCTATCTTCAAAGTTCACTCACGTAACAAACTTATTGATCCTAAAGTTGACTTTGAAGCTCTCGCTAAGAGAACCGTTGGCTTTAGCGGTGCCGATATTGAAAACATTATGAACGAAGCAGCTATTTTAGCTGTTCGTGGAAATAAGCCAATGATTGGCATCAAAGAAATTGATGAAGCAATCGATCGTCGTATTGCTGGACCAGCTAAATCCTCTAAAGGATTAAACGAAAAAGAACGTAAGCAAGTCGCTTACCACGAAGCTGGACACGCAATCATTGGTCTTAAACTTAAAGATTCTGACAAGGTTCAAAAGATTACCATTATCCCGCGTGGTCGTACTGGCGGACATGTCTTAATGACACCTGAAGATGACCGCTTCTTACTTAGTAAGGCCGAACTTGAAGCTCGTATTATTGGATACTTAGGTGGACGTTCATCTGAAGAAATTTTCTTCAAGGATGTTTCTACTGGTGCATCTAACGATATTGAAGTTGCAACTCGTATTGCTCGTATGATGGTTACCGAGTATGGAATGAGTTCACTTGGACCAATTCAATATGAGCACGATACTGGATCAGTCTTCCTTGGAAGAGATTACACATCAACACAACGTAATTTCTCTACTCAAGTGGCATATGAAATTGATACCGAAGTTCGTAAGATTATTGATGAAGCCCATAAGAAAGCTCTCGATATCATCGAAAAGAACAAAAAAGAAGTTATCTTAATTGCTGAAACTCTTCTTGAACAAGAAACAATTACTGCTGAAGAAATTGATGTTCTTCTTAAAGAAGGTACCTTGAAAAAGGAAGCAAAGAAAGAACAGGTTAAAGAGGAACCAAAACCAAAGGCGAAAAAAGAAGTTAAAGAAGAACCTAAGGTTGCGGAAGAAGTTAAACCTGAAGAAAAATAATAAGGGAGATTTATCTCCCTTTTCATTATGTGGAAAATCGGAAACGTTGAAATTAAATCTCGAGTAGTTCTTGCTCCAATGGCGGGCATAACTTCTTTAGCATACCGAAATTTTATGAAACAATTCGGAGTTGGTTTAACAGTAACTGAAATGGTTTCCGATTGTGGTCTAATTTATGGAAACGATAAAACAATCGAATACCTTAAAACCACAAATGAGGAACGACCTGTTGCCATTCAACTTTTTGGTGGAGATGCAGACAACATCTGTAAAGCAATCGACATTGTTTTGAAAGAAAATCCAAACATCGATTTTATAGATATCAATCTTGGTTGTCCTGTTCCTAAAGTTACTAAAACTGGCGCTGGTTCAGCAATGTTAAAAGATCCAGAAAAGCTTTATCAGTACATGAAAAAAATCTGCGATCATTCACCGATTCCTGTAACAGCAAAAATCAGATTAGGATGGGATGAAAAATCAATTAATTTCATGGAAAATATCGCCAGTTTAGAAAAGGCTGGAGTAAAAGCAATAGGTCTTCACACAAGAACCGCAAAACAAGGCTATTCTGGAAAAGCAAATTATGAAATTATCCGTGATTTGCAAGAAAAAATGAGTGTTCCGCTGATTATTTCCGGTGATATTTATAATTTGGATGAAACCCTGCAATTCCTTGATATTTCCAAAGCAACTGCTGTAATGGTTGCTCGTGGTGGAGTCGGTCATCCAAGACTAGTTGAACAAATCAATCATTACTTTGAAACTGGTGAGAAATTACCTGATGCAACTTTAGAAGAAAACATTAAATATTTATGGCAATTCGTCGATATGCTCATTGAAGAAAAAGGTGAGTATAAAGCGATGATGCTTTTAAGAGGAATTGCTACGAAATTTTTTGATGGTTATCCAAACACAAAAAAGATCAAAAATGCTATTGCACAATCACTTACAACACGTGACTCGTTAGTGCGCATTTTAAGTCAAATCGATAAATAACACATTGTTCCAATGGTTCGTTTATGGTATATTCATAGCGAGGTTTTTGAAAATGGAAGAAAAATTAACAGATCAAGAACGTGCTAGACGTGATAAATTAGCAAGATACAAAGAACTCGGAGTCGATCCTTATGGCAAGAAATTTGTTCGTAGTGACAGCATTAAATCTGTTCGCGAAAAAGCCGCAGGAAAAGACAACGAAGAATTAGAAAAGAATCCTATTTATGTGACCTTAGCTGGTCGTATTATGGCTCTACGCAAAATGGGTAAAGCTTCTTTCATGAACATCAAAGATGTTTCTGGCAATATCCAATGCTATGTTGGCATTGATGTTGTTGGTGAAGAAGCTTATACAGTTTTCAAATTAGCTGACATTGGAGATATCGTTGGAGTTTATGGTCGTGTGATGCTTACAAGAACCGGTGAATTAACTGTTCGTGTTGAAAAGTACACACACCTCACAAAAGCCCTCCGACCATTACCAGAAAAATTCCATGGTTTAACGGATGTTGAGGAACGTTATCGTCACCGTTATGTTGACTTAATTATGAACGATGACTCAATGAAGATTGCCCTTGCTCGTCCAAAGGTAATTCGTGCTATCCAAAATTACTGTGATAGCCTCGGATTTGTTGAAGTCGAAACAAGCATTTTATCACCAATTTTGGGTGGTGCTTCTGCTCGTCCGTTCATTACTCATCACAACACCTTAGATAAAGATTTTTATTTGAGAATTGCTACAGAAATTAACCTTAAAAAGTGCATTGTTGGTGGTATGGAAAAGGTCTATGAAATTGGTCGTTTATTCCGTAATGAAGGAATGGATACCAAACATAACCCAGAATTCACCACAATTGAACTTTACCAAGCATACGGAAATCTCCAAGATATGCGGGAATTTGCGGAGAATTTGTTTAGAGAAGTTGCCTTAAAAGTTGTTGGTTCAACCACAATTCCATATGGCGACAAGACACTTGATTTAGGCAAGCCATTTGGATGGAAGACAATGGTCGAAGTTGTTAAAGAAGCAACTGGTGTTGACTTTGATAAAAACATTTCATTCGATGAAGCAGTCAAACTTGCTAAAGAACACGGTGTCAAACTAGAAAAACACTTCAATACAGTCGGACACATCATTAATGCTTTCTTTGATCAAAAATGTGATGATCTTCTTCAAGAACCAACATTCGTCTATCGTTATCCAATCGAAGTTTCTCCACTTACTAAAAAGTGTGAAGATA
This sequence comes from uncultured Caryophanales bacterium, assembly GCA_946185585.1. Taxonomy (GTDB): domain Bacteria; phylum Bacillota_I; class Bacilli_A; order RFN20; family CAG-826; genus Fiminaster. Next base: position 5,358 of record CAMHJP010000024.1, read on the forward strand.
ATCCAATGTTCACTGATCGATTTGAATTATTCATCGGTGGTTGTGAATACGGAAATGCTTATAGCGAATTAAATGATCCAATTGATCAAAAAGAACGTTTCGAGAAACAACTTGAAGCGAAAAAACTTGGCGATGAAGAAGCTTCCGAAATGGATGAAGACTTCCTCGAAGCTCTCGAATATGGAATGCCACCAACTGGTGGAATTGGAATTGGAATTGACCGTCTTGTCATGTTAATGACAAATCAACAATCGATTCGAGAAGTCATTCTTTTCCCATGTATGAGAGACTCAGCAAAATAATTAAATGAATTTGGGTAGCTTGCTACCCTTTTTCTTTACTCATTTTTCATCTTTCTTATCTTTTTCTATACAAGATTTATCACTTCATTTATAATAATGAAGCGAGAAATCGCATTACTCTCTGTTTGTAGTGAATACAAACCAGATAGACCAAAGGGAGGTGCCTGTATGAAAAAGTACGAAATCATGTACATCGTGAAAGACGGTCTCGATGATGAAAGTCGCAAGGCTGAAATCGAGAAACTTCACGCCATTCTTACTAGCAACGGTGCTAAAATCACAAAAGTTAATGAATGGGGATTGAGAAACTTTGCTTATCCAATCGATGATATGCTCAAAGGCTACTATGTTGTTATTAAAGTAACAGCTGACAAAGTCGCGCTTGACGAATTCACCAGATTAACAAAGATCAATCAAAACGTTGTACGTCACTTAATCACAGTTGACAAAGACTAATTGAAAAGGAGATTTAAATTATGATGAATCGAATTTGCTTAGTTGGTAGACTAACTCGTGATCCTGAGCTCAGACGCACGAACAGCGAAGTGGCTGTTTGCTCATTCACACTTGCGGTCGATGACCGCGTAAAAGACGCGCAAGGAAACAAAACCACAACCTTTATTGGTGTCACAGTGTTTAATAACCAAGCTGACAATTGTGCTAAGTTCCTTCGCAAAGGCTCGCTTGCTGGCGTAGACGGACGTATTCGTCAACGCACATTCGAACGCCGTGATGGTACTAAGGCATCAGTTATCGAAATTGTGGCGGATTCTGTTACATTCTTAGATCCAGCCAACAAAAACCGTGAGATTCCAAATGAAGAAGTCATCTTTGATGACGTTCACGAAGAAACTCCAGTTGATGAATCTAAAAACTTAGATTCGATCGAAGTTACTGATGACGACTTACCATTCTAATAAGAAAGGATAAATTATGGGATTCAAAAAGATTAGACCTCATAAGAAAGTGTGTTACTTTACCAAAAATAAAGTGAAATACATTGATTATAAGGATGCTGAATTACTTAGTAAATTTATTACACCCACTGGAAAAATTGCTTCCCGTCATTCGACAGGAACATGTGCTAAATATCAACGTGAACTTGCGAAAGCAATTAAGAACGCTCGTTATATGGCCTTACTTCCATACGTTCAAGACTAATTAATTCATAAAATTAAGCTGCCTTTATGGCAGCTTTTTTATTACATTTTTTTGTTTACGAGATTTGAAGTTATGTAATAATATTTTTATCTTAAGGAGATTATTATGAAAAAATCGGTATTTCTATTCTTGCTACCAGTTTTCCTGATTAGTGGATGTTCAAAAGCTTCAAAAAGTCATTTTAAATTATGGAATGATTGTGAATCATTAAATGTTCTTTGCGAGTATGTCGCAGATGTAACAAATAAAGGATCTAATAACTATATTCCAGTTGAAGATCGAATTGTCACATTCGATATGGATGGAACATTTATTGGTGAACTCTATCCAACATATTTTGAATACAACATTCTCGAATATCGTGTTTTAGATGATCCATCCTACAAGGATATTGCTCCAGATGATGTTAAAGAGACTGCTCAAATTATTAGAGACCATGCTCGCCAGGGCACAGCCTTTCCAAGTGATATGGATATAAGACATGCTCTCGCGGCGGCCAAAGCTTATTCAGGTATGACAATTGGTCAATTTGATTCTTATGTTAAAGAGTACGCTAAGAAAACTCCTTTTGGTTTTGAAGGAATGACTTATGCGACAAGTTTCTATAAACCAATGTTAGAAGTCTTCTCTTATTTAGAGAAAAACGACTTTACATATTATGTTGTTTCTGGATCTGATAGATTTATTTGCCGAGCCTTAGTTGACTCTTTAGGTATCGCTCCAAATCGTGTGATTGGCATGGATGTTCAACTTAAAACATCAAAACAAGGCGATACTGAAGATTACAAATATGAAATGGAAGTCGGAGAAGATGTTATTCGAACCGATGAACTGATTATTAAAAACGTTAAAACCAGCAAGGTTAAACAAATTGAACAAGAAATCGGTAAAGTTCCGGTTCTTTCCTTTGGAAATAGTAGTGGTGACTGTGCGATGCATAACCTATGTATGAGCAACACCAAATACAAAACTGAAACATTCATGCTTGTTGCTGATGACGACGTAAGAGACCACGCCAACTTAGCCGAAGGAGCTCGTAGAGAAGCTCGTTGGAGAGCTGCTGGTTATCATGTCGTCTCAATGAAGAATGACTTTAAAACCATCTATGGTGATGGAGTCAAAAAAGTCGACTTCCATTATTAATCTTAATTAATTATTTATAATTAAATAGTGCGAACATAAATTGATTTTGCTAAACTATG
>CAMHJP010000025.1 GCA_946185585.1 uncultured Caryophanales bacterium
TCATCAGCAAAAACTGTTCCATTTGCTTTTGAAAGAAGTTCTTTAGCGTCACCTTGAATAACACCGATTAAAGGTCTTCCATACTTCATATATTGAATGGCTTTATTAGGAATAGTTTTTCCAACAGTTCCTTCATTTTTTAAAGACACAATTAACGCATCGGCGTTTTTGTAATATCTTTCCGCTTTCTCAATAGGAAGAGCACCAACGTATTCCACTTTATCTTCAAGGTGTTCATCCTTAATTTGTTTCTTGATCTTTTCAAGGTTTGTCCCCATTCCCATCAGATAAAGTTTTGAATCATCCCTCTTAAGAAGTTTCATTGCTTCAACGAGTTCGTTTGTTAATTGAAGTGTTCCAATGTTTCCGGCATAAACAAAGTTGTGCTTTTTCTCATAAACAATTGGTTCGAGATTTTCTTTCGAATTCAAAATTGGTTGATATACAACAGGGAACTTTTTATCACTAATCTTTAGAACATTGTTGAAATAATCCTTAAAAGATGGCGATGAAATTATAATTTCATCACATTTTTCATATAAAGATTTCGACCATCGATAGAGAATTTTATAGACAAGAGAATTCTTTCTAACAGCATGTGTTACTACAGTTGATTCAGGCCACAAATCTTGACAATACAAGACATGAGGAACGTGATGCTTTTTGGCATATTTTATTGCTGGAGCAATTGAAATAACTGGAGATAACGATATTGATAAAACAATATCAAAATCATCGTCAAGAGATCTAACTTTTCTTTTTGCGTTTCGATGAAAGGAGAGGTAATTTCTAATAATCGAAAGACGAGAATGCTTACGTGGAAAAAGGTTAGTTCTTAAAACTCTAACTCCGTTGATATTCTCTTCTTTAACTTTTTTATATTCTTTTAGAATATATCCGTAGCCATAATTTGGTTTTCCAGTTAAAACAGTAACTTCATTTCCGAGCTTAACAAGTTCCTCAGCAATATCCGTTGTTGAAAAACGTTCCGGATAATAAAACTGAGTTACCATCAAGATTTTCATAGCAAAATTATAATCATTATTGATTAAAAACAAAAACAGACAAATGAATTATTTTTTGTGCTCTGCCTAAAAATAATGTAATATCTTTTTTGTACAAATGAAAAACCAAGTTCAATCAAACGTTATCGTAAACCTTATTCGAACAGTAACGATGACATTATTGTCTTTCGTTACTTTTCCATACGTTTGTCGTGTTCTTGGTGATTCCGCTCTAGGTGCCTATTCATGGGCTGCTGCTTTCGTTTACTATTTTGTAGTACTAGCAAAAGTGGCCATTCCAAATATTGCTGTTAGAGAGTGTGTGAAAGTTAGAGATAACCCAGATGAACTTTCAACTAAGGTTCAAGAGTTTTTCATTATTCAAGCGATCGCAACACTTCTCTCATTTGGTTTAATGACACTATTAGTCTTTACAATTCCGGCCTTAAGAGAACGCAATACTTTAATCTTTATTCTCAGCATCAATTTCCTAACGAATGTTCTAACGTTTGAATGGTTATTCCAAGCGTTTGAAAAGCACACTTATTTAGCGATTCGTTCAATTATTATTGCGTCAATTGTTGATATCATTATTTTCGCCGTTATTAGACGTCCTGAAAATGTCATTCTTTATTCATTCCTGGTTGTTTTGACATCAATATTAACTATGTTAAGCAACCTCATTTATCTTCCAAAACTACTCAAACTTAGAAAGTGTCGTCCGTATAATTTCAAACAATACATTCCAATTTTAGCAACGCTTTTAATCATCGCTTTTATTGGTTCGTTATATGACAAAACAGATACATTTATTTTGGGTTTAATTGATCCAAGTAAGTCTGCTGTTGGTTCATATACAGTTGGGGTTAAATCAATCGAAATTGTTTTAGGAATTGTAATGTCACTAAGCGCAGTCTTTATGCCTCGTGCTGTTTATTATCAACAGAAAAATGACGAGAAACAGTTCAATAACCTAAACATGTATTCTGGAAACATTACAATGATTATTGTCTTGCCAGCAATAGCCTTAGCCACTACTTTAGCTATTCCTATCACAAGAGTTATTTCTGGTTTAACAGGTTATGATGATGCTGCAACAATTTTAATTGTTTTAGCAAGTATGATGATCACTTTCTCTGTTTCAAATATCATTTACACTCAAGTTCTTATTCCTCAAAAACGAGAAAGACTTTATTTGTATGTCATTCTTGGATCAGTCGTTTTAAATGTCGCTTTATCTGTCCTCTTTGGCCTTGTTGTGATGAAAGATCATCCTGCTATCGGCGTAGCAATTGGAACAGCTGTTGCAGATTTATTAATGGTTGGAACGCTCATAGGTTTAACCTGGAAGAATTCCAAACAAATTATCTTTAACCTCAACACAATTAAATTAGTTGTTTTAGCGGGTATAGTTGCTGTCGCAAATATCTTTATTAGGCAACCAATTGAACAAGCGTTTTTGAAAACGATGGATTATGAAACAGCTTATATGATTGAAATTGTTGTCATATTCTTAATCGATGTTGTTATTTATGTGGCCGGATTAATTTTATCTAAGGAAAAATTCGTCCGTTCCTTAAAATTGAAGAGGTAAAAATCCATGGCAAAACTTCAATGTTTTAGAAATGTCCTCATCAAAACCTGTCCGGTTTTTTACGTGAAAAAACAGTATAAATACATCACGCATCATAAATTAAATTTAAAAAATCCAGTTCGATATACAGAAAAACTTCAATACTTAAGATTATTCGTTTATCCAAAAGATGAAGATGTTATTCGTGCCGCTAGTAGAGACGGAGCAAGAGAATATCTACGTGAGCAAGGATTCGAAGATATCTTAATCAAATCTTATGGAGTCTTTGACCGTTTCGAAGATATTGATTTTGAAAAATTGCCAAACCGATTTGTCCTTAAGTGCACACACGCCTGCGCTTTCAATATGATTGTAAGAGACAAATCAAAATTTGATATTGAAGCAGCTCGCAAGAAATTCCACAAATGGTTAAAAACTAATTATGGAAATATGACTTGTGAAAAGCACTATTCACCAATCAAACCAAGAATCATTGTTGAAGAATATATCGGTGGATTAGAACACCTTCCGGTTGAATACAAAATTCATGTTTTTAATGGCGTGGCTAAATCAATGTATGTTGTTACTGGTCGAGGAGAAGATATTCGCTATAACAACTACTATATTGATTGGACTCCGTTTGACGGATCACAGTTTAATGGTTGGAAGAAAACTGATTACGAATTAAAGAAACCAGATAACTGGGATAGAATGGTTAAAATCGCTGAACGATTAGGAAAAAACTTCCCATTTGTTCGAGTTGATTTATACAACATCGATGGAAAGATTTATTTCTCTGAACTTACGTTCACTCCAGCTAAAGGAACATTAATTCTAGATGACGATAAGTGTGACTTTGAGATGGGTGAGTGGCTTGATATTTCTAAATACTTAAAGAATTAATACCACCTTGATCCTGGGAAAAGAATTTCATAGAGCATGATACTAAAGTGCTCTTTTTCTTTATTTGGATCGCTTGTGTAATCATCAGTGATATTGTATCCAGAATATTGACTTAAATCCTTCAAAGAATATTCAAAGGACATTGCATCAGCACCATTAATTTTCTCGACTGTTCCTTCATCAAAAGGAACTTCAACATAGGTTGTACTTCCACCATTATCGGAAGAAATTTGTAAATCATTGAAGACCATATCAACACGGTCATAGGTATTTGTTCCTTCGATACGAATATAGAACTTAAATGTTGCGTCAATTTTTACGCTACGAATACGCGCTTCTTCGCTCGCGTAATTAATGGTAGTTCCGCCACGGAGTGCAAACGCAAACGACTCACTTCCTCGATATTCTTTTGGGAAGAAAGTGGCATAACCAGTCTTATTTAATTGAACTCTAGAACGAGTTGTTAAGCCATCACAACGGAGACGTCCGTCGTATAACTTGGAAAGATAACCATAGGAGAACTTATCTTCTTCTTTAATGAGGTTTTTCACTTCAAAACCGTATTCTTTTCCATCATTAATAATTCCTGTAGAAATCTTGAAAGGATTGGAAATTGTAGAGATTTTTCCAATTTCTAATTCTTTAACACCATTCCATTCTACATAGTAATTTTGATCAAAATCCGATGAATTATATCGGCCAGCTTCAAATGCCTCTTCGGTCTTTCTACAACCAACAAGGATTAATGCTAATAGAGGAAGAACTGCATAAATCTTTTTCATTCTTTTTCCTCCTGATCGCTATCACTAAAGTCATATTCTTCGACGGCTGAAACACCAGTTCCAACATCTTTTGTCTTCTTTTCTTTTTTTTCAAATTCAACAGGAGCAATCTTCTTTGAATTTGCAACATAGCCAACTAGGAAAAGCAAAACCATAAATGGTGTTGAGCGGCTAAAGGAATTTAAATACTCCTTCACATGAATTAATGGGAATGTTTCAAACGCCACTGAATAATAAAGAACGAAAACAATGAAGAAAGTTAATAACACTGATTTTGTTGAAGAATTATCGTGACTATTTTTTAAATATCTTCCAGTTGAGAAGAATGAGAATACACCAAATGTAATCAATGAGATTAATGCAAAAATTCCACCTTCTTTAAGAATCTCTAATTCAAAATGTCCGCTTGAAGAAAGTAGGGCATCATATGTTTGCCCATAAACATCATCAATGTTTCCGGAATGGAAACCAAATAAGTTATAAGGCTTAAACGCTGGTGATAAAACCGCGTTAATCTTGCTCATCACGTGGTTAGTGTTAAACACTTTGTTAAGAAAAGCGTTTTGAGCAAAGATTGATGTTGAAGTAATGTTATTGATAATAACAAGAATAACAAACAAACATCCCAAACCGAGAATAACAATAAATGCCCATTTTAATAATTTCTTAAAGAGGTCATTATCTCTAAAGAACTTATAAACAACTCCAATAACAAGAACAATTGCTAAGAAAATGATTCCAGTGATTGATGTAACTGTAGCAATCGCAAGAATTGAAATAACTGCATATAACGCAACCACAAGGAACTTCTTTGTTTCCTTCTTTCGATCAATGAAGAATAGAGCTGGAATTGAAGCAGATAATAAAACAGCAAATTGTGTTCCATAAGAAATTGTTGATTCATAGAATTTCAAACCAACAAGAACATTCATTTCTTTGGTGAGATTAATAACTTCACCACGATAGTAGCCATCTGGTTTTGATGAGAAAATAAGCGGATAGAACGGTCCATAATCAAACCATGTAGCAAAAGTATTAATAAGAACAAGAAGAGCTAATCCGCCTCCAATACAAATCAATGCTGTTTCAATATTGAATGATTCATTTCTTCTTGCGGCTAATCCCATGAAGAAGAAACCCATAATTCCTAACAAAGAACAAATATTTTCAAGAATCTTTCCTTCGAAATAATCTGATCCAGCAAGGGAAACAAGTACAGCAAAGATAAATAGTGGGACAATAAAAACTAGAAGGTGTAACAATTCACCTTTTTTAAATTGGTTTCCACTAGTTAGCAAAGCAAAAGTTGCAACTAAGAAGCCCGCAATATGGAAGACGATATTAATCCCGCCTAATCCAAATGTTGTTAAAGCAAGAACTTCAAAAATAAGGAATGCAACAATTCCCTCGTATCCTTTGAACGATTTCTTCGCGGTCATACGTTAATTATATTACTTGTGATAAGTTTCGTGATTTAAAATTTTAAACGAGCGGTAGATTTGTTCCAAAAGAACCAATCTAGTCATCTGGTGTAGGAATGTCATTTTCGATAAGGAAATAGAAGCATTTGCGCGTTGTTTTAATTCATCAGAAAGACCATACGATCCGCCAATCACAAATGTTAAAAAAGACCCAGCAAATTCCATCTTTTTTTGAATAAATTCTGCAAATTCTTCAGATGAAAATTCCTTGCAATTCATGTCTAAATTTATCAAAACCTCATTATTTTTAACAAGTTTCAAAACTCGTTTTCCTTCTTCGTTTTTAACTCGCAAAATTTCTGATGAATTTGGATTGTCTTTTACTGGCGAATCAGCCACTTCAACAATTTCAATTTCACAATATGGTTTAATGCGTTTGACGTATTCTGAAATACCGGACTTCAAATAGTCTTCCTTAATCTTACCAATGGCAATGATTCTAATTCGCATGGAACTATTATACTTCTTTTCTATATTTATAAAAAAGAAAACTCTAGCCACCGACTAGAGTACATTTTCCATTGGTGGAGTCGGCGGGTATCGCACCCGTGTCCACAGAAGGCCCCACAATAACGTCTACAGCTTAGACGATATTAAGTAATCTCGTATGTTCGTTGCATATCGCCTGCTTGAACAATACAAGGTTCATTGTAGTTCGACAAGGGTTAGCGAACCAACTGTCCTCATCTATCCTTTTGGTATGACACCCACTTCAAGCGTGAAAGGCTAAAACCTTGAAGGGCGCTCTGTCCGGCGTCTAACGTCGGTCCCTATGTCGGGTAGCTTAAGCTAAGCAGAGAGATTGAGCTCTTGGAGCTCTCATATAACTGTTGTCAGTTATTTTGTTTTGATGATAGCGTCATCACTCGGCTGCAGTTAATGCCAGGCAATCATCCGTGTCGAAACTATATCGACCCCAAATGTGTGACTATCTTATCACGCTAATTAGTTTTCTACAAATATTTATTTGTTTTGCCCAATTTCTTTGATAACATATATTGCGCTATGAAAAACTTTAAATTAATACTCAAATCTTTAGTCTCAAATAATGCAACAGTGGAAGGTGCTCGCCACCGCCCATGGTACTTCGCAGTAATTATTTTCTTTGTCTCACTTATTCTCGCATTAGTCCCAATCTTTGTCACAAATATTTCTAAACGCGGTTCTGACATTGTGAAAACTTATAGTTATGACATGGATAATCTTTCCTTACGTTTCTCTGAAGCTGTTAAGGCAAAGAACGTCTCATTAGAAGTCAGCTATAACGAATCTGAAAAGAAAAATATTCTTGTTGACCATGGAACATGGGCAGCCGCTTTCCCAGAAAACGTTTATACTTTCAAAGATCAATCATTCAATTTCTTTAATCACAAGAACGAAGCTGGTCAAAACGACTTCCAAGTTTACTATCTTGGAAATATGGGTTCACAAACTCTCTCTGAATTTGCTAAAGCACTTGAACAAAGCAATAAAGATGCAAACACACCTCTTCCAAGCTTATTCTTATTAACTGAAAAGCAATTTGTCGCCTATTTCTCTAATCCACAAAGATCAGCTGTTATTGGAACAATTGTTGGTGACTATCAATCAACCAAAGTTGGTTGGAATATGTCTTCTATTCTTTCCGAAAAGCCAACAGGCACTCCTGAAGAATATGCCCAATACCGTGCTGAAACATGGAGCAATTGGAAAGCATTCTTCGATGAAGCCTATAACAATAATCGTTTAACATCCACCTGGACTACGACAGGAATTATGGCTGCGATTGATGCTGTTCTTGTCTTCTTCATGGGATTAATGGTCTTTATCTTAACCCGTGGAAAGAACAACCCATTCCGCATCTATACCTTCTGGGATTCCATGAAGGTCGGTATGTGGGCCGCCAATACTCCAGCCATCTTAACATGTGGTTTAGGATTCCTCATCACTGGATTTATGCAAGTCTTATTCGCCTTACTCTTAGGTGTCCGTGTGATGTGGCTCTCAATGAAAACACTTGGTCCAAACAATGCACCAACTCCTGCTTCATCCTATAAGGATGTGAAGACAGTCACTGCTAAACCAAGCAA
>CAMHJP010000026.1 GCA_946185585.1 uncultured Caryophanales bacterium
TTTCAATCATCAAAATCCCTCGTTGTTTTTGCTTCGTTAGCACTAATTCTTGGAATTCTAGTTTCAATCAATGATCCAAAAAACATTTTAGTGATTGCCATTATCGCGCTTTACAAGGCGTTAGAAAAATACATCACCCAAAGAAGTGATGAAAAAGTTGTTCACGAGATGAACTGTCAAGAATCATCAGCATTTGACCATCAAGACCAAGTTGTTTCGACACTGACAAATTTAAACAAAAGAAGTAATCATTACGGCATGATGATTACAACACGAAACTGCTTCTTCCAAATGATTTTAATGTTATTAACATTATTCATGATGGTTTTATCAAAAACAATGTCGGCTAATTTTGCCGTTTTCCACTTTGGAGTTTACTTTGTGATTGGACAAGGAATTTCACTTCTTTTTGACCGCTTAACAAACATGCAAGAACAAAAGAAAAATCTAACTCAGTTTTACGATAAATGCGGTTTATAGCTAATTAAGACTAATTTCATTTATGAATTTTTCCCTAATAGTGATATCATATTTTGTACAAACAAATCTGAAACAAGAATAAAACTCGCATGATTGAAATTGACTATATCAACCAAGGCCCAAAAACTTACGATGACTTTGCGAAGGTCTTTAATGACCTCGCTAAGAAAGTCTATAAGCATTTATCTTTAAAAGATAATTATCTTGTTGATGTTAGTGTGGTGGACAACAAGTTCATTCATCAAATCAATCGTGAATACCGTGGTGTAGATCGTCCAACCGACGTGATTAGCTTTGCCTTCCTTGATGACAAAGAAGAGCAAACTCTTGTCGGATTAGACCAAATCTCACTCGGCACAATCCTAATCTCGTTTGAAAAAGCTGAAGAACAAGCAAAAGAATACGAACATTCTCTTTTAAGAGAAATGTCATTCCTCTTCGTTCATGGCTTACTCCATCTTCTGGGTTATGACCACATGAAAAAAGAAGATGAAATAGTGATGTTTAAATTACAGGATGAAATCCTCGGAGGTCGAAAATGACAAAAGAAGAATTAGTTCAAAAAGCTCAGGAAGCTAGAAAACTTTCTTACTCACCTTACTCCCACTTTGCTGTTGGCGCCGCTTTACTTTGTAAAGATGGTGAAGTTTTCTATGGTGCAAACGTGGAGAACTCTTCTTACCCACTCTGCATGTGTGCAGAGAGAAACGCACTGTATAACGCTTATATGCACGGAAAGAAAAAAGAGGATTTTGCTGCAATGGCTCTTTCAGCTGCTTCTGATGAACCATGTTCACCATGTGGAGCATGCCGACAAGTTCTCAGCGAAATTTTCCCAGCTGATGCGCCAATTTATATGTCTAACCTTAAAGGTCAAATTCAAGAAACCAACGTTCGTGAACTTCTTCCATTTGCCTTTTCAGCTGACGACTTAAAGTAATGAAAAGTGGCTTTGTAGCAATTATTGGAAGACCAAATGCTGGTAAATCCACAATCATCAACGCTCTTTTAGAGCGTAAACTTTCTATTGTTACAGAAAAAGCCCAAACAACACGTAATTCAATCAAAGGTATCTATGACGATGATGAATACCAAATCATCTTCATCGACACACCAGGAATTCATTTAGCGCACCATTCACTTGGTCGCTATATGAACCAACAAGCGTTTGATTCTGCAAAAGATGTTGATGCGATTGTTCTGGTGGTGGATGGATCAAGAAAATTTGATGCTGGAGATGCTGCGATTGAAGAAAAGATTAATAAAAAAACACCTTTATTTGTGGTAATCAATAAAATTGATTTACTTAGACTTCCTGAAGTTGAAGAAATCAAAGCCAAATATCGTGAAGTTTATCCAAATGCGGAGATTCTCGAGATGTCCGCCATTGAAAACTTTGGCATTGATTCTCTATTAGAGAAAATTAAATCTTTAATGAAAGAAGGTCCACGATATTTTGAAAAAGACGCGATTACAGATAAAGATCCTTCCTTCTTTGTCTCCGAAGTTATTCGCGAAAAGCTTCTCAAGCTTCTAAAAGAAGAAGTCCCTCATAATTTAGCTGTGAGAGTGGATGATATTAAAAACCAAAAAGATAAATGTGTTATCCGTTCAACAATTATTGTTGATAAAGAATCTCATAAAGGAATCGTGATTGGCAAAAACGGTAAACGTATTAAAGCGATTGGCATGAAAGCCCGCGAAGACTTAGAAGAATATTATGGAAAACGTATTTTCCTAGAATTATTCGTTTCAGTGAAAGAAGATTGGTTAAATAACCAACGACTTCTTAAAGAACTTGGTTATAAATAATGGAAATCGATGGTCTCGTTTTACGAGTGAATCAATATCGCGATTATGATGCGATGGTTTGTGTCATTAACGAACGATCATCGTTTTCTTTTTTAGCCCGGGGGATTAGAAAGATTCAATCTAAGAACTCTTTTAGTGTTCTTCCATTTGCCGAATCACACTTCGATTTAATGAAAACAAAAGATGGTCTGTCTTTAAAGACAGGTAGCATCATTAAGTCGCATTCCAAACTTCGAGATTCCTTTATCGGATTAACAATGTTTGATTTTATTGGGGAAGTAACCTCGAAGTTTCTTTTAGAAAAAGACTACTATAAGGCCTATCCATCAATTAAAAGGGTTATTGAACTTTTAGAATCTGGATTTGATCACTATACACTCGCGATTATCTACTTAGCCTTCATTTTAAATGAATCTGGATACGGTTGGAGTGTTGATAAATGCCAAAAATGTGGTCAAAAAGACGACATCGTGGCGATAAACACATCGAGTGGTGGATTTATGTGTCGCGATTGTTTTGATGGCCAAAACGGGGCTAAACTATCAACTCGTCTATTAAAGATTATTCGATATATCTTTATGGTCAAACCAGAAATGTATGATCACATCGCTTTTGAGAAAGACGAATGTCTTGTTGTTTTATCTTTACTCGAAGAATTCATCCTTGGAACAGTCGAGTTTAAGCTAAAATCACTAAAATTACTTCAAAATTAACTAAAAATTAACTAAAATACACTCATAATAGGTTGACAAGTTGTGTTTGCGCACACATTATATTTAGCATTCAATTTATTGAGGTATCAAAATGGAAAAGAAATTCGATGAAATCGTAAATCATTTAATTACGAGTGGTTTTGTCTACCAGGATAGTGAAATCTACGGTGGACTTTCTAACTCCTGGGATTTTGGTCCTTTAGGAGTCGAACTCAAAAACAATATTAAGAAACTCTGGTGGAAGAAGTTTGTTCAAGAATCTCCAACTAATGTTGGAGTTGATGCAGCAATCCTCATGAATCCAGGTGTTTGGAAAGCAACTGGTCACGTGGCAACATTCGCTGATCCATTAATCGATTGTAAAGAATGTCATGCTCGTCACCGCGCTGATAACTTAATTGAAGAACAATATCCTGATGTTGATGTTCATGGAATGAACAATGATCAACTCATGGAATTCATTCGTGAAAAGAAAGTCAAATGTCCAGTTTGTGGAAAATCTAATTTTACTGACATTCGTCAGTTTAATATGATGTTTCGTACACATATTGGCGTTACCGAAGCTAGCGAATCACTAGTTTATCTTCGTCCAGAAACCGCCCAAGGTATGTTCGTGAACTTTAAGAATGTTCAAAGAACATCTCGTCGCAAAATTCCATTTGGTATCTGTAATATTGGTAAATCTTTCCGTAACGAAATCACACCGGGAAACTTTATTTTCCGTGTGCGTGAGTTCGAACAAATGGAAATGGAATTCTTCTGCAAACCAGGCACCGATTTAGAATGGTTTTCCTATTGGAAAGAGTATTGCTTACACTTCCTTGAATCATTCAATATTAAGGAAGAAAACCTTCGTTACCGTGACCACGAACCAGAAGAACTTGCTTTCTATAGTAAAGCAACATGTGACGTCGAATATAAGTTCCCATTTGGTTGGGGAGAAATTCTCGGCGTAGCCGATAGAACAGATTACGACTTAAAACGTCATATGGATGCTTCTGGACAATCTCTAGAATATCTTGATCCAGAAACAAACGAAAAATACATTCCATACTGTATTGAACCATCGATGGGTGTTGAACGTATCTTCTTAATGCTCGCATGCGAAGCATACGATGTTGAACAACTTGAAAACGATTCCCGCATCGTCATGCACTTCTCACCAAAGGTGGCTCCATATTTAGCTGCTGTTCTCCCATTAAGTAAACAATTAGCCCCACAAGCTAAAGAAGTTTTAGCAAAGCTAAACAAATACTTCTCTGTTACTTATGATGAAACAGCAAGTATTGGTAAACGTTACCGTCGTCAAGATGCTATCGGAACACCTTACTGTATTACAGTAGACTTTGATACCGAAACAGATGGATGTGTCACAATCCGCGATCGTGACTCCATGGAACAAGTCCGAATCAAAGTTGATGAAGTCCGCGACTTCTTAGAAAGCAAAATTATTGATTAGTAAATTATTAGTTAATATTTAGTAGATTATAAACAAAGTTTATGGCAATTGATTACGATGTTTTAAAAGAAATTAAAGAACGTGCTGATATTGTTGATATCATCTCGTATTTTTTGCCAAGCGTTCAAAAGAAAGGACGTAACTATGTTTGTATCTGCCCGTTCCATGATGACCATAAGCCATCAATGCAGATTTCCAAGGAACACCAAACATTTAGATGTTTCGTAGATAACATCGGCGGTGATGTTTTCACTTTCGTACAAAAGTACGAGAAATGTAGTTTCGAAGAAGCAGTCCGAAAAGTAGCCGAAATCATTGGTTATGATGACCCACGCCTTCATAAGAAGGCCTATGTTAAACCAGTCGATACAAACCTCGTGCCAGTTTATAACTGCATTAGTGAAATTCAAAAGTTTTATAAGTACTGCTTAATGACTGATGAAGGCGTTGTCGCTCGAGAATATCTCGAGAAGAGACAAATTAGCGCAGATCAACAAACAAAATTTGGATTAGGCTATGCTCTTCAAGATGGCAAAATGACCATTGAATATCTCAAACAAAAAGGATTTTCTTTTAAGAACATTGAAGATACAGGCATTGCGCTATTACAAACTAGTGGAATGAGTGATAACAATGCGGGAAGATTAATCTTCCCAATCTTCGATAAGAGTGGTCAAGTTGTCGGATTCTCTGCTCGTAAAATGACCAGCGGAGATGATGCTCCAAAATATGTTAATTCCCCTGAAACTAAGATTTTTACCAAAGGTAAGATTCTTTATAATTTCAACAATGCAAAGCAAACAGTGAAACATGATGGATACATTTATCTAGTGGAAGGTTTCATGGATGTTTTCGCTCTCGATAGCATTGGTGTGACCTCTTGTGTTGCGTTAATGTCAACAAAGTTGACCACTCAGCATATCGATGAACTTCGCAAGCTCAATGTTGAGGTTCGTGTCTGCCTTGACGGAGATAAACCTGGTCAAGAAGCAATGATGAAGATCATCTCTCAATTAAATGAAGCGCATCTTCATGCTCGATACGTTAGCAAAGCTAATGAACTTCGTGACCCAGATGAAATTCTTAAGCAAGATGGTCCAGAAGCTTTGAAAGCTTATGTCAATTCACTCGTTGATCCATTTGATTTCATTATCAACTACTATGAGACAACTTCCCCACTTGGATCAAATGAGGATAAGAAAAAAGTGATTAATCACTTTGTACCGATGATTGCTCGTCTAAAATCGTCGTTAGATGCAGACAATTATATTTATAAACTAGAAAAAATTACTGGTTTCTCTGCACAAGCAATCCGTAACTTAGTCGAAAAGCATAAATCTGGACAAGTTGTGGTGAAGGTCAATAACAAAACAGATGTTATTTGCGAGAACAATTTTAAATCAGTTCCTAAGGAACTCCGTCGTTTAGAGATTGCCGAGAACATGGTTATTGAACAAATGATGGTCTCTCATGAAGCTGTCCAATTCTTTGAAGAAAAAATTAAGTATTTCTATAACGAAACTTACCGTTCATTAGCTAATTTCATCGTCGATTATGTGCACACTTATCCAAATAATGAGATTTCCCCAAGCGCATTAATTGACCTAGTTTCCTTATCTAGTGTTGAAAATATGGAAGATATTGTTAATTTATTAACAAAATTATCATTTAGAATTTCCACAATCAAGTATTCCCCTGATGCTTTAAAAGATTGTGAAAAGATCATTACCGAAGAAAGAATCAAGGTCTATGAGAGAAATAACTTATTAAAGGCCTTTGAAGGAAAAAGTGTCCAAGAGCAGGCGCGTCTCATGGATGAATACATCAAACGCACTACAAAAAACGGCCAATAAGCCACGATAAAAGGAAGGAAGAGTTATGGCAAAGGAAGAAGTAAAGAAAGCCGCTAAAAAGGCGAAACCAACCAAAGAGGTTAAACCAACCAAAGCAAAGAAAGCTAGCAAAGCCGATGATGATGGTGAAGAAAGTGTTGATCAAGCCCATGTTTTAGAAGCAATTAAGAAAGATCTTCTAAAGAAGGCAAAAGAAAACGATAACACCATCGAGCAAGAAGAAATCTATGATGCAACTTCGATGTTAGATTTAACTGATGAAGATTACGAAGGAATTATTTCCTACTTCCAATCGAACAAAGTTAATGTCATCTCAGATGAACAAGAAATGGAAGACATCGACTTTGATGAATCAAAGATGTCTGAATCTGATATGGATCTTGGCGATGATGATATGCTCGGTGAAGACGAAATCCAAGAAGAGGAAATTACCGCTGACTTATCCAAGATGATTGTTGGAGATGTCAAAGTAAATGACTCTGTGAAGATTTATCTTCGTGAAATCGGAAAAGTTCCATTATTAACTGCTCAACAAGAAACCGAACTTGCCAAACGAATTGCTGAAGGCGATGAAGAAGCCAAACAAGATTTAATCCAAGCTAACCTTCGTTTAGTTATTGCTATCGCTAAGCGATATGCTGGTCGTGGCATGCCTTTTTTAGACCTCATCCAAGAAGGAAATATGGGTTTAATTAAGGCTGTTGATAAATTCGATTACACCAAAGGATTTAAATTCTCGACATATGCGACATGGTGGATCCGTCAAGCGATTGCTCGAGCGATTGCTGACCAAGCTCGTACCATTCGTATTCCTGTCCACATGGTTGAAACAATCTATAAGATTACTCGTGCCCAACGTCAATTAGTTCAAGAACTCGGACGTGAACCAACCGCAGAAGAAATTTCTGAACGTTTAGATGGCGCTTTAAGTGCTGACCGAATCCGTGAAATTCAACGTATTAATCAAGAACCAGTTTCTTTAGAAACTCCTATCGGTGAAGAAGATGATTCCCACTTAGGAGACTTCTTAGAAGATAAGGAAGTTGAAACACCAAACGAATACACAACCAAGTCTCTTCTGAAAGACGAACTCTATGAAGTTATGTCTGACTTAACTGAAAGAGAACAAAAAGTCTTAAAACTTCGTTATGGATTAGAAGATAACCATCCACGAACACTTGAAGAAGTCGGTAAAGAATTCAACGTTACTCGTGAACGTATTCGTCAAATCGAAGCGAAGGCGATTAAGAAACTTCGTCATCCAAACCGAGCTAAAAAGCTCGGAGACTACCGAGGATATCGTTCCTAATGAAATTATCGCAAAGACTTTTAACAATCGCTTCTTTTGTTAAAGAAGGAGCG
>CAMHJP010000027.1 GCA_946185585.1 uncultured Caryophanales bacterium
ATTTCGGAAAGAGAAATATCAATGGAAGGATGATCGACTTCTTCGATTTGATATTGCTTACATAAAGCTAAAAATTCTTTCTTAAAACTATCAAAATCAGTAGCCTTTATGGATAAGCCTCCGGCAAAGGAGTGACCACCACCAGTCACAAGATATTTTTCGAGTGATTTAAAGGCTTTTGTGACGTTAAATCCTTCCTTAGATCTGATTGAACCTTTTAGAATGTCTGGATGTAATAAATCTTTGGTAAAAACTAATGAAGGAACGTTATATAAATTTAGGAATCGATTGGCTAATAAGCCAATAATGCCTTCTTTTGTATCAATATTAACGCAGATTCCTGGTTGATTAGAGAAATCCTCAGTCAGATTATCGACAGTTGATTTAGTGAGCTCTTTTCTTTGGGCGTTAATTTGGTTAATCCAGTCACAAAGAGAGTAAATATCCTGCTCATTATCAGTTGTAAAATATTTGACCAATAAATTAGCTTCATTTTTCTCCATCATTCGACCAATTGCATTAATTTTTGGAGCGATTTCCATTGAGAAAGTTTTCTCCGTAATGATTGGAGACTCCGCTAACAAGCGGAGAGGAAGATATTTATTCTTTTCAAAACGATCCACCGCTAAACGAACGAGATCACGGTTTGGGCCACGTAATTCCATTAAGTCAGAAATGACACTTAATCCAGCAATCGTGACTAAATAGTCATCATATGAACCAAGTAGAGCGGCTGAAACATATAAAGCCATGTAACCGCCAGAACCAAAGATATCGGAAATCTCGGAAACACTTGGATGAATAATCTCGTAAGCTTCGGTTCTTTCCTCTGGAACTTCGTGATGGTCGATAACAATAACATCAATTCCGAGTTCTTTGGCTCGGTGAATGGCTTCGTGTTGAGAAATGCCATTATCAACACAAATGATTAATTTATAACCTGCTAAGGCGATTTTTTCGACATTTGTGACATTTAATCCATAACCATCGCTATAGCGAGAAGGAATGTAATAAGAAACATGGTAGTTTAAAATTTGGAATGTGCGGTACATGATTGAAGTTGCACTAATTCCATCACAATCATAATCACCATAAATGATGATTTTCTCGTTATTCTTGATTGATTCAAAAATACGTGATTTTACACGGTTCATTCCTTTAATTGATGTTGGTTCAAGTAAATGAACCTCGTCTAAAGGAAGAGACATCAAACGATAATCCGCTTCAGATAAATGATAATAGTTGAGAAGTTCTTTGAATAAGCGTTCCATAGGTAAATAAAAGGGCTATACAAATAGCCCATTTAAAATTAGTCGTTAATACCAATAAAGATTGTTTCTTGTGGTTCACTGGTTTTTGGTTTAAGTGAACGTTGTTTATTTTCTTTATTGCGACGGAAGATCTTTGGAAGATGAACCTTCGAGAATAAGCGGTCGAAGAATCCAGCAAGTGGTCCCATAATCGTTAAGACTGATAGGACAGTGAGGATTGTTCCAACAATTACTGCTCCAAAGAGAATTGTTAACTCTACTGGCCCAAAGCCAAAGAAGTTAATTGCCAGATAACCACCCACAAGAGAGAAGGTGAAGATTGGTAGAGCGCTTAAGCTCACAGCGCGAGCGATCAGAGCGCTTCTCTTTTCAGCGTC
The DNA here is from genome assembly GCA_946185585.1 of uncultured Caryophanales bacterium. GTDB lineage: Bacteria > Bacillota_I > Bacilli_A > RFN20 > CAG-826 > Fiminaster. The sequence goes on from CAMHJP010000027.1 coordinate 1,649, forward strand.
ATGGGCTTTCTCTTCTTTGTCGAGTTCTTTCTCTCTACTTAAGTAGAAGAGCATCGTTAATAAGGATGAAACAGCGACAATTGGAAGTAAGATGGCACTGACTGGTGAAGTAGCTAAACGAGTTAAGGCGAGTAATCCATAGGTTACAATTGTGACACCAGCGCTCACTACAAGTACGCTACAAGCACGGGACACACGATAGCGGAAGGCGCAATAGAAGGCTGCCACCGCAAGTGTAATGCCTGTTGCTAAAGCAATTTCACCTTGGTTTGGAGTAGAAACTGTTTCGCCAGTACGACGAACTTCAGTGACAACTGATTCTGGAGTGACAACTTCGTAGTTTCTAACAAGCTCTTCCACAGCGAGTTGAACGGTGTCAGCATCGTTTGTGGTATCGCCAATCTTATATTGGACGTTCTTATTAGATAAGACGGAATCGAACTTCGCCACATAACAATATGTTGTCTTTTCCATCTTTTCATCAAGATCGTAGCTCTTTGTTTCTTGAAGTGTGATATCAACTGATTTCACATCGATGGCTTTGCCATCAATGGTAATCTTAGATAAGATTTCATCTCCAAAGAGAGTTGTATTGAGTCGATCACTATCAACCTGCACAGAAGTGTAGATGACAGAGTGGTCGTTGGAAGCTTTTTTAGTATTGATTGGTGAACCATTTAAAACACCAAAGGTGATAATACCAGCTAAGGAAGCGGCTAAGAGAACACCACCGGCAATACCAAAGACTTTGCGTTTCTTTGTAAAGTCGGTTTTTTCATATGGACTTTCATAACTTGGTTTTTCATCAAGAGCAATGTTTGGAACTTTGCTTTCATCAATGTTAAAGTAACCATATTTATTTTGTAATCCAGTTGTGTTGGCAAGTAACCAGTTAAGGATACGGTAGACAACGTGGAACATAATAAGTGAAATAATGGAGCCAAAGAAGGCAATCACACCAAATGATTTGAGGGCTTCACCTCCAAGGAGGTAGAAGAGTAATCCGCTAGCAGCAACAATCACGGAACCATCTAAAACGATTAAGTTAGAACGTCTGAAGGCTTCGGTGTTAGCTTTCTTTAAGCTACGTCCTTTATAAACTTCGTCACGGAAACGATGCATATAGATGACTTCACCAAAGACGGATAGAAGTGAGACAATAATGCCTCCGACAATGGCAGCAACATTAAATGTTGGTGTCATGGCGAAGAATAAGAGGAATGTTAAGAATAAGCTTAAGAGAGTTGTCGAAATTGCCGCTAAAGATTGTAAGCGGAAGAACATGGCGAGTAAGAGTGAAACAATCACAATACCAATCAATGTTGCTTTTAAAGTTGCAGAGAATGCTAACTTAGCATCATTTCCTTTAAAGGAAATAAGTTGTTCATAAGATGCTGGAACTGTTAAATAGTTATATTGAATATTTCCATCAGCAGTAACATCTTTGAACTTGTTAGTCACTTCGACTTCGTATTCTTTAGCATTAAACATTCCTAATAGGAATGAAGCTTGTTGGTTAGCTTTCTTAAGAGCGGTTAAATCGTATTCGCCTTGTTCGTTCGCGCTTCCGCAGAGGAAACGTAATTCAGTTTCGGCTTCTTTAGAATCTGGGTTCCAAATGTTTTCGTGGTTCCAAGAACAAATAATCTTTCCAGCTGAATATGGATTTTCAGCGGCTTTTTCGATGGAGTCATCATCACCCCAGTTTCCAACAAGGAAAACGTCTGGTGTAGTTTGTTCACCTTCGCCTTGACCTTCGCCTTCGTCGGTTTCAGCATAGTGACGAACAAGTGGAAGAGCGTTCTTTTCTCCACCTTCTTCTTCATCTTCACCGCTAACAACCTTTAAGAAGGTTTTCACAGCGTCAGGATCAGAAACTGGGAAAATAACATATGGAATTGTACCAGAATCACGCCAAATATAAGCTTCAACGTCTTTAAAGACGTTTTCAGCAAAGGCTTCATCAAGATTTCCTCTTAAGGAATAATCCTTACCAGAGAATTCGAGTAAACGAGAAACATAGTTAAATAAGGTGTCGTCTTGTGTGGAGAAAGAAACAGAGATTGTATCAGCATAAACTTGGCTTGGATCGTCTTCGTTAGTTCCGATTTTGACGGAGTAATCTTCGACATTCATTAAATCCAAACGTTCTTTCATGATGTCAGCAACTTTTTGTGCGGCATCAGCTGGAACTGGATCTTCGGCATTTTCTTTATCTTTAAGGTTAAAGACAATTTCACGACCGGAAGCAAATTCACGGCCTTCTTTCATTTTGACAAATGTTGGGGCAAAAGATACGCCAACACCGATTAAGATGGCGATAACCATCGAGATATAAGCAATTAAACGACGCATAATATGTTCTCTTTCTACTGTTTTCTAAGCCTTAATTAAAAATTAAGTTTGCTTTTAAAGAATACTACTAACCTTTTGCTATAGCAAGGAAGAAATCGAAAACCTTATTAAAGAAGTATTACCTAAATTTTCAAATATTGAAAAATCTCCAATATAGGATAAATATAAAAATCACGATAAAATCGATTAAATTTAATCCTCGATGTGATCTTTATGATATTTCAAAAAATAAGTTTTTCCTTTTTCAGTGATTTCTCTTCCGCGAGGTGTTCGGTTAATAAAACCGATTGAGATTAAATATGGTTCGCAAACTTCCTCAAGAGTTCCAGGATCTTCACCAAACGAAGAGGCTAAAGTGTCTAACCCAACCGGCCTAGAATGGAAACGATTAATCATTTGTGAGAGATATTCGATGTCTAATTCATCCAATCCAATTTGGTCGACATTAATCCGTTTTAAAGAATCAATTGTGAGCTTTTCAGAGATGGATTTTTGTTTCGAACAAGTATAGAAATCTCGGACACGTCTTAGCAAACGATTCGCGATACGTGGAGTACCTCGTGAACGGATGGCAATTTCGTGGGCTGCTTTTGGATCAATTTTGTCACCTAAAACTTGGGCCGAACGAATCACGATTTGTTCAAGTTCTTCTACTTTGTAGAAATCAAACTTTAAATGGATCCCAAAACGCTGCCGAATTGGCCAAGATAAACTACTAATTTTTGTGGTTGCTCCAACTACGGTAAATGGAGGCAAATCAATCGATAAATTTTCCGAGTCTTTTTCATGTGAAACAACGAGGTTAATTCGGAAATCTTCCATCGCACTATAAAGGAATTCTTCCACCACTTTCGGAATCCGATGAATCTCATCAATAAAGAGGATTTCACCTGGTTCTAAACTCGAAAGAATGGAGGCCATATCACCAATCTTTTCAATTGTTGGGCCATTCACGCACGTTATCTTCTGATGTAGTTCGTTTGCTATAACATGCGCCAGAGTTGTTTTTCCTAATCCACTTGGCCCATAAGCTAAAACATGGTCTAAAGCTTCTTTTCTTTTCTTGGTTGCTTGAATATAAACTTTTAGATTCTCTATAAGAGAAGTTTGACCAAAAAACTCTTCAAATGAATGTGGACGGAGAGTGATTTCGGCCAGTTGTTCTTCCTTACTTTCGACCTTGGTGCGCATAAGTTCTCATCCTCCTTAAAGCTTCTTTAATGATTTCTTCGTTGGTTGCATCAGGAATATTAATCGTTGAAAGAGTATTAATGATGTCGCGGTTTTTGTAACCTAAAGAACGAAGTGCGGCCTGCACTTCTTCATACTGGTTCACATTGATGTTTTGGTTTAAATCAAAGAAACCGCGTAAATCTAGAAGAATCTGGGCGGAGGCTTTCATTCCAATGTGTTTAATACTTCTTAAAAAGAAGAGATTATTCGATTCGATCGCTTTTTTAAGTTCCTGATAATCGCACTCACCAAGGATTTTAAGAGCGGTTTTTGGTCCAATTCCGTTGACAGTATTTAATCCTAGATAAATCTCGCGTTCCTCCACTGAAAGAAATCCAACTAGATAAAAACCGTCTTCTCTTAAAAGATCTTCCACATAAACTTTCACCTCATCACCAACGTGGAATTGGTAAGGCTTAGACACAGCAATTCGATACCCGATGGAATTGGTTTCGAGTACGATTGAATGCGGGCGGATTTGTGTCACTTGTCCGTTAAAGTAATCAAACATAATTTGTACCTACTTTCCCGTTATTTCTCTCTACTATACTTAATTCGAAAAAAAGTGACATTTTTGCCACTTTTTTCAAAATTTATCAAAATATTTTTCAGAGTTAACTATCTTTTCGGAGGTTTTGGAGTTGGGATTTCAACACGTTTATGTTCACTAATTTTATGAAGGTGCTCGATGCGCTTTTTAGCAGCTTCATTGATTTCTTTACCTAAAAGGTAATTATCTAAATCTTCGTAAGAAATTCCCATTTCTGATTCATCAGTTTGGCCTTCAAATAAACCCGCAGAAGGAGTGCGATTATAGAGCTCTTCACTTAATCCATAAAGTTTCGAAGCTTCGCGAACTTCTTTTTTTGTTAAATGGACAATTGGGAGCACATCAGCGGCCCCATCACCGTACTTGGTAAAGTAGCCAACATAACGCTCATCCCAGTTATC
>CAMHJP010000028.1 GCA_946185585.1 uncultured Caryophanales bacterium
CCAGCCTTAGCGAGCGAAATTAAGAAGGGATTATAATTTACTCATTAAATATTAAGACGCGTCCGTATGGGCGCGTTTTATGATGCTTAGCATGTTATTATTTTTTTAGCAAATCGCTATGTGTTCCTGTTCTAAACAAGAGAAGTTCTAACTCTTCATCATTGATATTGTAGATAAGTAACCAATCTGGCCTAATATGGCATTCACGAAATCCAGAATAATTTCCGATAAGTTGGTGATCATGATATTTCTTTGGGAGCGATTCACCGCTTGCTAATAAATCAACCGTTTCGTAAAGTTTTTCTAATTTGAGACCTCTTTTTCTTGCTAATACAACGTCTTTTTTAAATTGATTTGATAAGACTACTTTGAGCATTTTTCAATGTCCTCCATGGCTTCAGCAAAACTGTTGTATCTTTTGTACTTTTCTTTGTCAGTCAACATTGCCTGAAGCTCATTAAGGGCATCAATTGTCACCTGGTTTGGTTCAAGACAGATTTCAAAAGGAATTTTACGGTCACGAACACATTGCTTTGTAAACAAAGTAACGGCTGTAGTGAAAGACATTCCAAGTTCATGAAAGACTTCATCAGCTTGCTTTTTTAAATTTTTGTCCATTCGAATGGTCACATTTACGTTCTCCATTTCTCGCTATTCCTTCCTTTCTTTCATCCTTTAACTTCATTATAGCAAAGCTAAATTATCAAGCAAGTAAAATTAAGTGCAAATTATGTGCTTAAATTTGTAAAAGAAAAGCCGTCTAATAGACGGCTAATTCAGTAATCTAAAGATTAACGGTGTCCAAGAAGATGAATGTTCTTGGCTTGAGTTTGTTTTTCAAGTTCGTTTAAGTAATCGTTTAAACGATCTTCTTCACCGCTTTCGAAGATGGCTTGGAAAGTCACTTCGACAGAGTCGGTTCCTTCAACAAGTTGACTATGAACGCCGGAGATGCGGCAGTCAAATTGACGAGAGACTTTTAAGATATTTTCTAAGACTGGAACATCTTTATTCGAGATGAGGATGATTGTTGGATTCTTCGCGTTTAATTTAATCTCGACTTTTCTAAATCCAGTTAAGACAAGGAAGATGAGAAGCGTTCCAGCAATCGCGAGAATAAAGTTAAATGAACCACAAGCAATACCAATCGCCATGCTAACCCAGATTGTTCCAGCGGTTGTTAATCCTTTAACACCGCTATCACGGTGCATAATAGCACCAGCACCAAGGAAACCAACACCGGTAATAACTTGGGCAGCTAAACGAGCGACATCACGATGACCTTCAAAGACTGCTGGGAATCCATAGATCGAGATAATCATAATAATTGTGGATCCAACACCGACTAGTAAGTGGGTTCTTAGACCAGCACTACGTCCGCGTTTTTCTCTTTCAATACCAACGATACCAACAAGAATGACACAGAGGATTAATGCAATAATACATGCAATTAAGTTACCTACTGGCCAACCGCCTGGTTGCCATTCGTTGAGTTTTTCAACTAGTTTTTGATCAAATGTCATCATAACTATCACCTCGTGCGAAATATTATACGCTTATTTATAGAATAAATCAATTTTTAACTGATTTATTTCTCCTATGATTTTTGATTTGGTTAACAGTCACGACAATTTCATGAGCGATTAATGGAAGAATCGATAATCCAATAACGATTAACCACTCCCATCCAGATAATTCATGAGTATCAAAGACCTTCGATACAAATGGAACTTCAATGACTAAAACTTGGAGTAAGAATCCAGCGATAAAGGCGACAAGCATAAGCCAGTTCTTTCTGGTAAAGACGACATGGAAATGATGCTTATCCGCACTCATCCCAACCATGTGGATGAGTTCAGCGATAGCTAAAGTAGCAAACGCCATTGAACGAGCTTCATGAAGTAAATCGGCGTTAGATTCATATAAAGCTTTAATATCTCCATAGGAGAACGCTCCATTTAAGAAGCCAACAGAGAAGTAGGCTAAAACAACTCCTAATGTGATAATCACACTATATAAAATGAGGGTTTTTGCACCGCCGTGAGCAAAGAAGTTTTCCTTTGGATCACGTGGTTTCTCATTCATATTATTTGGGTCCTTAGGATCGACTCCTAAAGCCACTGCTGGTAAGGAGTCGGTAATTAAATTCACCCAAAGAAGATGAATGGCAATAAACGGAGATGGAAGTCCGATACAAATAAGAATAAACATTCCAAGGACTTCCGCGATATTTGAGGAGAGTAAGAAGAGAACAGTTTTCTTAATGTTGGCATAAATGCCACGTCCTTCTTCAACCGCCTTTTCAATGGAAGCAAAGTTATCATCGGTTAAAACCATATCCGCGGCGCCTTTAGCAACATCTGTACCGGTAATACCCATGGCAATACCAATATCAGCCGCCTTTAATGATGGAGCGTCATTGACGCCATCACCAGTCATTGCGGCAATATTTCCATTTGCTTTAAAGGCTTTCACAATCGAAACTTTGTTTTCTGGAGAAACTCGAGCAAAGACTCTGACTGTTTCACATTTCTTTTGTAATTCTTCAAATGATAAGGCATCAACATCCGCACCAGTTAAAACTTGGTCTTTACTTTCAGCAATACCAAGTTCTTTTGCAATTGCAAAAGCAGTATCGCGATGATCACCAGTAATCATCACTGTTGTAATACCGGCTTGTTTAAATTTCGCGACGGCTGGACCAGCTTCTTCACGGCATGGGTCGATCATCGCGACAAGTCCGACAAAAACGAGCTTTTCTTCTTTAACCTCTTTACGATTAGTGTCATAAGCCAGAGCTAAGACACGTAGAGCGCGGTCAGAGAAGTTCGAGTTGGCTTGGTTAATACGTTCTAAATCTTCTTTAGTTAATTTACGAACTTTGCCTTTTTCTAAGATACGGTCACAGCATTTAAGAATGCTATCAAGAGCACCTTTTGTATATTGCACTCCATCATGATGGAGAGTCGACATCATTTTACGAACAGAGTCGAATGGAAGTTCATCAATTCTAGCCTGTTTCTTTTCGAGATCTCCTTTATGGTTTCCTAGTTTATTGGAGAAATCAACTAAGGCGATTTCAGTTGGATCGCCATAAAGACCTTCATCAACAGTCGCGTTGGAACATAAAGACATTCCGCTGCCAAGAAGAACTAATTCTTCTAAGTTTTGCTTCTCGTTAAAGTCTTCTCCTTTATAAAAGGAGTCATTAACGTAAGCTTCCATAACAGTCATCTTGTTTTGGGTGAGTGTTCCGGTTTTATCAGAACAAACAACAGAGACTGCACCTAATGTTTCAACACTTGGAAGTTTACGAACGATGGTGTTTGCTTTAACCATGCGCTGCACGCCTAAGGATAAGACGATTGTAACAACCGCGGCTAAACCTTCTGGAATCGCCGCAACGGCTAAAGCAATCGAGGCTAAAACAGCCTCAATCCAGGCTTCGATATCACTACCTTGTCCATGAACAAAGATCCAGATGATATCCGCTATTAAAACAACAACAACAATTAACAAAGTTAATATACCAAGTAATTTGGATAGTTTTGCTAAGACTTTTTGAAGTGGAGTTTGTTCCTCTTCTTCTTCATCTAAGGATTTAGCAATCTTACCGATTTCGGTTTTCATGCCCGTTGAAACAACAACGCCTTGTCCACGACCATAAACAACAGGTGTTGACATGTATGCGCAATTGACACGATCACCAATCGCGACTGTGTCACTAAAGACAACTGAGGCATCCTTTTCTATAGAAACGGATTCACCAGTTAAGGATGATTCATTCGTTTTTAAGTTAATCGCTTCGATTAATCGAAGGTCAGCACCAATCGTATCACCTTCTTCTAAGACAACAACATCACCGACTACTAGCTCAGAAGAACGAACTTTTAAACGTTGCCCATCCCGAATAACGGTTGATTCTGGTGATGCTAGTTTCTTTAAAGCATCTAAAGATGATTGGGCTTTAACTTCTTGAACAGTACCGATAATACCGTTTAAGATAATGACCGCTAAGATAATAATGACATCTGGCCAGTCACCAACATTAAAGAAGTCGAATCCAACTTTGATTGTTTCATAAATAGAAACACCAATCGTAATTCCGATTGCGGCGAACAAAACAAAAATCATTGGGTTATTGAGTTGTTCAAGGAAAATACGGAAGACAGATTTTTTCTTCTTTTCTTCAAGTTTGTTTTCTCCGTCTCTTAAGAGACGTTTTTGAGCTTCCTCACTAGACAATCCATTTTTAAAGGATGTTTCTAGTTCTTGCTCTAAATCAGGTAAATTCTTATTTTCTAACATCCTAGTTACCTCTGTTTTGGTTTATAAAACTTCATATTATCTAGCATCCAAAGTTTTTCGGTCCATTCCCCGTCTTTAGTGGCATCATAAGCTTTATCAAGAATCATCATCTTGGAATCCATTAAGTCAATCATACTTAAGAGAAGTGCTTCTCTTGTGCATGGAAGAACTGGGGAACCAAATTCGAGTTTTCCATGATGAGCAAGAATCATGTGTTCTAAAAGAACAGGAACTTCACTTTCGATATGAAGATCATCAACAATCTTCTTAAATTCAGCATACATAATGGAGATATGACCGATTAACTTACCTTCTAAGGTTTGAGAAGGAGTAAGTGGATTTTCATATTCAATGGTTTTACCAATATCGTGCATTAATGCACCAGCGACTAATAGGTCGCGGTCTACACGTGGATAGATTTTGGAGACTTGTTCTGCCACATCCGCCATTGTTAAGGAGTGATGAAGGATTCCGCTACCAAATTCGTGGTGAATCTTCACCGCTGCTGGATAAGTAATATACTTATCATAGAAGTGAGAAATGACTGCTTTAGTGATTTTCTCAACGTCTTTATCCTTAAAGGAGTTCATATAATAATCGAGTTTCTTTTTCATCACATCTAAAGGAATTGGAGAGACTTTTTGGAAGTTTGTTAAATCAACTTCACTTAAGTCATTTACTTTTGAAACTCCAGTTACTTTGACTTGAGGTTGTCCTTTATAGAGGTTCACAATCCCTTCCACATAAATCACTCCGCCAGGAACGACAGTATCAAGATCGTCTTCTGTAACATCCCATTTCTTGGCTTCAATATTTCCAGTTTTATCTTGGAAAGTAATGTTGAGATAACTTAAACCTTTATCAGTTGTTCCTTTGCTAACTCCAACAACGAGGAGTGGACCATAAACGTGGTCGCCATCAGTTAATTCATTAATCCATTTCATTTTCATTTTCTCCTTTATTCATCATCATCACCAATCGTGATTTTCTTCCATTGAACTTCTTTTTGTTTCACCTTTTTAGGTTGTTTCTTTTTGACCTTTTTAATTGGGACTGGTTCTTCGTTTTTCACCAGCAATTCTTGGTTAACTTCATTATTTTCCTCAAGTTTTGTACGGGATTTAGGTTTCATCATTTGTTTGAAGTTATCACCAAGTTTTTTAAATGTGAAAACTGATTCCACACCAAAGTTATCTTCGTATTGACGCTCATTAAATGTCGCATATTGGAGAGTAACGTAATTCTTTCTATTAGCTTGATGGAATTCGTCTTTTGGTGAGGCGCGATATAGCGCAGTCACTAGACCAGAAACCACAATCACAAATAAGAATGTTGTAAATCTCCAGACAATCTGAGCCGCAACAATCATTGATTGGGAGTTGTAATAGTTTTTAAAGAAACTGGAGAAGAAGTATTCGGAAATACCCGCACCTCCAGGAATTGGAATAATACTTGTTAAAAGTTGGGTAAAGCTACTAAGGAAGATTCCTTGCATACAAGATTCAAAGGAATTAGTACCAACAGTTTGGGCAACGTGTTTGCCACCTTCAATTGTTTGAATAAATAATGATCCATCAGCGTTCAGTTTAAATCCAAATCCATCTAGAGCTAATCCGGTGAGATATGGAATCGAGAAACGTAACATTAAAACAATCGAGAAGATCACAATCATCAGCAAGAAGATTGGAACGTTCGATAATAAACGACGTAATTCAATCTTAAAGTTTTCAACCTGAATACGCAGTGATTCTCTTTTTTGTTCAGGGTTTTTGAGTAACT
>CAMHJP010000029.1 GCA_946185585.1 uncultured Caryophanales bacterium
TTGATTTCAAAACCGCACCAAACGTCAAAACGATGTTTGATATTGTTATTTTAAAACTTTGTACTTCTGAAGACACAGAAGAGGAAAAAGCTGTAAAAACTCCAGCAAAACCTACACCGATTAGACAAGTTGTTGAAGAACCTAAGGTTGAAAAACGTATCGAACAACCTGCGCCAGTAGCTGCACCTGAAGTTAAGGTAGAACCTGCTCCACAACCAATTCAAGAACCTGTTAAAGAAGAAAAAGTTGAGGTTAAAGTCGAACAAGCACCTGCTCCAGTAGTCAAAGAAAAGAAACAAGAACCTCAAGCTGCACCAGATTGGTTATTCGAAGACGATTCCAAAGAAAAGAAAGTTGTTGAAACTGATGGGGATCGTTATGAACTTGATGACGACATGATGATCAAATTGATGGTCACTGGAGATAAAGAACTTCGCAAATCACTATCCGCACGTTGGAAAGAACTTGATTTTTATTTAGGCCATCCAACATTAGGCGATATCGTCGCTTTAATTAAAGATGGAAAAGTCTTTATTGCTACAAAAAATGTGATCGTTTTGGAATATGATTTTGAAAAACTTTCACAGAAAGCAAACATTAAAGAAAATGCTAAAAAGATTGCCGATATTCTAGGCAAAATGGTTGGTCATGAAGTATTTACTTACGCAGTTTCACGTAGTGAATCAGTTCGACTTGTTACTTCTTACCATAACTTACGTCAAATCTCGCAATTGCCAAGAGCAAGCGAAGTAAAAATAAATATTGAGGAGCTCAAATAAGATGAATATGCAACAAATGCTCATGCAAGCACAAAAGATGCAGCGTGAATTACAAAAAGCTCAGGATGAATTAAAGAAAAAGGAATTTACTGTTTCAAAAGGCGGTGCGGTTACCGTAGTTGTTTTAGGCGACAAAACAGTTAAATCCATTAATGTTGATCCAGATGCTTTCGATCCTGACAATAAAGAAATGGTTGAAGAAATGATTGCAATGGCGATCAATGAAGCAAATTCTCAAATTGATGTTGAGAGTGCAAAAATCAACGAAGCTATTACCGGTCGTTCCGGCGGATTATTCTAAAAATGAAAGAACTCAAAAGCGTCAACAGATTAATTGATTCGTTTGCTAAGCTTCCAGGTGTTGGTTTTAAATCAGCCGAGAAAATGGCTTATGCGGTTTTAAACATGAAAAACCAAGACGCTTTGGAGTTTTCAGAAGCTATTAAAAATGTTCAAGAAAAAGTACATAAATGCCCAATTTGTGGATCTTTTACAGAAGAAGAAATATGCGAGATTTGCGGAGATAATGAAAGAAATCACCGTCAAATCATCGTTGTTTCCTATAGTCGAGATGTGCTGGCTTTTGAATCATTAAATACATTCAACGGAGTCTACCATGTTTTAGGTGGCGCTATCTCATCAATCAATGGCGTTGGACCAGAAAACCTAAGAATTAATGAACTCCTTGAAAGAGTGAAGAAAGACCAAGTAGAAGAGGTGATTATTGCGACTAACCCAACTATGGAGGGTGAAGTTACGGCAATGTATTTAGCTCATCTACTTGAAAACGAGAATGTTACAGTTACCCGCTTAGCTAACGGCTTACCAATGGGTGGCCATTTAGAATATGCAGATGCATTAACACTAAACAAAGCCTTAGAAGGCAGGAAGAAGTTTTAGGAGGCAATAATATGTTTGTCACAATTGAAGGACCAGAAGGTAGCGGTAAATCGAGCGTTACCAAAGAAGTAGTAAAACTTTTAGAGCAAGAAGGCGAACAAGTCGTTTTAACACGCGAACCTGGCGGCACACCAATCGCTGAACAAATTCGCGAAGTTATTTTAAACAAAGAAAACACCAAGATGGATCCAGTGACAGAAGCTCTTCTTTATGCAGCTGCTCGTCGCCAACACCTTGTTGAAAAAGTTTGGCCACTTTCTAAAGAAGGCAAAATAATTATTTCTGATCGTTTCCTTGATTCTTCTCTTGCTTATCAAGGCGGAGCTAGAGGTCTTGGAATTGACTATATTTTAGAGATGAATCAATTCGCAACCGAAGGATATTATCCAGATTTAACTCTGTTATTTGACTTAGATCCAAGAATTGGACTTGCTCGTATTGCAGCAAATAAAGGACGTGAAGTTAATCGATTAGATTTAGAGAAAATCGATTTCCACGATTCCGTTAGACAAACATTTTTATCACTGGCAAAACGTTTCCCAGAACGATTTGTTATCCTTGATGCTTCTAAACCATTTGATGAAGTAGTTCAGGATGCTTATCACGCCATTAAAGATAGATTAGCTCGATGCAAATAAAGGAATATTTAGAAAAATATCAACCAACAATCTATAAAACATTCGTTAACGCTCTTCATAACGAAAAACTTTCTCATGCTTATTTGATTTCTGGTAATCCAGGAATGCCACTAAAGGAAACTGCTTTATATTTAGCAAAATCAATCCTTTGCGATTCACCAAATCCACTAGCATGTGACTCTTGTATTACATGTGCACGCATTGATGAAGGAAACTATCCTGATATGATGGTTTTTGATGGAGAAAAAGATCGAATTAAGAAAGGTGATATTGAAAGAATTATTACTAATTTTGATAAAACCGCTCTCGAAAGCAAAGGTATTATGATTTATGTTCTTCACCTGGTTGAAACAATGACACCAATTGCAGTTAACTCACTGCTCAAATTCCTTGAGGAACCAGGAAAGAACATTTTTGCTTTCCTAACTACTGAAAATGAGGCCAAGGTTTTACCAACAATCATTTCTCGTACACAGGTGTTTAGATTAAAAGCGATAAATGTTAAAAAAATTATAAATGATGCCGTTTCTGCTGGTGTTTTTCAAGAAGATGCTGAACTTTTATCCATCTTTTATAACGATCCAGAATCAATCAAAAATAACATCGAAGAAGAAAACTTTGTCATTGCCAAACAAGCTTTAAACGACCAGCTCAATGCGATGCTTATGTCACGAGATGATGCCATTTTCACATGCCAACGTCTTGTTGAACCAAAAATGAAGTCAGGAATTGTAACAAGAATGTACCTCAAACTTCTTTCGCAAGTTTTCCAAGATTTAAATAACCTCCAGGTAAATGGAGAAATTATTTTTACTTGTTATGCTAATATATATGAAGGTTTGTTAGAAAAACTAAAAAACCTTGATAAGTCATTACTAGTTATTATGTCATCAATGAAGAAGCTTGAATTAAACGTTAATACATCACTTCTTCTTGACCACATTATCTTTGAAATTACAAAGGGGGCTAAATAAATGGAAGTTACCCACTACGTTAGTATAAAATTCTCTCCAACCGGAAAAGGTTATTATTTCGGTACGGATATGTCTGATTTAAAAGTCGGTGACAAAATTGTTGCCGAGTCAATTCGCGGATTACAAGTTGGAGAAGTCTCTGGAGAGGTTCAACCAATCAGCAAATATAAATCTGAACTAGAACTAAAACCAATCATTCGTCGCGCAACCGAAGACGATTTACTCATCTATGATGAGAATATTAAACGTGCCAAGCAAGCAATGAAGATTTCGATGATTGAAATCAATAAATTAGAACTCGACATGAGACCAATTGATGCTGAATATGCATTAGATGGGAGCAAACTAACAATTGCCTATACAGCAGAAGACCGCGTTGATTTTAGAGAATTGTTAAAGGTTCTTGCATCACGTTTCCACTGCCGTATCGAACTACGCCAAGTTGGTTCAAGAGATAAAGCAAAAATGGTTGGCGGAATTGGTATCTGTGGTTTACCACTATGTTGTTCACACTTTTTAAGCAATATTGAAGGAATCTCTATCAATAGAGCGAAAAACCAAATGCTTTCACTCAATATTCCAAAGTTAAGTGGCCACTGCGGTAAATTAATTTGCTGCTTATTATTTGAAGACGATACGTATAGTGAACTCAAGAAAGAATTCCCACCAATTGGATCAATGTTTGAAAAAGATGGAGAAACATTCAAGTTGTCATCAATCAACGTTATTTCTAAAGTTGTAAAACTTGAAAATCCAAATGAGGTTCGTTTCCTACCACTAGCTGATTTAAAGGAATACAAAAAAGCACAAAAAAGAAATGAGAAGTCAGAACTTTAATTCAGATAAACCTCTTTTATATCTTGTCGCAACTCCAATCGGCAATCTTTCAGAGATGTCTCCTCGAGCAATAGAAACTCTACAAAACGCGGATATTATTGCTTGCGAAGATACAAGAGTTACTGGGAAATTGCTGAGTTTTTTTAATATTAAGAAGCCTCTGGTTTCTCTTCGCGAACATAATGAAGTTAGCGAAGCGGGGAAACTTATTACAAGAATATTAGCAGGTGAAAAAGTTGCTTATGCATCCGATGCCGGCTATCCATGTATTTCAGATCCCGGAGCAAAGTTAGTTCAGCTTGCTTTGCAGAATGGAATAAACGTTTCAACCATCTCCGGTCCTAACGCTGGACTTAACGCATTAGTTGCTTCTGGATTAGATACATCACATTTCTATTTTCATGGTTTCCTAAACGCAAAGGAAAGCGTTGCTCGAAACGAGCTTCAAGAAATAATTAAACGCAAAGAAACAATTATTCTTTATGAAGCTCCGCACCGTATTATGAAAACATTAAACATGTTGTTTGAAATTCTTGGTGATCGCCAAGTTTGCCTTGCTAGAGAATTAACAAAACAACATGAAGAATTCATTCGTGGACCATTAAGTGAGCTTGTTGAATTAGATCCGACAACATTAAAAGGTGAAATGGTTCTAATAGTCGAAGGACGTAAGGATGAAGTAAAACCAGACTTAAATAATGAAGAGATTTACCAAATGGTAAAAAACTTCGTTGGAATGGGCATGTCCACCAAAGACGCTATTAAAAGAGTCTCAGAAATTACTGAGATTAGTAAAAACCAAGTTTATAAAATCTATCACGCTTAACGAAAACGCTCCTGACTTAGTTTGAGGAGCGTTTTTCTTTTCGTTTTTTTATGATTATTGGAACCACTGTTACGCCAACAACACCAAGTACACCAAATGTTGAAACAAGGCTCCACAGGACCAATCCATCGGTCTGGTATGTTAATTCGTAGCTCACGCTTCCTTTAGGCGCCACAAAGCCCACAAATCCACCTTGTGAGTTATAAATTTTTAGATTCTTCTCAACACCATTAACTTTTGCTTTTAGCTTCCAGCCTTTTGTATAAGCTAGTTGGGTGCAAACGAATCTATTAGTCTCATAGTTTGTAGTAAACGTTGCTTTATTCGTCTCACAATGAACATTTTCTAATTGGTTACTTATTGCCTTATCAAAACGTGATAAAACCTTTTCCCAAGGTTGATAATAAATTGTTGCGTAAGTTTGATAATCGAAGTTACCCCAGCCAATGTTTAATGGACAGATAACAATGTATTTTATTGGGGTTTTGCTGTAGAAACCGCGGTAAATCC
>CAMHJP010000030.1 GCA_946185585.1 uncultured Caryophanales bacterium
AAATTATTAATTCGCTGCAAATTGACTGAGTTTTCTCCAAAAGTTGTCGAAAGACGCGGTAAATACGTTGTATATTTGAAAAAATCCCAGCAGATTGTGGATCTTTTATCTTTGATGGGTGCTACTAATACAACGCTGGAATTTGAATCAATTAGAATTGATAGAGATTTCTCTGCGATTGGAAATCGTCTACAAAATCTAGACTATGCTAACTACAACAAGACAACTTCATCTAGTAAAAAACAAATTAAGGATATTAAAATCATTGACCAAGTTTTAGGTATTGAACATGTTCAAAACAAAAAACAACAAGCACTAATGAGAATCCGTCTTCAACACGATGACGCTTCTTTATCTGAATTAGCCCAACTTCTCAGTGATGAGCTAGGAGAACCTGTGTCACGATCAAATATTAATCATTTGTTTAGAGCCATTCATCAAAGCGCTGAAAGATACAAAGGAGCACTCAAATGAAAGCAGTCATCCAGTTAGGCATGAGAATTCGTTATTTGCGCTCTCTTAGGAAGTGGTCGCAGGAAGATTTAGCCCTCGAAGCGAACGTAAATAAAAATTATATTTGCGATTTGGAAAATGGAAGACGAAATCCATCCTTAGAGATTCTTGAAAGAATAAGCGATGCCTTTGGCATCACATTATCAGAATTGTTCCGTGGAATCGAGACAATTGAAGGCTTATAACGATCAATTTTTGTTTTACTAAAATTGTTTGAAACCACTTTCATAAAGGTGGTTCTTTTTTATTAATATAAAAGCAATGTATAATAACCACGGCAATTTAAAAAGGAGGACATTTTATGTCAGTTAAAGTTGCAATTAACGGATTTGGACGTATCGGACGTTTAGCTTTCCGCCAAATGTTCGGTGCTGAAGGTTATGAAATCGTCGCTATTAACGATTTAACCAGCCCAAAAATGTTAGCTAATTTATTAAAATATGACACCGCTCAAGGTGGCTATGCCGGTCATATTGGTGAAAATCTTCACACTGTGAGCAGCAAAGAACCAGAATTAGCCGAAGACGGAAAGACCGTTGTCAAGCCAGGTTCAATCACTGTTGATGGTAAGGAAATCACCATTTATGCCAAACCAAACGCAGCCGATCTTCCATGGAAAGAACTCAAGGTTGATGTTGTCTTAGAATGTACAGGTTTCTACTGCTCTAAAGAAAAATCCATGGCTCACATCAACGCCGGTGCTCGTAAAGTCGTCATTTCTGCTCCAGCAGGAAAAGACCTCCCAACCATTGTCTATGGTGTTAACGAAAAGAGTTTAACCAAAGAAGACAACGTCATCTCAGCAGCCAGTTGTACAACCAACTGCTTAGCTCCAATGGCTAAAGCTCTTCATGAACTCGCACCAATTCAATCTGGTATTATGAGCACAATTCACGCTTACACTGGTGACCAAATGATTCTTGATGGTCCACACCGCAAAGGCGATCTCCGCCGTGCCCGTGCTGGTGCCGCCAACATCGTTCCAAACTCCACTGGTGCTGCTAAAGCCATCGGCTTAGTTATTCCGGAATTAAACGGAAAACTTATTGGTAGTGCACAACGTGTTCCAGTTCCAACTGGTTCTACAACCATCTTAACCGCTGTTGTGAAATATGATGGCGAATTAACCCCAGAAGTCATTAACGCCAAGATGAAAGCTTCCGCTAGTGAATCCTATGGTTATAACGAAGACCCAATCGTTTCTTCTGATGTTATCGGAATGAGATTTGGTTCCCTCTTCGATGCCACACAAACAATGGTTGCCAAAATCGGTGAAGGTCTCTATGAAGTTCAAGTTGTCTCTTGGTACGACAATGAAAACTCCTACACTTCACAAATGGTTCGCACCATTAAGTACTTTGCTGAAAAGTGCTAATTAAACTCATATAAGACGATTGAGACGCTACTATGTAGCGCCTCTTTGTCTCAAATGAAGGAGAAAAAATATGCTTACTGTTGATCAATTAAAAGGTCTCAAAGGTAAAGTTGTCATCGTTCGTGTTGACTTCAACGTCCCACTTAAAGATGGCAAGGTTCGTGACGATAACCGTGTCAGAGCCGCCTTACCAACAATTCAAAAACTCCTCTCTGAAGGCGCTCGTGTTGTTTTACTCTCCCACCTTGGAAAAGTGAAACACAAAGAAGCCCCAGAAGTTGTCGAAGCTCAAAAAGCCAAAAACAACATGGAAATCGTTGTTCCAACACTTGCTTCCTTATTAGGAAAAGAAGTTAGCTTCTCTAAAGCCACTCGTGGTCCTGAATTCGAAGCAAAGGTTAGAGCCTTAAAAGATGGGGAAGTTCTTCTTGTCCAAAACACTCGTTATGAAAAGGGTGAAGAAAAGAACGATCCAGAACTTTCCAAAGACTGGGCCAAAGTTGCTGATGCTTATGTGATGGATGCTTTCGGTAGTGCTCATAGAGCACACGCCTCAACTTATGGCATTCCAGAACTCTTAAAAGCAGAAGGCAAACCAGTTGCTTGTGGCTACCTCGTGGAAAAAGAAATCGCTAACTTAATGCGTTGTGTTGACGTCAAAAAAGAAGATCGTCCATATGTCGCAATCCTTGGCGGTTTAAAAGTTTCTGACAAAATTAAAGTTATTGACTCACTTCTTAAGAAGTGTGACAAAATCCTTATCGGTGGAGCGATGGCTTACACCTTTAAGAAAGCTCTTGGATTTGAAACTGGAACATCTCCAGTCGAACTCGACCAACTCGACTATGCTCGTAAGTGCTTAGAAGAAGCCAAAGGTAAAATCGTTTTACCAGTTGACTCCGTTGTCACTGATGCATTCGAAGGTTGGACCAAGAAAGAAGTTGTCAAAGACAACGTCCCAGAAGGATACCAAGGTATGGACATTGGTCCAGCTACCGAAAAACTCTTTGCTGAAGAAATCTCGAAAGCAAAAATGGTTTTCTGGAATGGTCCAATGGGTGTCTTTGAACAAAAAGACTTTGCTAGCGGAACAATCTCCATCTGTAAAGCAGTCGCTTCCTTAAAAGGATGCTTCTCTGTTTGTGGTGGTGGCGATAGTGCTGCAGCAATCAAAGAATTCGGTTATAAGGAATCCTTCAGCCATGTTTCTACTGGCGGTGGTGCTTCCTTAGAAATGATTGAAAACGACGGACACTTACCAGGTGTCGACATTTTAAAGTAATATGAGAACCAAATTATTATTTGGCAACTGGAAAATGAACAAAAGCATTGAGGAAGCTCGTGCTTTTGCCAAAGAAAGCCACGAATTAGCAAAATTTGCTCAATCCGTAAATGTCGAAATCGGTGTTGCCCCAACTTTTCTCTCATTAGCTGCTGTTAAAGCAGAAAACCCAACTTTAAATGTGGCTGCGCAAAACTGCCACTTTGAAGATCATGGTGCTTTTACCGGTGAAATTTCTATTTCAATGTTAAAAGAACTTAATATTAACTGGGTCATTATTGGTCACTCCGAAAGAAGAACTTACTTCGGAGAAACTAATGAAGCTTGTAACAAAAAGTTACATGCATTATGCCAAAATGATATGTTCTCCATCTACTGTGTTGGTGAAACCTTAGCTCAATTTGAAGCTGGTCAAACCAAAAAAGTGATTGAAGAACAAATCGTCGAAGGCTTAAAAGGATTAACTCCAGAAGAACTTCGTAAAGTCGTTGTTGCTTATGAACCAGTCTGGGCGATTGGCACCGGAAAGAACGCTTCGAAAGAAATCGCGGAAGATATCTGTGGATACTGCCGTGAACTCATTCGTAAGGAGTTCGGTGAAGTTGCTGACGAAATCCGTATTCTATACGGAGGTTCTGTTAAACCAGAAAACGTTCACGACTATTTAATGCAACCAAACGTCGATGGAGCTCTTGTTGGTGGTGCATCCTTAAAAGTTGATTCTTTCCATCAATTAATTGCCAACGTTGGCAAGTAAGGAGGTGCTCTATGATTGCTGAATCAATCAGACAATCAGAAGTGAAAACCTATACGACCACAAAGTGGGCGTCGAAAGTTTTCCTCTACATGTTTATGGCAATTGGCATTACAGCTTTAGTCTGTACTGTGATTGGTTTAATTTTTACCCAATTCTTCCCAATTGTTTATGGTAACGAAGTCAATATCGATGCGGCGAAAGCTTACATCGCCTTATTTATTGTCTCCTTTATCATGTACATTCCTCTGATCTTGTGGATCCATTTCTCGGTCTTTAAAGAAAAATCCCGTCCAATGGTTCCATACATTTTATACGCGATCGTGATGGGCGTGTTTATCTCCGGATTTACAATGTTCGTCCCATTCTACTTAATTGCGATTTCCTTTGGTTTAACCTGTTTTACCTTTGGTGTGATGTTCCTCATTGGTTGGTTTACCAAAAGAGATCTTTCCATTCTAGGTATGATTGGCTTTGGAATGATGATTGGAATTCTCTTTATCGGATTATTCAATGTCATCTGGATGCTTTTCTTCCCAGGATTTGAAATGATCTACTGGGTCATTTCTTATGGAATGTTTGCCGCAATGCTACTCATCACAATCTTTGATATTAACCGTGTCAAACGTATTGCTGATAGTGGTGAACAAAGCAATAAGACCGCGATTCTTTGTGCGTTTAACCTTTATGTAGACTTTATCTACATCTTCATTCGTATCTTATCGATTGTGGTTCGTCTTTACGGACGTAGTCGCAGCTAACGCGTACACGTATAATTAAAGGAAAAGAATTATGTATTTTTATAAGTGTAATCATTGTGGCAAAGTTGTCATGATGCTCGAAGACAAGAAAATCCCAACTATTTGCTGTGGAGAACCAATGGTTCTTCTTGAAGCCAATACTGTCGATGCGGCCTTCGAAAAGCATATTCCAGTCGTGGAAGAAAAAGAAAATGTCGTCCAAGTTCGTGTTGGTGAAGTCATTCACCCAATGACGAACGAACACTACATTGAATTCATCGTTCTTCACACCGACCAAGGTTATAAAATTAAACACCTTTATCCAAATGATGTTCCTGCCGCTGAGTTTGCAATTAAAGAAAATGAGATCGTTTTCTCCGCTTATGCTTATTGCAATCTCCACGGATTATGGAAAAAGAATATTGAGTAGAATCTTTAGATTCTAGTCATAAATTAGCCCCTTCTAACTCAAGGGGCTTTCATTTTTGTAAAAATTTTTTCAAAAAGTGTTTGACTTAATTATTTCATAATAGTAATATAGAAAAGCGCACGTTCCCAGGGAACCTAGAGATATACGAAAGTATATAGTGCGTCACTGATCTTTGAAAACTAAACAGATGTACAAGAAACATTAACGTCAATTTTTTATATACAATAACCAGATTATAATTTTGAACTAAGATAAAACTTTTTGAGAGTTTGATCCTGGCTCAGGATGAACGCTGGCGGCGTGCCTAATACATGCAAG
>CAMHJP010000031.1 GCA_946185585.1 uncultured Caryophanales bacterium
AATTAATTATTTATAATTAAATAGTGCGAACATAAATTGATTTTGCTAAACTATGTTTAAGGAGTTTTTAATATGGCATCATTAATCGTTTATTTCTCTCATACTGGAGAGAATATTGTTGACGGAAATCGTGAAATCATTAAAAAAGGTTTTACTGAAATCGTCGCTGAAAAGATTCAAAAAATTACCGGTGGAGCTTTAGTTGGTTTAAAACCAGTCGAAGAATATCCATTTGGTTATGAAGAATGCAACAAGCGCGCTCGCAGAGAATATGAAGAAAATATTCTTCCAGCGATCGCGAATTTACCTGCATCTTTAGATGCATACGACACAATTTACATTGGATTCCCACTTTGGTATCGTTCTTATCCAAGAATTATTGCTAGTTTCTTAAAGAACTATTCCTTTGTTGGAAAAGTCGTTAAACCATTCTGCACTAACGAAGAAGGATCCTTTGGATTTATGGAACTTGAACTTCGCGGAGCAGTTAAAGGCGCAATCCTTAAAGAAGGTTTAGCAATTCGTGGCTACGATGCTGAAAAATCAGACGAAGTTGTCGCGAAATGGGTGGCAAAATAATGAAATTATTACGTGATGATATCTACTATGTTGGTGTAAACGACCACAAGATAGATTTATTTGAAGGACAATACATCGTTCCAAACGGAATGGCGTATAACTCCTACGTTATTAAAGATGAATTAATTGCTATTTTTGATACGGTCGATGCGAAGTTCACGAAAGAATGGTTATCGAATCTAAAGGAAGTTTTAAAAGATCAAAAACCAACCTACTTAATCGTCCAACACATGGAACCTGATCATTCCGCAAACATCATTGAGTTCTTGAAGGTTTATCCAGATACATTTGTTGTTGGCAATACCAAAACATTTACGATGATGGATCAATTCTTCCACACTGAAATTAAACACAAGTTAGTGGTTAACGACGGTGATACTCTTAACCTTGGAAAACACACCTTAAAATTCGTCTTTGCACCAATGGTTCACTGGCCAGAAGTCATGGTCACTTATGATGAATTTGCTAAGACACTTTTTAGTGCTGATGCCTTTGGAAAATTTGGTGCTCTAGATGTCGAAGAAGACTGGGCTTGTGAAGCTCGTCGTTATTACATCGGAATTGTCGGAAAATATGGATTCCAAGTGCAAAATCTCCTGCAAAAAGCCGCTAAATTACAAATTGAATTGATTTGTCCACTTCATGGACCAATGCTCGATAAAGACCTTGGTTATTACCTTAATTTGTACGACATTTGGTCTTCATATAAGAGCGAAACTGATGGTGTTGCAATCTTCTATACATCGGTTTATGGACACACTAAAGAAGCCGCTGAATTATTAGCTGAAAAACTACGTGAAAAAGGTTGTCCAAAAGTGGCGATTACCGACCTTGCTAGAGAAGATATGGCCGAAGCTGTTGAAGATGCATTCCGTTATCCAAAGATTGTGCTTGCAACAACAACTTACAACATGCAAATCTTCCCATTCATGCATACATTTATCGACCACTTAACCGAACGTTTATTCCAAAACAAAACTGTTGCTTTGATTGAAAACGGAACATGGGCACCAGCTGCAGCTAAATTAATGAAAGAGAAACTTGCTAATAGTAAGAATCTCGAATTCATTGAACCATCAATCAGAATCGTTTCTTCTATGACAGAGGAAAACAAAAAACAAATTGATGCTTTGGCTGATGAATTAATGAAACCAAGTAAGCATCTTGCTGGTGAAAGAAAAGTTGAAGTTTCAAAGCCAAAACATCACTTTGCATGCAAAATCTGTGGCTTTGTTGTTGAATATGAAGGCGAAGAGTTACCAAAAGACTTTGTTTGCCCAATTTGTAAACACCCAGCAAGTGACTTTGAAAAAATTGATTAATTAACAAAAATAAGAGCAATTCGAAACTTTTCCACTTTTTGTGAACTAGTTCTACAAAATTGCTCTTTTTTTGTTTTTATATAAATAGAGAATTGATATAATATCAATACGAATTTATGAAAAAAACCGCAGGTACATTTAAACTAGTTGCTTTTATTCTCATCGTTGTTCAACTCGCTTTAGTTGTGACTTCTGGTGTGTTTTATTTTGAAAACGTTTTTGGTTTTAAAGATCTTTTAACAATTCCAATTTTCTATATCTCAGCCGCTGCTTTATTAGGCTTAGATATCGTTTTCGTTTGGGTTTCGGTTCTTGTTTTCTCTTATAAGAGAAAGAAAACAGATTTAAGAGCTGCTGACTTAATCGGTGGCGACGTCCAAGAAGCTTATAACTTCGGCATGATTGGATTAGTTGTTGTTGATGAAAATAACGTTGTTATTTGGATTAACGATATTTTCCATGATCGTAACTTAGAGATTCTTGATCAAAACATTTTAGAGTGGCAACCAAAGTTACAAGAAATTCAAAAAGGTGGCGATGCGATTTGTAAATTAGTCATCAACTCTCGTAACTACGACGTTAAATATTTACCAGATGCCGGTCTATATATCTTTAAAGATAATACGAACTTAGAAACAACAACTGCTTTTGCAAAGAAGAACTCGACAGTTATCGGTATGGTTATCATTGATAACTACTCTGATGTTTCGGAAGGTGTTGATGATTCTAACGATACTATTTCCAAGATCCGCAACGCAATCTTTAATTATTGTGATGAATTCGACGTTTTATTACGTCGTTACCGTAGCGATGCTTACTTCTTAGTTTGTAACTACGACTCCTTACAAAGAATGGAAGAAGATAAGTTTTCTCTGTTAGAGAAGATTCATATTATTGGTGAAAACGAAGATACTCCACCAACATTATCAATGGCTTTTGCCCACGATATTCCAGATATTATCAAGTTAAACGAAATGACTAACGCCGCGATTGAAATCGCCATGTCTCGTGGTGGTGACCAAGTCGTCGTTTCTCCTTATGGACAACCATTAAAATTCTTTGGTGGTAAAGTTGAAGCTCAAGAAAGCCGTAACAAAGTTAAAGTCCGTGTTATGGCTGACTCTGTTCTTTCATTAATCCGTAACTCATCCAACGTTTTAATCATGGGTCACGCGGTTGCAGATATGGATGCGATTGGCGCATGCTTAGGTATGAAAGCCATTTGTGATTACTGTGGAAAAACGGCCCAAGTCATTTATGATCCAAAGAATACTGAACGTAAAACTCGTGCAGCTATGACAGCAACCTTCTCTAGAGAAGAATTAGACCGATTAACTGTTTCACCAGATGAAGCTTTGAACCTACTTAAAGCAAATACATTAGTTATCGTTTGCGATATTCACCGTCCAACAATGACCATGGCACCAAAGGTGCTTGAAAAAGCAACTAAGGTTATGGTTATTGACCATCACCGACGTAGTGAAGAATTTATTGAATCACCTGTGTTCAACTATATTGAACCAAGTGCTTCTTCTTCATGTGAAATGATCGCTGAATTAATTCGTTATTCTAGTGCGAACCCACGCATTAATATCCCAAGTGCATACGCTACAATTATGCTCTCTGGTATTTTCATGGATTCCAACTACTTCAAATCAAAAAGCTGTGGTATTCGTACATTCGAAGCTTCAATGATTCTTAAAGAAATGGGCGCTGATAACTCTATCGCCGATGATTTCTTAAAAGATGACTTTGAAGAATACACACTTATCACTCATATTATTTCTAGTCTTAAAACTCCTTATTATGGAGTGGTTTATTGTGTGGCAGATGATGAAGACATCATCGAATCAGCCACACTTGCTAAAGTTGGTAACCAATGCATGCAGATGAAAGGCGTGAACGCCTGCTTCGTAATTGGGCGTACAGGCACAAACGAAACACGTATTTCCTGTCGTAGTGATGGAACCATTAACGTTCAATTATTAGCTGAAAAGATGAATGGTGGAGGCCACTTCACCATGGCTGCTGGTGCATTTAAAAATACACCAATTGATAAAGTCGAAGAAAAACTTCTCGATGTTCTTAAAGAATACTTAAATGATGCACGAACAATGCCGGAGAAACGATAATGAAAGTTATTTTACTTAAAGATGTTAAAGGCGTTGGAAAGAAGCAAGAAATCGTCAATGTTAAAGACGGTTATGGAGCGAATTATTTAATTCCCCATGGTCTTGCTGTGATGTATTCAGAGAAGTCTCTGGAGATCTTAGAAAACCAAAAAGCTGACCAAGCTGCTGAAATTGCAAAAAACATTGCAAATGCCAAAGAAATTGCTGCAAAACTCAAAGATATTACTCTTGAATTTACAGCGAATTCTGGAACAGGCGGAAGAATGTTTGGAACAATTTCTTCAAAGCAAATTGCCGCCGAATTACTAAGTAAATACGGCATTGAAATTGATAAAAGAAAATTCGTCAATAAAACAACTGTCGATGCGTTTGGTTATACAAAACTACAAATCGAATTATATAAAGGTGTGATCGGTGAAATAAACGTTCACGTTACCGAAAGTAAATAAAGGAGGACACTATGGCTATTAATCGCAAAGATTTACCACACAATACCGAAGCGGAAAAAGCCGTTTTAGGTGCAATGTTAAAAAGTGCCTCCATTTTAAGTGATGGCGTGGGAAAGTTAACTGATGATGATTTCTTCCCAGAAAACAAAAACCATGTTGTTATCTTCCAAGCCATGCAACGTTGTTTTAAAAGAGGCGTTGCCGTTGATGTTCAAACAGTTGTTGATGAATTAATTAACGCCAAAGATTTAGAAACATCTGGTGGACCAGAATATTTACTTGAACTTGCTGATAGCGTAGTTACATTTTCAAACATTGAAAACTACATTAAGATTGTTCAAGACCAATCTCTTTTAAGACATTTCCTTCTCACCTTAGAGAAGATTGAAGATAACTATCAAAATAACGACATCGATAATGTCTCCGATTTCTTGTCTATTAGTGAAAAGCAAATTAATACTGTGACCGAAAAACGTCGTGTTGGAGATTTCCAATCTGCTCGTGAAGTCACCTCTAAACTCCAACAAGAATTTAAAGATCTAAAGGCAACCACATCTGATGATACAGTCACTGGTGTTCCAACCGGTTTTCCAAAGATGAATTTACTTACACACGGATTCCATAAAGGCGAGTTTATTGTTATCGCGGCTCGTCCAGGTGTTGGCAAAACAGCTTTATCTCTTAACCTCGCAATGAATGCAGCATTACGTGGCTTCCCAGTTGCTTATTTCTCACTTGAAATGCCATCTGATATTCTCTTTAAACGTTTAGTTTCTGGCGATGCTAATGTTGCATTCGACTGGTTACAAACCGGTTATAACATCACTCCGAATACAAGACTGAAATTACAACAATCTTGTGAACGTCTTGGTGAAACCAAGATTTATGTTGATGATACATCTGG
>CAMHJP010000032.1 GCA_946185585.1 uncultured Caryophanales bacterium
ACTTTTTTGTTTTTAAATGAGCGAATTAACGAAGGAATCATCAATAACATACATGGGGTAAAGATAAAAATTGATGAACCGACGTTTTCAAATTGTGAGAATTGAACAATGTTTACATAACGCCCAGAGACTGCAGGGAATAAGTAAGAAACAAGTGGGAAGCTGTAACAGAAGTAATACCACTTTGGATTATATAGGTTTGGATCAACACTTGGTTGATAGTAAGAAACGGTATATGGATGCCAATAAGTGAAGATCATCTTAAAGGCTGTGCTAGCATCCTTAGATTTAAAAGCTTCAATAATATTTGGAAGATATTTTGATGTTTCAGCACGATTAATTCTAAAAGATGAAAATAAAGCAGGGAATGTGATCGCTGCACACATACAAATTCCAAAGAAAAACCCTGCAAAACCTAAACCAATTACTTGTAAATGCTCAATTCCTTTTCTTTCTTTTAATGTTTGGAAAAATCTAAATCCAGCATAAATGACACCGAAAATTCCAAAGGTTAAAAGGAAGAAATAGTTACCAACTCCAATACAGAAAAATCCAAGAGCAACAACCCAACATTTCTTATCCTTAATAACTTTTTCAATACCAAGAAGAATGAGTGGGAAGAATGCTACAACTTCTAGGAATGTAGAGAACCAAAGATAATAGGTTGTCCACCCCATAAAGGCATAAGCAATTGCAAATACTCTAGCTGTCGACTCTTTGGCACCCATTTTCTTTAAATAGAGCCTAAAAAGAAGTGCACCACACACAAGTTTTCCAATTGACATCAAAACCATAGCGTGTGGAAGGAATGAGCGAGGGAAAATCAGCAAAAAGATTAAGAATGGGGTAAATAAACCATAATAGGTGTTGGCTTGAATATTATCCGCACCTAAAAAGGTGTTTGAATCATAAAGTGGAAAACTTCCTGTTTTAAAGAAAGACCACCAATCATCATACGCATTGTAATAAAAAGCATATGCTTGTTGGGCATAGTCTCCGCTAAAAGGTGTCGTGAAGTATTCACTAATCAATGATGAAAAGAAAAACGCGACACAAATCCCGACAAGTAAAATGACATAGTAAAAAAGTGATCTAACATCAAACAAAAAGCTAAATTTATGTCTTAGTTTTGCTTTTATCTCATGAGCTTCTAAAACTGCATCATTCATGGTTTTTATTTTATCATAACTACGTCGCTAGCAAATAAAAAAGCGAATGCCTGTGCACTCGCTTATGCATTTTTACGTGTAAAACCGGCTCTAAAAGAGCTTATTAAATTCTTCTGGCATTGGAGCCTTGAAGATATATTTTTTATTTGTTAATGGATGGACAAAGCTTAATTCATAAGCATGAAGTCCAAGGCGTTTTAGAGGATCACTTGGTTCACCGTATTTATCATCACCAATCACATAGTGATTAATATTGCCTAGTTGAACACGAATCTGATTTTTTCTACCAGAGTCAATATTCACATCTAAAAGAGAATACTTATCATTTGATTTAATCACTTTGTAATGTGTAACTGATTTCTTTCCGTTCATCTTGTCATTAGAACAGTAAACAAGGTTAAGAGCGTTTTCTTTTAGATAATTTACTAAAGTATCAGTTTGCTTTTCCATTTTACCTTCGACAATGGCGTAATATCTTCTAGATTGAACAATATCTTGCCAATTCTTTTGTAAAACTTCTTTCGATTTGGCGTTTTTAGAGAACATTAACACACCTGATGTATCTTCATCTAAACGATGAACAACAAAAATTCTTTGGTGGCGATCTTTTTGTTGAATATAGTCAGACACCATTCGATAAGCTGTACGACTTTTTTCAGTATCCGAGGCTACAGAAAGTAATCCGCTCGGTTTATTGATGACAATGAACTCATCATCTTCGTAAATAATTGGCAAATCAGCGCGTTGATGCTTGCTAATTCGACGTTTGGAAACAATCACAACATCTTCTTTAACAAGTTTCAAATTGTATTGCGAAACAGGAGCACCATCAACACTCACTTGATGATTAGATAATAGGGATTTGACGGCGTTTCTTGATAAATTTGGGTATTTCGAAAGAAGAAATTCAAGAAGTTCGCATTCTTCTTTAACTTTAAATTCTCGAATGGAACTTGGATGAACTTGTCCGGTCTTGTTATGTTTCTTCTTATCGTTTTTATTCATTATTTATTTTTTCCGTAATGAATGATGTCTTGATAACATTCTGGACGACGATCGCGGAATACTCCCCACGAAACTCGTTCATGATCAATTGCATCTAAATCAAATTCGTGAATTCTGAAGCCTTCCTCTTCACGGTTCATTTCTTCAACAACATTTCCATATTGATCCGCAATGAAAGAGTATCCTTGGAAAACCATTTCAGAATTTGGTGCAACTTCTTTTCCAACACGGTTTGAAGCACAAACTGGAATGATATTAGCGGCAGCATGACCACACATTGTGTTTCTCCAATGTGGCATGGAATCACGTACTAAAACAGGTTCACTGCCTATGGCAGTAGGATATAAGAGAAGTTGAGCTCCGTTTAATGCTAAGCAACGAGCAGTTTCTGGAAACCATTGATCCCAGCAGATACCAATACCAATTTTTCCAAATTTAGTTTTGAAGACTTTGAAACCAGTATCTCCCGGAGAGAAATAGAACTTTTCTTCGTAACATTGTCCAGTTGGAATGTGCGTCTTGCGGTATAAGCCAAGATTCTTTCCATCAGCATCAATCATCACTAAAGAATTGAAGTAATTTGGTCCAGATTTTTCAAAGAAAGAAATTGGTAAAACAACGTTGTATTTTTTAGCAACTTCTTGGAAGTGTTTAATTAAATACGAGTTATCTGCTTCTTCAGCCAAAGCGAACTTATCATAGTCCTCAACTTGGCAAAAATATAGGTTAGAAAATAATTCTTGAATTAGAACAACATTCGCACCATTTTTAGCGCACTTTTGCACTAAATCTTCGACTTTTGCAATGTTTTTTTGATAGTCATTGCTACATGACATTTGTGTAATTGCGACTTTAATTTTCATTTCTTTCTTTAAACTCCTTGTTGTATGGAATCTGCATAGTAATACAGTGAATATTTCCACCACCGAGAAGAATCTCGTGGCTATTAATTTGGATAATTTCTTTTTCAGGATAGAGTTTTTGCATTTGTTGTTTTGCTAACTTATCTTCTGGAACTCCAAATGCTGGAAGAATAACGAATTTATCTCCCTGATAGAAATTGATATAGGAAGCGGCAAGGCGTGCGCCTTCTTCACGAGGTTTCGCATCATATCTACCTTTAGTAACACCTTTAGATTCTTTCTTCGACATATAAATTGGTTTAGGAAGTTTAACTTTCACAACTTGAAGTTTTCTTCCTTTAGCGTCAGTTTCATTACTTAGTAATTTATATGCTTCGGATGAGAATTTATATTGTGGATCCGTACGATCGGTTGTCCACGCTAACGCGACAACACCTGGACGAATGAAACACGCCATATTATCAATATGTTCGTTTGTTTCATCTTCATAAATACCGTTTTTAAGCCAGATAACCTTTGAAACGTTAAGATAAATCTTAAGGTTTTCTTCAATCTCAAGTTTATTTAGTAAAGGGTTTCTTCCTCTGGAAAGCAAACAAGCTTCGGTAACCATTGCTGTACCTTCACCATCAACATGAATTGAACCACCTTCGAGAATAAAGTTCTCTAGGTAATAACGTTCCATGCCGAACTTTTTAGCAAGGTTTCCAGTCAATAAATCGTCATCCTTATAATTCGAGTAAAGTCCGTCAACTTCACCGCCCCAAGCATTAAAGCGGAAATCAACGATTCTCATCTTATTTCCGTTTGTGACAAAAATTGGCGAATTATCACGTGCCCAGGAATCGTTATATTTAATACGAATTGGAATAACATTCTTCATGTTTTGGTATTTACCAATCACATCTAGGTAGATTCGTGGGTGAATACCAACATAAACTGGTTCGTATTTCGAAATAGCTTTAATAACTTCATAGAAGTTTTCTTGGGCTGGTTTAGCATTATTTCTCCATGTGTCTTTACGATATGGAAGAAGAACAATTGTTCCACTATGTTTATCACCTTCAAACGGCATTGCATAGTTATCACCACGAGGAGTTGTTAATCTCTTCTCAATATAGTCTTTAAGTCGATGGCTGTATTGATGGAAATTTCTCCATTCTTTGAAGTCGATTACATTAACAAATTTTGCTCCATAGTCGGACAAAATTGTGACTCCAAGTTTTTGATATTCTTTAATACGGGTAATAAGTTCTTTTGTAAAAACTTCTCCAGGAACAATTAGTGGAATTCCTGGTGGATAAATCATAATTGATTCCTTGGAAACTAAGTTTTCAACTTCATCTAATGGAACGCGTTTTCCAGGAGCATTAAAGGCAACTTCTGGAGAAGTGAGTTGGAATGGAAAATCCACGCCAAATGCGTGTCTTTCATACTCGTATTTCTTATTATAATGTTTCTTTGAAACATCTTTTAAAGCTTTGATAAATCTTGTGAGTTGTTGCTTGTTTGAACCGATGGCTAAAATGCCCATCACAACATATGTTTCGGCAAGCTCAACTTGAATGTTATATTCCTCTTTTAGAATGTGATAAAGTTCAAAGCCATTAATATCTAAGTGCTCTAATTTCAAAACAAGTTTTGTGTCATCATAATCGAAACAACCGTGTTTTAAGAAATGGTCTTTATTGCAAGGCACAAATCCTTTAATTTTGGCAATTTGTTCACGAGCATATCGAGAAATCTCGTGAACTCTTTTCATATTTTCACGACCTTTTGTTGCGACATAATGACGAGCCGCATCTAGAGATGCTAACAAAATTGTGGAAGGTGATGTTGTGTTTAAAACATTCACCATTTTTTGGATTTTTGCACGTTCAATCATTCTTGTCTTCATAAGAAGAACAGAAGACTGTGTGAGAGATCCGCCGGTTTTGTGGAACGAAACAGATGACATATCTGC
>CAMHJP010000033.1 GCA_946185585.1 uncultured Caryophanales bacterium
AAAGACGAGGCGATTAATGATATTAATAAACGCCTCTATGATGCGACAAAAGAATTCTATTACACCGACTATATGCAATCTTTACAAGGAAGCGTTCGAGCGATTCAACTTTGGTGCTACATTCCAACGTATTTATTTGTCGTTGGGGGTTTATATATCTTAATTCCTATGTTATTTAAAGATGGAGCGACACTTGGTAAGAAGACACTTGGCATTGCCGTTATTTCTAAACTTGGTTATCGAGCCAAGAAGAGACAAATCTTGTTCCGTCAATTAATTTTCCTATTAGAAATTTCGTTCTCCTTATTCATTGTTGGATTTGGATTAACTTCAATCGCCACTCTTGGTATCGGAGCAGTTATTATCTTGATTGTAATGCTAACAAATAAAGAGCGTCGATCACCTCATGACTTTGCCGCCATGACACTCGTGATTGATGAAAAAACTTCGGTCTATTTTGATAACGCAACCGAAGAAGAAAGAAAGCAAAATCGAGTTAACACAAAACTCGAAAAGCTTAATTCTTACGAGCCAGAAAACGCTAATATTATTCAGGTTGGATCTAAGATTGTCGACGAAGATTTAAAGAAAAAAATCGATAAAAAACGAAGCACTTCGAAAAAGGAAAAATAGCCAGCAATTGCTGGTTTTTTTCTTGCAAAACCCCAGTATTTTTATTTCAAGAAATAATTCTGTTTTTATCTTCTGTTTAACCTTAAGAAATAACTATGTTATTATTTACGTGTAGTTACAGCTACGATTAATACCATAGGAGGTACAATATGGAAGTTAGAATTGAAAATCTAACGAAAACCTTCATCGGTCGAAAAGGTGTTGAGACAACTGCTGTAAATCATATGAACTTTACGATACCTGACGGAAAACTCGTCGGGCTTTTAGGTCCATCTGGTTGTGGTAAATCAACAACGCTTTATATGATCGCTGGTTTACACAAACCAACAGATGGTCATATTTGGTTCGGTGATACGGATGTTACTAACTTACCTCCAGAAAACCGTGGTATTGGCTTAGTCTTCCAAAACTATGCTCTTTATCCACATCTTTCTGTGAGACAAAACATCCAATTCCCTCTCGACAATGTCCGTTTTGCTGGTCCATTTGGCGAAGAACAAAACGCTGTAGTGGATGCTAAACACGACATTAAGACAACTGAACACGACATCGATGAATGCAAGAAGGCAATTAAAAAAGCCGAAGCCGCTATCGTCAAAGCAAAAGCGAAAAAAGAAAAAGCGGAACAACATGAAGACGCTGTTTTAGCAGAAGAATGCGAAGATGCAATCAAACACGCTGAAGCAGTCATTAAATCTTCTACAGAGCGCATTCCAAATCTCGAAAAACATTTAGAAAGTGCTCATAAGTGTCTTGATGAAGCACTTGTTAATCTTGAAAAAGCGAAGGTCGCTTTCCAAGAACTCAAGGAAAAAGATCCTGAAGCTGCTAAAGAAAAAGCCAAAACAAGATTATCAAAAGCTGATAAAGATGCAATTGCATTCGAAATGGCTAAAATCGTCGACATCGATCAATATCTCGATCGTAAGCCAAAAGAACTCTCTGGTGGTCAACAACAACGTGTTGCTATTGCACGTGCTCTTGCTAAGACTCCAAAAGTTCTCTTACTTGACGAACCACTTTCCAACCTTGATGCTCGTTTAAGACTTCAAACTCGTGAAGAAATTAAACGTATTCAACGTGAAACTGGTATTACAACTGTGTTCGTTACACACGACCAAGAAGAAGCAATGTCTATCTCTGATGTCATTGTTGTTATGAAACTTGGTGTTGTGCAACAAATCGACGAACCACAAAGGGTTTATGAAGAACCTGCAAACTTGTTCGTAGCAAAATTCCTTGGTTCTCCAGCAATTAACGTCTTTGATGGAGAAATCAAAGGTGGAAAACTTCTCCTTAACGGTAAAGTTTTCGATACAGATAAGGTTTATGGAAAAGTTGACAGAAAGGTCAAAATTGCTGTCCGTCCAGAAGCTTTCACATTTGTTAAGAAGGGTGGCTTAATTCCAGTCACTGTTAAACAAGTGGAAAACATCGGACGTGATATCAACGTAGTTGGCCATGTCGACGATCAACCAGAAAACCACTTGAAAGTTATCATTCCAAGCGAACTTCGCGATGAAATCCTTGGAAAAGAAAAACTCCAATTCAATCCAAAACGTTTCTACGTCTTTGAAGAAGAAGGAGACAGAATTAAATAATTTTCAACTATTTATCTTACGAAAAAAGAAAGGAGAAATTAGATGGCTGAAAAAGCAATTAAATTACCAGCTGTGAATTACGATGATATTCGTGATAAAAAAGTCATTGGAAAACGTCGTCGTATTAGCTTGCCACAGTGGGCTGTTGCTTGGATCGTTCTTATTCCAGCATTAATCTTCTTAGTGCTGTTTATGTTCTATCCAATCATCAACGCTTTCTTCATGGCCTTCATCAACGATTTCGAATTCGTTGAAGGTGCTGGCAGCTTTGCTCTTGGTAGTTTCTTTAAATCGCTAGAAGAACCATGTGTTAACTGGAACCTATTCCATCCAGATGTTTGCGATATGTATCGTCGCATGCCATCGTTCGGGTTTAACAACTTTGTGTATCTGTTCCAAGATGCGCACTTCCCAGCAACGATTGCAAACACAGCGATTCTCGTTGTTGTTGAAGTTCCTTTAACAATTATCGTCTCTTTAGTTATTGCTTCGTTCTTAAATAACATCAAAGCCTTAAAGGGTTTATACCAAACAATCTTCTTCCTTCCATACGTTACTAACGCTATTGCGTTAGGTTTAGTCTTTAACATGTTATTCTCCCATACACCAGGTGGTATCATTAACGTGATTATCACTGGTTTAGGTGGAAAACCAGTTAACTTCTTAAACCCAAGTGCGTATGAATATTGGGTTGGCGATGAACTTAAAGCAGTCTTGCCACCAGCAAGCAAGTTCAACCAAGCGATTGTTATCGTTACAAACTCTGTTTGGAGTGGTATTGCCTTTAAGATTCTTGTCTTTATGGCAGGTTTAGCAACGATTGATAAGCAATATACAGATGCCGCGAAGATCGATGGATCAAGTGGCTTTACAATTTGGAGAAGAATTACTTTACCGTTACTCTCTCCACAAATCTTATACATTACCATTACGTCGTTTATCGGCGCGTTCAAGATGTATTCAGGCGTCATGTCTGTTTATACCAACATCAATGGTAGTGGATTCTACTTTGGTGGTACCGAAGGTTATGACTGGATGCCAGTCGTTGGTTGGATTTACAAACAAATGGATCCATCCTCCGGTAACTTATCTAAACCAGGTATTGCTGCCGCGGGCTCTTTAGTCCTCTTAGCAATTATCTTATTTATCACTGTCATTCAATTTGCTGTAAGCAAAAAGAGAGTGCACTATTAAGGAAGGAGGTAAATTATGGCTGATTTATATTTTGCTGATGAAGGCGCCTTAAGACGCTATAAAGCAAAGAAGATTATTGTATCAATACTTCTTTACACATTCGTTACACTTTTTGCCTTGTTTATGCTTCTTCCATTCGTCTTTATGCTTATTGGTTCATTAACTGATGCCAAGAGCTTCGACGAGTTCACTAAGACAGCGAACTTTGAACTGATTGGTTTCAATAAATGGTCGTTCTCAAACTTTGAAGCCATTTTCTCAGGACAAATCGTGAACAGAATTACTGGTGCGACAGAAGCACGACCGAGCTTTGCCCAGTATTACTTGAACACACTTATTACTGCTGTTGGTTCAACAGCCGTAACAGTGGTCACTGCTGTTCTAGCAGCCTTCGCGTTTGCCCGTCTTGAGTTCAAAGGCAAAAACGTATTATTTACACTGCTCCTCGCTACGATGATGATTCCAGGTGAATTGATGGTTCTTACAAACTATAAGACCACTAAATCACTTGATTGGGAATTTACATTCTCGGCGTTGATCTTCGTTCACGGCGTGTCTGTCTTCTATATCTTCTATTTAAGACAAACATTCCAACAAATTCCGAACGAACTTTACCTCGCGGCGAAAGTCGACGGTGTCGGCGATGTTGGCTACCTTGTTAAGGTAATGGTCCCAATTGCCATGCCAACAATCGTTACTATTATCATCTTGTCCTTGATGGGTGCTTGGAACTCATACGTCTGGCCACTACTTGTTGCAAACGGTGGTTGGAAATACGACAAGAGCTACAACATGCAACTCGTCTCCAATGGTTTAATGTCCTTGTTCAACTCTGACATTGCTAATGGTCTCGACGCAATTAAGATTGCCGGATCAATGGTTGTTACCTTCCCATTATTCGTCTTCTTCCTTATTTTCCGTAAGTACATCATGAAAGGTGTATCTCGTAGCGGAATTAAGGGTTAAAAAGGTAAGGAAAGGTTTCTAGATTATGAAGAAAATTTCAAAAATCCTCTCAGCTGCTTCCGTCTTAGGCGTTGCTGTTGTTGCAGCAGCCTGTGGTAAGAGCGGCAAAACCGGTTCCCAAGTTGAACTTCAAATGTGGACTGGTTTCGGTAAGGACTATACTGGTGAAATCGAAAAAGTCGTTAATAAATATAACGAAGATAAAGCTGGTTCAGTTCATATTACCCACACTTCTCAAAACAACTACAACAAGTTAGAAACAAATATTTCTAACTCCATTGACGGACGTACATTCCCACACTTCGCAAATGGTTATCCAGATCACTTTGCTGAGTACTGCCACAAAGGTATTATGATTCCTCTTGATAAATATATTCAGGAATATAACGCAAAACATAATACCGATTTAATGAGTGACTTCTACCCACAATACACCGTCGAAAATGAAACAATTCGTTATGATAGTGTTTCTCGTAAGGGTTACATTATGGGTCTTCCATTCAACAAATCCACAGAAGTCATGGTTTCTAACGGATACCTTGTTGACTATGTCAAAGA
>CAMHJP010000034.1 GCA_946185585.1 uncultured Caryophanales bacterium
TTAGACAAAATGTCAATGCTTGACTACGAAGATTATGTCTCCGCAGTTATTTTTGCTCCAAAATGTAACTTCCGTTGTCCATTTTGTCATAACGGAGATTCAGTTTTAAATTCGTCAGTAGAAATTCCTTTTAAAGACATCCTCGCTTACTTAGAAAGTAGAAAAGGTCTTTTAGATGCTGTTGTTGTGACTGGCGGAGAGCCAACATTAATGCCTGATTTAGAAGATAAAATTCGACAAATCAAAGAACTTGGGTTCCAAATTAAACTTGATACTAACGGAACAAATCCAGAACTTTTAAAACACTTAATTGATGAGAAGTTAATCGACTATGTGGCAATGGATATTAAAAATTCTAAAGAAAAATATGCTTTAACTGCTGGATGCAAGTTTGTTGATTTAGAAAAGATTAAACAATCAATCGATATAATAAAAAATTCCGGAATTCGCTATGAATTTAGAACAACTCTTGTTAAAGAATTCCATGATTTTAGTGATATTAAAGGAATTGGTGAACTAGTTAAAGGAGCTAAAAAGCTTTATCTCCAGAAGTTTGTTGATCGAGAAGGTGTCATTCAAAAAGGTCTCCATCAAGTTGATGAAGACATTGCACTTTTGTATAAAAAAGACCTCGAGAATTATGTATCCGAGGTCTATCTTAGAGGTTATTAATCAAGGTACTTAACTGCCGCAAGAGCAGCAATAGCACCATCGTTACAAGCCGTCACACATTGACGGATTGTTTTCTTTCTTGTGTCTCCAACAGCGAACAAACCTTTTGTTTTTGTTTCCATGTTTTCATCTGTAACGATGTAACCTTTTTCTAAATCAACTAGATTAGAGAAATTCTCGTTACTTGGGATTTGACCAATGCAAACAAAGACATTATCGGTTTTAAATTCGCGACGGAGTTTGGTTTTTGTGTCTTCAAACACAAGACCTTCAAGTGAACTTTCGCCAAGATACTCCACTAGGTTCATATTATGTGTGACTTCGATATTTTCTTTAGCTTTTAAGCGATCAACAAGAATCGCATCAGCGAAGAATTTGTCAAACAATGTGAACACGTGCACTTTAGTGCAGTAGTTGGCTAAAGTTAAGGCATATTGGAGAGCTGTATTAGCATCTCCAATGAGGTAAACCTCTTTTCCCTTATACATTGGGCCATCGCAAACAGCACAGAAGGAAATACCGTTACCAATGAGTTCTTGTTCTTTTGGAAGATTCATTAAACGGTGTTTCACGCCATTTGCAATGATAACTACTTTTGATTCATATGAATTGTAGTTGGTGTGAACTTTGAAGATGTCTCCAACCTTTTCGATTTTTAAGACATCTTCAAGTTCAAAGTTGGCGCCTAAATCAGTAATTTGAGCAAACAGGTTGTCAGAAAAATCTAACCCAGAGATCTCTTTAATTGATGGAAAATTTTCCAGTCTTGGTGAATTAGCAATTTGCCCACCAAAATTTTCTTTTTCCAGAATTAAAACAGTCTTGTTTGTTCGTAGGAGATATAATGCAGCGGTCATCCCAGCTGGGCCACCGCCGACAACAATGGCGTCAAACATAAGCTTATTTTACGCTTTCAATATAACCTTTAATGTTAGAGGCGTTTTCGTAGACTTTTAAGCCATCAGCCATTGGAACAATGAGTGTTGGAGCTTTCTTCACGCCGTATTGTTTGGTTAGATCAACGTTTTCTTCAGCATCAACAACTTCATAAGCGATTCCAGCTTTGTCTAAAAGCATCTTAGCCATCTTACAATTTGGACATGTTTTTGTCGCAAATAATAAGGTTTTATTGAGGTTTTGTGGTTGATTTTCACATTTACATTCTTCTTCGGTGTGTTCAACGTGTGGGTGAAGCACAGAAGTTTCTGGATGGTAGACTTTACGGTTCTTGAATTCCTCACTCTTACCATCGTTCCAGTTTTGAATTGGACGGTAGTAACCAGTAATACGGGAATAGACTTCGGTCTTGGCACCACATTTTGGACATGTATATTCTTCACCGCTAATGTATCCGTGTTCCTTACAAACAGAGTAAGTTGGAGACATTGTGTAGTATGGAATGTGATAGTTTTCAGCAATCTTACGAACAAGATTCATACAAGATTTCCATGAAGGTAATTTTTGTCCTAAGAAGGCATGGAAAACGGTACCAGATGTGTAAAGGGTTTGTAATCCATCTTGGATATCAAGAGCACGGAAGATATCGTCTGTAAAACCAACTGGTAAGTGTGAAGAGTTGGTGTAATATGGAGTCTTACCTTCTTCAGATGCAGTAATGATATCTGGATATTTAGCCTTATCGTGTTTTGCTAAACGATAAGCGGTTGATTCGGCTGGTGTAGCTTCGAGGTTATAAAGATCTCCATAGAGTTCTTGATAATCAGAAAGTTTGTTTCTCATGTGATTTAACACATCCTTAGTGAATTGAATTGCTTCTGGGTGGGTTAAATCTTTCTTGATCCAGCGAGCATTTAAGCAAGCTTCGTTCATACCAACTAAACCAATTGTGGAGAAGTGGTTATTGAAGGTGCCTAAATAACGTTTGGTGTATGGATAAAGTCCAGCTTCGAGTAAGGTGGTAATTGTGTTACGTTTCACCTTTAAGGAACGGGCGGAGATATCCATAATGCGGTCTAAACGATTGTAGAAGTCTTGTTCATCGGTGGATAAATAAGCAAGTCTTGGCATGTTGATTGTAACAACACCGACAGAACCTGTTGATTCACCAGATCCGAAGAATCCGCCTGATTTCTTACGTAATTCACGTAAGTCAAGACGTAAACGGCAGCACATTGAACGAACATCGCTTGGTTCCATATCGGAATTGATGTAGTTAGAGAAGTATGGAGTTCCGTACTTCGCTGTCATTTCGAACAAGAGTTTGTTATTTTCAGTTTCAGACCAGTCAAATGTTTTAGTAATGGAGTAAGTTGGAATTGGGTATTGGAAACCACGTCCGTTAGCATCACCTTCGATCATAATTTCGATGAAGGCTTTGTTAACCATCGCCATTTCTTCAACACAATCTTTGTACTTGAAATCCATTTCTTTTCCACCGACGATACAGTTGAGTTCTGCCATATCGTTTGGTACGACCCAGTCTAATGTAACGTTTGTGAATGGAGCTTGTGTACCCCAACGGGATGGTGTATTAACACCATAAATGAATGATTGAATGCATTGTTTGACTTCTTTATAGGTCAAATGATCTTTCTTAACAAATGGTGCAAGATAAGTATCAAATGAGGAGAAGGCTTGAGCACCAGCCCATTCATTTTGCATAATTCCAAGGAAGTTAACCATTTGGTTACAAAGAGTTGATAAGTGGTTTGCTGGAGCAGATGTAATCTTTCCAGGAACTCCGCCTAAACCTTCTTGAATGAGTTGTTTTAAACTCCATCCAGCGCAGTAACCAGTGAGCATACTTAAATCGTGGATGTGAATATCCGCATTACGGTGTGCATCAGCAATTTCCTTGTCGTAAATTTCACTTAACCAATAGTTAGCTGTAACAGCACCACTGTTGGAAAGAATAAGACCACCGACAGAATAAGTAACAGTTGAGTTTTCTTTCACGCGCCAGTCATTAATCTTTAAATAATTATTGATGACGTTTTTGTAGTCTAAACTTGTTGACTTAATTTGTCGTAAGTTCTCGTGTTGTTTACGATAAATCATATAACTACGAGCAACATCAATATATCCGGCTTGAATTAAAACAACTTCAACGGAATCTTGAATGTCTTCAATAGCAATGATTTCGTTAGCGACTTTCTTATTAAAATCTGCAGTCACTCTGAGGGCGAGCATCTCAATAATATCGCTATTATAAAACTTGTGCTCGGCCATGAACGCACGTTCAATTGCGTTCTCAATTTTTTTCAGATCGAAGTCTTCTAAAGACTCGTCTCTCTTTCTAATTTTCAACATAACTCATACCTCCCAGCGAGAATTTGAAAATAGTGATAGAAAAACCTTAGTTTAAGTTTTCAATTTGTCAGGGACCATTAATATATTAATTAAGTGGTGTCGTTATTATATAAAAATATGGTGCCTATAATAAGAATAAACTGCTCAAAAGTTATACACTGTATAGAAATTACTTAAATTATTGTGTTTTTATGGTACTTTTGTGTTTGCCAAATATTATGTTAATGAAAATAAAAAAATTAGGGGTGCCAAACTCCTAACTTTTTCCTTAGTTACAAAGTAACTATATCATAATTCGTTATATTTTTTAGCTCGTCCCTTCGATTTTTCGACTGGATACTTTTTCTCGTTTTGTTCCATTTTGGCATTGACGATATCATCAACATCTAATCCAAGTTTATCCGCAAGGTTCTGGCAATTAACGATCACATCAGCTAATTCTTCTTTAACTTTTTCAATATTATAGTCGTCGTTCCATTGGAAACATTCTAATAATTCACCAGCTTCAATAATAATTGTTTTGGCTAAATTAGCAGGTGTATGGTACTGATCCCAATCGCGGTCAGTTGTAAAGTGGCGAACTCTTTCTAGTGTTTTCTTTTTCATATTTAGAATTTTAACATATTAGAATAAAATAGTAGCAGGGTTAAATTATGGAAAAGAAAATCGAACAAAAATATTTAGAATGGCTCAACTCAGAAGCTCTTTCTAAAGAAGAAAAAAATGAATTAAAAGA
>CAMHJP010000035.1 GCA_946185585.1 uncultured Caryophanales bacterium
TCAATTCCTCAATAAATGACCTAATTCGCCAGGCTTTAAGATCAAATCCAGATTGGCTCGTTGTCGCGGAAAGTCGTGGAAAAGAGATGAACGATGTTCTAACAAGTGTAATGACCGGGCATCCAATTATTACAACGATGCATGCTAAATCATTAATGTCTATGCCTCATCGCCTTGTTCGAATGATTGAAATGGCTGATACAAGAGAGTCGTATGATGACATTATGGGCGATTTACTTTCTCATATCCCCGTTTATGTCTTTGTACGTAGAGATATTACAAAAGATGGAAATGTCCATCGTTATATTGAAGCAATTGGAGAAGTTGAAAACAAAGTTTTAGTTGAAAAATTTCATTGTTAGGAGAATTTATGATAAGAGATGTCTTTTATGTATTAATAACTATTGCGCTTGCTGTTGTGAGCTATTTTACTAGTCCGACTATTTATCTCCCAATCGGAATTGTTTTACTCTTTAACGTTTATTATTTTTTAATTGGGCGAAAATATTTAATAAA
This sequence comes from uncultured Caryophanales bacterium, assembly GCA_946185585.1. Taxonomy (GTDB): domain Bacteria; phylum Bacillota_I; class Bacilli_A; order RFN20; family CAG-826; genus Fiminaster. The sequence goes on from CAMHJP010000035.1 coordinate 517, forward strand.
AAAAGATCGATTAGTTCGACGTTGTCATGCTTGTTATCACTTTATTAATGCCTTCATTATTTCCATGTCTGTTAAAGAATCTTTAGAAGATGCTTATCAAAGCGGTATACGGTTTGAAGATAAAGAATTAAATGAGATTACACCTGAGATAGAGAACTTAAATGTTAGTGACCGTATTGCTTATTTAAGAGAGTTCTTTAACTTAGCTGTATTCAAAATGTTTATAAACGTCCTTGGTTTATACCAAGATCAAGGAGGAAATATTTTAAGTATGTCTGACGAACTGATTAGCGAATCAACAAGAATTGAGAAGAGTATCAGCGACTCCTTAGCAGAATCGAACCGCTATTTGGGTCAATTTATACTTCTATGGGTGATGGCGGTATCTGTACTAATCTTCATTCGCTTTTCAATCAGTTCGTTTTATATAACGATGTCAAAATCGGCGATTTTTCTTTTCTTTTTAGCAATGTTTTTTCTCGTTGTGCTCTTCTCAATTCACCTTTTCATTGTTCGTTATTCCTCAATTATCGTGAAGGAGGATCAAGTATGAAAAAACTCAAAGAAAGAATAGCAAATCTCGGCTTATCTATAAAAAAAGAGCTCACAACTGCATTAGCTTTTAGCTTAGTTTTGATTGCTCTAGGTGTAGTTGCCTTCTACTTTCTCAATTCTTACATTTATTTAGGTGTTGGATTGGTCTTTGTTGTTTTGTTTAACTTGTTCTATTTTTCACGTTATTCAAAATTAGAAAAAGAACAAAACGATCTTGCCAAACAAGACTTTGTCTCTTTGTTTACCTTTTTCAAAATTTATCTACATAATGGCTATTCTGTTTATACAGCGTTAAAAGAGATTCAAGCTTTTGCTGATAAACAATTAGCATTGTATCTTTCAGATTTAATTCGTGACATCGATCAAGATAAGACAATTAATCCATTTATTCGATTTGGTCGAAAGTTTAACGATTTAATTATCGAAGAAATGATGATCTCTATCTATCAAATGATTGATGATGGATCTAACCCATCCCATCTATCTCAATTTGACTTAATTTTTGGTAAGATTAGCGATCTCGCTTATGAAAAAGAAATTAATAAGAAACGTAACTCATTAGCATCAATGTCCACGTTTCCTTTAGTCGGTAGTTCCATCCTAATTGTGATGGTGACATTTGGAATTATTACAGTGATGGAGGAAATGGTTAATGTCTTATAAAGTTGCGTTTATTTTATCGATGCTATTCATCGTTCAATTATTTGTTTTTGCAACCGATTTAATGTCGGTTCAAATCATACATTCCAATCTCGATGCGGTTTCTGTGACAGCAGGGAATATCATCTCAACGAAAGGTTCGATTAATGAAGATGTTATCGCCCTTGTCCAGAACGAAGCCGGCGCCTCTATAGAGGCTATCGGTGATGAGACACCACTTTTTGGAGCAGTTTTTGAATACAAAATATCCAAAACGTATCAGCCTGTGTTTTTTGCCAGTAAACCAATGGAAATCGCAGTGGTGCGCAGTGTCGTGATTGGATACTACAACTGAAAGGAGGAAAAAACTATGTCTGAAATTAAAGGACAACTCTTAGGTATTGTCTTAGCAATTGCGTTATTCGGTGTTGTATTCGGTATCTTGGTCAATTCATTTGGCCGTACAAGTTCTGCCATCGGAAATCGTATGGCTGAAGTTGCCACTACCCAAGCTGAATACGCTGAAGCTCAACAAGCTGCGCCAGCTGCTGCTGCACCTGCCGGTGGTAATTAAGCAATAATGATGAGAATTGTTTTACGAAAGGTTCATCACCATAGGTGAAACAATTCTCTTTTTCTATTTTGTATTTATGATACAATACATACCGAGGTACAAATTATGTCACATCGTGAAGAAATTAAAGCTCGTTTAGCCGAACTTTCCCATCGTGAAAGCGTTGATGAAAGCGTTGCTATTCGTGATTTAGGCTTAGATAGCCTTGATGTTGTTGAAACACTCCTTGAACTCGAAGAAAAGTATGGAGTTGCCTTTGATGACATCGATATGTCCAAACTCGTTACAGTCAAAGATTTACTCGACGCAATTGAAAGTAAATTAAAATAATAATTTAGTGTTGTTATTTAAATAACGACTGTGATAAGATATTACGCGCTGCCCACTTAGCTCAGCGGTAGAGCTATCGGCTGTTAACCGATCGGTCTGCGGTTCGAACCCGTAAGTGGGCGCCAAATTTGGCCTGTTGGAGAAGTGGCTTAACTCATATGCCTTTCACGCATACATTCATGGGTTCGAATCCCGTACAGGTCACCCAAATGATTAATTGGACTGATAAGAATGTGTCAGTCCTTTTATTTTGTTTGAATATAAAATATTAAAGATTATAATAATGTAAGAAAAGTAAGAAAGGTAAGACTATGGAAAAACAAGATAAAGATCGATTTATTGTCAGTGTCAAAGTCGGACCAAAAGGTCAAATTACCATTCCAAGTGAAGCTCGAAAGATGTTCGACATCAAAGAAGGCGAAACTTTAATGGTGATGGGTGATAAAGATAGAGGAATTGCTTTACTTAAAGCAGATTTGTTCTATTCTTTAATGGGGGAAAAATAAGATGGAAGACATTTTAAAGGTTGAACATTTAGATAAAGACTATCCTTCATTTTCACTAAAAAATGTAAGTTTTGCGGTGAAACCTGGACAAATCATGGGTTTTATTGGCCGTAATGGTGCTGGCAAAACTACGACATTAAAAAGCATTATGAACCTCATTCATTATCAAAACGGAAAGATTACTGCTTTTGGTAAAGATATGACAGAGAATGAACTCGAAAATAAACAACGAATCGGGTTTGCTTTAAGTGAACTAAATTATTATCCAAACAAAACTATTCGCCAGATTATGAATGTCACCAAGAAGTTCTATAAAAACTTCGATGAAAAGAAATTTGAAGAAGTCTCTAAACTTTTTGATTTAAATTTAGATAAGAAGTTAGAAGAACTGAGCAGTGGTATGAAAGTTAAATATTCAGTTGCTGTTGCGTTGTCTCACAATGCAGAATTACTCATTCTTGATGAACCAACCTCCGGATTGGATCCTGTTTCAAGAGACGAAGTTTTAGATATCTTCCGTGAAATTGTTAAAAACGGAGATCGTGCTATTTTATTCTCGACACACATCACAAGTGATTTGGATAAATGTGCTTCGGGTATTACATACATCCACGATGGTTCGATTGTCTATACTGGAACAAAGAAAGAATTCGTTAAATCATATCTCTTTGTCAAAGACAAAACAAAGAACAAAAAACTTGAGAGTGAATACATCGCTTGTAAAGAACTCGAAGATCATATTGAAGGTCTAATTGATATAAATAAGAAAGCTGTTTTTGAAAAAGCAGGTATCAAACCGGTTGAGCCAGACCTCGAACAAATCATGGTTTATTTAGAAAGGAGCAAGAGCAATGAAAGCTTTACTTTATAAAGAATTCAAGTTAGCAATGCACCCAATTTGCTATCTATTTGTTATTTTCTTTCCACTCATGGTTTTGATTCCTGGCTATCCATTAGCCATTGGTTTTATTTATGTTTTAACTTGTTATCCAATTCTTTTCTTAGGTGCAAACAAAGGTCAACAAAGTAATGATTTACTTTTTTCAACCCTTTTACCTGTTCGTAAGAAAGATATTGTTTTAGCAAGAATGATTACCGTTCTTATTCTCCAAGTGGCATTTATCGCTATCCAGTGTTTACTATTTCCTTTAGCGCTTCAATTTGCTAAAGATATGCCAGCTGATGGACCGAAGATTCCTGGAATCGGATTAGACGGATTTGTGTCAGTTGTTTCTATAGCTATTGTTGGTTATGCGATTGCTGATATTGTCTTCTTCCCAATTTATTATCACCATGGTAAATCAATTGTTGCTTCAACATTACTCATGATTCTCGGATTCGTTTTATATTTAGCAGTCTTTACTATTGCTATCCCATACATCCCTGGATGCGAAGGTTATTTAAACTTCCTCTCAAAGAGTGGTGTAGGTGTCCAGTTTATTGTTCTAGCTGTAGCTCTAGTCATTTCTGGAGTGCTACATTTCTTTGTGTATCGTATTTCTTCTAAAGAATTAGAAAAAGTTGATTTCTAACAAGAAAACAAACAAAAAAA
>CAMHJP010000036.1 GCA_946185585.1 uncultured Caryophanales bacterium
GATTTAAATACAACTACAATCACTATTAGTAAGTTTGATACATACGATTTTGACAAGATTAACCTTCTTCCAAATGAAAAGGCTCAACCAATTGAAAGTGACTATACTTTAGCTAAAGTTGGTCTCCATCTTGTCAGTATCGATATGGATGGCGATAAAGAAGTTAAAACTTATTACCAAATTATTGAACCAAAGGTTGTTCACTCCATTGGTTCAGAAATTTCTTCGATGTCTGAATCCGCCGTTGATGTTGAAACAGCCTTAGCTGACGCTGGTATTTCACGTACTGAATTTACCCGTTATTATTTCGCTTTAACCATCAAAAACGAGAAGCAACATCAAAACCAATCCAGTATGATTCGTTCGTTAGTATTTGATGTTGACGGTGATCAAGCTATCAGAGAAAAACTTTGTGACTATACCGAAGGCGAGAAAGTTAACAATGGTTGTTCCTTTACTGATGCTACAGCATCAGGAAGAGAACCATACTACCTTGATGACGCGAAAACAAAACTCAATTACGCTTACTTAATCTCGGATAAATCTTCGAGACAAATGTACATGTCTAAAGCTTACTTTGTTAGCTTTACATATGACACCTATGAAGCTAAACTCGGAACCAAATACATGACTCGTATTTCTTATAACGATTTACGTGCATGGTCTAAAGCTGTAAAATCCGCTTCTAATCCATGGGGAGTGAAACTTCTCCGTGTCAATATTGATATCATCTATAGCGGTGGTAAATATGTTGTCGATCAATCAACATTTGATTGTAAGATTCTTGATGAACGTTGCCCACTCGCTAAAGACTTAACAATTGACGACATTTATGTCGATCCAAGTGGTCCAAGCGATTCTAACCCATACGGTTTTGAAGTCGATGGTTATATCACGATGTATAAGTATTATGGCTATGAAAAGATGCCAAAGTTCCTTCTAGGAACTGATAAGAACGGTAAAGACATGCTTAAATACGTCTTTGACGGATTAAGATGGTCCTTATTGCTTGGTATTCTTTCTAGTGCTGTCTGCTTTATCTTTGGATTAATCTGGGGCGCGATCTGTGGTTACTTCGGCGGTAACGTCGACTTAATCATGGAACGTTTCACTGATATCTTAAGTGGTATTCCATGGATTGTTGTAATGACATTAGTCATCATTCACCTTGGATCAACGTTCTTTAGCTTTGCTTTAGCGTTATGTCTAACCGGGTGGATTGGTACAGCTGCAACCACGCGAACGCAGTTCTACAGGTTTAGAGGACGAGAATACGTTCTTGCCTCTCGTACCCTTGGTGCGTCTAATGCCCGCTTAATTGCAAAACACATCTTACCAAACGCCATGGGCACAATTATTACCTCTGCTGTTTTAATGATTCCAGGTGTCATCTTCTCTGAAGCCACAATTTCCTACTTAGGATTAGGCTTTAAGAACTTAAACTCTTTAGGTGTTATTCTTTCGAATAACCAACCAGAATTAAAACAGTATCCATATCTATTAATATTCCCAGCTGTCATTATTGCCTTACTGATGATTTCGTTTAACTTATTCGGTAATGGTTTACGTGACGCTGTTAACCCAAGCTTGAAAGGAGAAGACCAATAATGGAACAAAAAGAAATTGTTTTATCCGTTAAAGACTTACGTGTCAACTTCTCCACCGATCATGGTTATGTTCAAGCTGTTCGTGGTGTTTCATTTGACCTATACAAGGGTGAAACCCTTTGTATTGTCGGTGAATCCGGATCCGGAAAATCTGTTACATCCAAAACAATCATGGGTATTTTAGCTGCTAACGGTCGTATCGTTGGTGGTTCAATCATGTACCAAGGTGAAGATCTCACTAAAGTTAGTGAAGATGAATTCCATCGTATCCGTGGTAATAAGATTGGAATGATTTTCCAAGACCCATTATCATCTTTAAACCCAATCGTTCGTATCGGTAAACAAATTACAGAAGCGATGCTTGTGAATAACAGCCGTATTAAGCGTCTATATGAAGAAAAGGTTGCTGATGAACTTGTGGCGTATCGTAACGCCCAAACTGAACTCCGTGCTGGTCTAGCTAAAGGCCCAGAACTAGTGAAGTTCTTAAAAGCCGAAAAGAAGAAAGAAATCGCTAAAGCAAAGAACTATGCTCATAACGAAAAAGAGTCGAGACTCTATACCTTAAAGCAAGGTAATGGTGCCAGCGAATTCGCGATTAAAAATGATAAGAATTTAAGTGAAGCTGAACGTAAAACTAAACTTGCTGAACTGAAAGCTCAAACTGCTCTAGAACGCAAAAATATCCAGCAATTTGCGGCTGAATTAAATAAATCAACCAAAGAAAACGTCGCTAAAGTTCATCAAGAATACGACGAAAAAATCGCCGAAGCAAAGAAGAACGCTAACTCTGAAAGAGGTGACTTAAAAGCCAAATATAAACCTCTTATCAAAGAGAATAAGGCGAAGTTTAATGTTGCTTCTAAAAAGGCGAAAAAAGAAGTTAAAGAATATAAATATGAACTCAAGCGTTCCTATCTTGACGATGTTGCCAAGATCAAAATGGATGCTGATGGTTCTAAAGAAGAACAAAAACAAAAGATTGAAGAACGCAAACGTCAATACATCTCTTCAATTAAGATTACTAAATCTGAAGCCAAAGCTCGTGCTTTAAAGATTATGGCTGAAGTTGGTATTCCAAACCCAGAAAAGAGATTCCGTCAATATCCATTTGAATTCTCTGGTGGTATGAGACAACGTATCGTTATCGCAATTGCCTTAACTGCTGATCCAGATATCTTAATCTGTGACGAACCAACCACAGCTCTTGACGTGACTATTCAAGCTCAAATCCTTGAGTTGATTAACCGTCTTAAAAAAGAACGCAACTTATCATGTATTTTCATTACCCACGACTTAGGCGTTGTTGCTAACATGGCCGACCGTGTCGCCGTTATGTATGCTGGTAAGATTGTTGAATATGGTTTAGAAGAAGATATCTTCTATGATCCACGTCACCCATACACTTGGGCTCTTCTTTCCTCCATTCCAGATATTGATAGTAAGGAAAAACTTGAAGCTATTCCAGGAACACCTCCAAATATGATTTATCCACCAAAAGGTGATGCCTTTGCTTTACGTAGTAAATACGCTATGGCGATTGACTTTAAGAAGGAACCTCCATTATTCAAGGTTTCTGATACTCACTATGCTGCAACATGGCTTTTAGATCCACGTGCACCAAAGGTGGAAATGCCAAAGATTGTTAAGACCCGTATTGAAAACTCTTTAAAAGCGGCGAAGAAAGGAGCGAAATAATGAAACTTAAACGTCAAGTTACTTATCGTCCTGAACTCGTCGATCAAGGGATCGAACTTTCCGTACGTCACTTAAAACAATATTTTAGCTTTGGTCATGGACGTAACGCTTTTAAAACGAAAGCTGTTCACGACGTCTCCTTTGATATTAAAAAAGGTGAATGTTTTGGTCTTGTTGGTGAATCCGGTTGTGGCAAAACCACAACAGGTCGTTCACTAATTCGACTCTACCAAATTACCAGTGGTTCCATTTATTTTGAAGGATACCGTATTAGTGCGGGTCGAAGATGGAACGATAAAGAGATCAAATGGTCTCGTATTAAAGGTAATAACAAGATTAAAGAACTTCGTCATGAATACGCAAATAAAATAGAGGAAGAAAAAGACGAAGCAAAGAAAAAAGAATTAGCGATTGAACGTGATCAACAAATTAAAGAAATTCACGAACACATTGCTAATACACGTAAGGAACAAAAAGAAGCGATTGCTCAAATTAAATACGATAACAAACATGTTGACCGTAAATTAATGAGCAAAATGCAGATGATTTTCCAAGATCCTGTTGATTCTCTTGATCCACGTATGACTGTTGAAGACATTATTCAAGAAGGTCTTCGTATTCAAGGTGAACACAATAAATACGCTAACTCCAAGAAAGTCGCGGATGTTCTTGAACGTGTTGGATTAATTCCAGAATACGCCTCACGTTATCCACACGAATTCTCTGGTGGACAACGTCAACGTATTGGTATTGCTCGTGCTTTGATTATGAATCCACAATTCTTAATCTGTGACGAACCAATCTCTGCTCTTGACGTCTCGATTCGTGCGCAAATCATTAATTTATTAAATGATTTAAAAGAAGAAATGGGCTTAACCATTATGTTTATTGCCCACGACTTATCAGTCGTTAAATACTTCTGTGACCGTATTGGTGTGATGTACTTTGGTCAACTTGTTGAACTAGCGACATCGGATGAACTCTTTAAACATCCATTACACCCATACACTAACGCATTATTGTCTGCTATTCCAAAGCCAGATCCAATCTCTGAAAAGAAACGTCAAAGAATCGTTTATAAACCTCAAGAAGTTCATGATTATAGCGTCGAAAAACCAGAACTCGTGGAAATTGTTCCAGGACACTGGGTCTTAGCGAATAAACCAGAACTTGAGAAATATCGTGAAAAGATTGCTGAA
>CAMHJP010000037.1 GCA_946185585.1 uncultured Caryophanales bacterium
CCTTTAAAATACCCACTAGTCTTTGAAAAATGTGACCTTGTTTTAATCAATAAAATCGACGCTATCGATTATTTTGACTTTGACATGGAAAAGTGTAAGAAAACAATCTTGATGCGTAATCCAAACGCCACAATTATTGAAATCTCCGCAAAGACTGGAAAAAATATCAATGAAGTAGTAAACTACTTTCATAAGAAATTAAATTCTTGGAGGGCTGACTAATATGCCAGAGAAAAACACAAAGGTAATCTCCAAATATGATGGAGAAACCGGCTACTCTTACGAAAAGAAGCTTTGTAAATTAGCCGCGAAAATTACTGACGTTGTTCCACACAAACTTTTTGGTGTGAAAACAACTGACCCAGAATACTGGGGCTTAAGAGAAATGCTCACTGAGCCAATGATCGACATTTTGTTGAAGATGAAACAAAGAAAACACTATGTCTTTGAAGATCTTCTTAAAATGAATCCGGAGTATAATCCAGTCGAACTTCAAAAGCTCATCGATGAGATGTCTGTTATTGGTATCATCGAATATGACTATGGTGATAACTATGCTTGGGATCATCCTCTTGAGGATAAACCAAAAGTGAAACGATATATGCTTTCCTATTTTGTTCCAGGTAGTGCTGAATTACTCAATAGTAGCGTTGATCGTATCGCGAAGAACCCAGCTGTCGCCAACATGTTCGAAAGAATGACTTTCATTCCTCTTGCTGGTATTACCGAAATGCTTCCTCCAGGTGGCGGCGGTGTTGGTATGCACGTCATCCCAGTTGAAAAAGCCATTGAAAACGAACAAGAAAGTCTTGATATCGAACATATTTCCCACTGGATGAAGAAATATGAAGGTCATATCTCTGCTGGTATTTGTTCCTGTCGTGCTTCTCGAGCTATGCTCGGTGATGGTTGTATCGACGATGTTAATGACTGGTGTCTCCAATTTGGTGACATGGCTGATTACACTGTCGAAACAGGTCGTGCCCACTACATTACTAAAGAAAGAGCCTTAGAAATCTTTGAACTTGCTGAAAAGAACGGTTTCGTTCACCAAATCACAAATATTGATGGAGAAAACAAGATCTTCGATATTTGTAACTGTGACGTCAAGATTTGTAACGCTTTAAGAACTGCCCTCTTATTTAATACTCCATACTTAGAAAGAAGCGCATATACCGCTAACGTCACTAAAGATAAATGTGTCGCTTGTGGTCAATGTGTCCAAAACTGCCCAGCCGGTGCTGTTAAACTTGGTCAAAAACTTTGTAAAGCCGATGGCAGTGAACAAAAATATCCTCACGCTGTTTTACCAGATAAAATCAAATGGGGTAAATACGCGTGGGACGAAAACTATCGTTCGACAATTCGTGCAACCGATACCTGGGACAGTGGTACTGCTCCATGTAAAGTTGCTTGTCCAGCTCACGTTCCAGTTCAAGGCTATCTCAAGATGGCTCATGAAGGAAGATATCGTGAAGCTTTAGCTTTAATTAAAACTCAAAACCCATTCCCAGCAGTCTGTGGTCGTGTTTGTAACAAGAAATGTGAAGAAGCATGTACCAGAGGTAAAATCGATGCTCCAGTAAGCATTGATGCTGTGAAGAAATTCCTTGCTGAGGAAGAAAGAAAATCCAAAGAACGTTATGTTCCAGAAAAGGTTTATCCATCCTTAGTTGGTGAATTTAAAGAAAAGATCGCGATTATCGGTGCTGGTCCAGCTGGTTTAAGTGCTGCCTACTATTTAGCTGAAGGTGGATTTAGACCAACCGTGTTTGAAAAACACGAAAAACCAGGTGGTATGATGACCTATGGTATTCCAACCTGGAAACTGGAAAAAGATGTTATCGAATCCGAAATTGATATTATTCGAGAGTTAGGTGCGGAAATTAAATGCGGTGTTGAAGTCGGTAAAGACGTCACCATTGAAGAACTTAAAAAACAAGGCTATAAAGCCTTCTATGTTGCGATCGGCTGCCAAGGTGGTCGTAAGCCAGGCATTCCAAACGAAGATGCCAAAGGAACAGACATTGCTGTCTCTTACTTAGCTGACGCCTTAGATAAACAAGTCCCATTCAAAGGTGATGTTGTTGTCGTTGGTGGTGGTAACGTCGCCATTGACTGTGTCCGTACTGCTCACCGTTTAGGTGCCAAAAACGTTGGTATGTATTGTCTTGAATCAAGAGAAACCATGCCAGCTAGTAAAGAAGAAATTGAAGAAGCCCTTGCTGAAAATGTTTCCATCAATAATGGTTGGGGACCAAAAGAAGTCAAAGTTAACTCCAAAGGAGAAGTCGAAGCCATTGTCTTTAAGAAATGTCTTTCCTGCTTTGACAAAGAAGGTAAATTCAATCCATCATACGATGAAAACGAAACAATCGAAGTTAAGGCTGATAAGATTGTCTTCGCCATTGGTCAATCCATCGTTTGGGGCGATCTCTTAAAAGGAACCAAAGTCACATTCTGGAAGAATGGTTATCCAATTGCGGATAAAGTTACCTTCCAAACTGCTGATCCAGACATCTTCGTTGGTGGAGACGTCTTCACTGGTCCAAAATTCGTCATTAACGCCATTGCTGGTGGTCACCAAGCTGCTGAAGCTCTTGCTCGCCACGTCCGTCCAAATGCCACAATGGATGTTGGCTTCAACCGTCGTAACTTCAAGCAACTTAATAAAGAAGATATTAAACTTCCAGGTTATGATGAAGCTGGACGTCAAGAAGCAGGCATGGATGAAAAGATCGACCACAAGAACTCCTTTGTTGATGCCCATAAGACGCTTACTGAAGAACAAGTCCATACTGAAACCGGACGTTGCTTAAGCTGTGGTGCCGCTTATGTTGATCCAAACAAGTGTATTGGTTGTGGTATTTGTACAACAAAATGTCATTTCGATGCCATTCATCTTGTTAGAGATCATCCAAAGTGCTCCGATATGAAACGTGCCGAAAAGAAGGTTGGTACTTTATTAAAGTACGCTGCCAAACGTCAAGTGAAGATTCTCTTCCACTCTGGCTCTAAAGAAGCACGTATGATGAGAAAGAAACGTCGTGAATGGAACAAGTATTATAAGGAAGCCAAGAAGACTGCTCCAAATACTGGTAATTCCGTTCAAATCCAAGACTAATCATGCACGAACTTGGAATCGTGATGCATGTCATCAAACAGATTGAAGAGCTCGCCAAAGAAAAACAAGTTCACGAAGTTAAAGAACTAACTTTGGAAATTGGCGAAGTCTCTGGCGTTGTCAAAGAGTACTTTGTCGATGCCTTCAACTGGGCGATCAAACGCACAGAACACATGCAGAACTGTAAACTCAATTACATCACCATCCAAGCCATCACCTATTGTGAGGATTGTAAACAAACTTACGAAACGGTGAAATATGGTAAGGAGTGTCCGCATTGTCACTCCAAGAAAACCTATCTTGTGACTGGTCGAGATGTCTACATTAAAGACGTTAAAGTTGATTAAATAACGAAAGAGTCGATATCAAAAATGTCGACTCTTTTTGTTTGCTTTAAAAAAAGTAAAATAAAAAGGATTTGCTGGTGATTTTACTGCAAATCCTTAATATTTTTATTCAGCTTTAACTTCTTTATTGGAGAGTTTTATGAACACTTCATTTGTTCCAATTGTGAA
>CAMHJP010000038.1 GCA_946185585.1 uncultured Caryophanales bacterium
CACCTGCTGCTGCTCTTAAGATCGCTTGCGATCTCGTTGATGAAGGTTTAATCACTGAAGAAGAAGCTGTCTTACGTATTGACCCAGTGTCATTCGACAAACTCCTTCTTCCAAACTTTGATAAAGACGATTTAGCAAAAGCTAAAGAAATCGCTCAAGGTTTAGCTGCTGGCCCAGGCGCTGGTACAGGTAAGATTGCCTTCACTGCTGAAGAAGCTGAAAAACGTCACGCTAACGGAGAAAAAGTTATCTTAGCTCGTGCCGAAACAAGTCCAGAAGACATTGTTGGTATGGTCGCTGCTGAAGGTATTCTCACAATGCGTGGTGGTATGACTTCACACGCCGCCGTCGTTGCCCGTGGTATGGGTAAATGCTGCGTCTGTGGTTGTAAAGAAGCTCTCATTGATGAAGAAGCTCGTACAATTACCATTAATGGTAAAGTCTACACCGATAAAGACGAATTATCTCTCGATGGTAACACCGGTAAAGTCTACCTTGGTTCCATCAAGAAAGTTATGCCAGACCTCTCTTCTGGTTACTTCGGACGTCTCATGAAATGGGTTGACGCTGCACGTACATTAAAAGTTCGTACAAACGCCGACACTCCAAGAGATGCCAAACAAGCCCGTGAATTCGGTGCTGAAGGTATTGGCTTATGCCGTACTGAACACATGTTCTTCGATAAAGACAGAATCTTCTCTATGAGAAAAATGATTCTTGCTGATACTGTCGAAGAAAGAAGAGCTGCATTAGCCGAACTCGAACCAATGCAACAAAGTGACTTTGAAGCCCTCTATGAAACCATGGAAGGACTCAACGTCAATGTCCGTTTACTCGATCCACCTCTACACGAATTCCTTCCACAAGAAGAAGATAAGATCGAAGAACTTGCTAAAGCAACTGGTCGTACAGTTGAAGAAGTTAAAGCTCGTATCGAATACTTACACGAATTCAACCCAATGATGGGTCACCGTGGCTGCCGTTTAGCTGTTTCATATCCAGAAATCTGTGAAATGCAAACCGAAGCTATCATTAAAGCTGCGATTAACGTGACTAAGAAAGGTATCAAAGTTGAACCAGAAATCATGGTACCACTCGTACTCGAAGTTAAGGAACTCAAGTTCGTTAAGAAGATTATCTGCGACACCGCCGATAAGCTTATTAAAGAAGCTGGAATTAACATGAAGTATCATGTTGGTACAATGATCGAAATTCCGAGAGCAGCATTACTCTCCGATGAAATCGCTCAAGAAGCCGAATTCTTCTCCTTTGGTACAAACGACTTAACACAAATGACATTCGGATTTAGCCGTGATGACGCTGCTAAGTTCTTACCAGATTATTATGGTGCTAAGATCTTAGAAGAAGATCCATTCAAGACACTCGATCAACGTGGTGTTGGAAAACTTATTGATATGTCTGTCAAAGCTGGACGTTCAACAAGAAAAGACCTCCACATTGGTGTCTGTGGTGAAACTGGTGGTGAACCAAACTCCATCGACTTCTACCATAGAGTTGGTCTTGACTACGTCTCCTGCTCACCATTCCGTGTGCCAGTTGCTCGTTTAGCTGCTGCTCAAGCTGCTATTCGTAACAAGAAATAGTCAACAAACAAACTAAAAAGGTCTCTGATTCGTCAGGACCTTTTTTCATGCAATTCCTAAATATTTTTTGCAAAACCTTAATAATTTTCTCTTCTCATGAAGGCTGCTAATTTGAAACACAAGTCGTTTTGAGAAGAGACAAATCCGGCTGGTTCTCCATGAACAATAATTTCATCATTGTCTTCGATATATCCAATATATTCTCCTTGAATATAGATGTCACCATCTGGAGAAAGCGAACCAAATTTGTGTCCTTGTGCGAACATGTCTCCATCAGGGGAAATGTAACCAACTAGTTCGTCATCAATATAAACGTTTTTGTTATAACAGCGGATATAAAGCATCTTATTTTAATTTTAAAGTCCTTGTTAAATAGACTTCGTATCCTTCCTTAAGTAGCTTGTGGTACTTCTGTGTAGCTAATCTTTGATCATCGGTTAATGCGAACACACAACTTCCAGAACCAGACATTAGCACCATATTAAAACCTTCCATACGTAGACGATTTTTCACGTCTTGAATTTCAGGTACTAAACGAATAGATGTTTTTTCTAATCCATTAAACATTGATTGTTCAAGTAACTTATCATCGCCAGTTTTTAACGCTTTGATAACATCTTCAACATTTCCATGTTCATAAGTGTCTTTATCAGATTCTTCAAAGACAAACTTTGTTGATAATCCAAGACTTGGTTTTACAAGTAAAACAAAATATCTTTTCTTAACATCAATCAGTTCAATCTTTTCTCCAATACCTTGAACGTGGGCTGGTTTATTAATAACGCAGAAAGGAACATCTGCACCAATCTTTTTACCAACTGCAAGTTGATCCTCTAAAGGCATATTTAGTTTACAAATTTCATTAAGCGCTCTAATTGTGGCAGCGGCGTTAGAACTTCCTCCGCCTAACCCAGCACTGATTGGAATTTCTTTATGAACTAATACTGAAAAATTCTTATCAATTTGGTATCTTTCCTTCATCTCTTTAAGAGTGAGATTGATGGAATTATATTTTGTCTCCTGTAATTCAACATGATCACAGGTAACATAGCAATCAGATAAAAATGGAACATGTTCAAAATCAATTGAATCGTGAAGCTCCAAAGGAAGCATCACCATGTCGAGGTCATGATAACCATCTTCGTTACGTTTTAATACATCCAGATAAACGTTAATCTTAGCGTAGGCTTTGATATACATATGCAATATTTTATTGAGTCCTTAAAGTGACTGCAATACCTGAAATAAATTTTGAAAATCCTCGATTCTCAATTGTTCAGGGCGAAGATTTTCATTCAATCCACATTTATTTAAAACAACTTTTCCTTCTTCTTTTGTTTTACAAACAGTAGAAAGACAATTAAGAATGTTTTTGCGTCGGTGTAAGAACAATTTACACATCAATTTATAAACTTCTTTGTTAGTTTGGTTCTTTATGTTTTCGTTGATGTTTAATTCAAAAACAACTGAATCAACATGCGGAACTGGAGCAAACGCGTTTCTAGAAACATTCATTGGCAAAGAAATTGTGGAGACATAATTAAGCATTATTGATAGAGGACTAATGTTAGTTTTTGTTAGTTTTGGATAAACCTCTTTTTGGCACATTAAAACTACTTTCTTTACATTTGTTGCGTTAAGTAAAATGTGTTCAATAATTCCGGATGTTATATAGTAAGGAAGATTACCAATAAGTTTGGTGTATTCCGCTAAATCTGCCTTCAAAATATTTTGTCTTTTTACAAGCAAATCTGGCATATTTTTGTATTTTTCCTGTAAAAACCCCAACATTTTTTCATCAATGTCGATAAGTGTTTTTTTGCCACTTTTTTGAGCCAGAAAATATGAAAGTGATCCTAATCCAGCACCAATTTCTAAAACATTATCAGATTCATTTACATCTAACTTTTCGACAATCTTTTCAGCGATCGAAGAATCAACCAAAAAATTTTGAC
>CAMHJP010000039.1 GCA_946185585.1 uncultured Caryophanales bacterium
TGGTAACACTTATAACCCACTTAACTTCTTAGAAGTTCTTAAATCAGATAACTCCTCAACATTCACCCTGAACTGGGGTGCTGATACAGGTATCGTTGATGAAAAACATCCACTTGTTTATAACGGTGAAAAGTATTCCTTCGATGCTCTTTGGGAAGTTGCTGACCACGGTGGTGTTGTCAATCAAGGTGAACGTGTTAAACCAATTAAGAAACTTTACACTTCTCCATACACATCATTAAAGAAGACCAGTGGTGACTCCACGATTACTCTTAACAGCGAATTTATCGATGTTGGTGATTCAGCTGTCTTTAACATCGAATCGGTCTCACTTTATGTCTATGGTGGATTAAACTTCGGTGTTGACGAAGGTGTTAGCTATGATCCAGCAACAAAGAAGATTACTCTCACTCAACAAGCACAAGCTGATATCGAAGCAAGTATTCGTAAAGCCATTAAGTGGGATGATGATCCAAATCCAAGCAAGGAAACAGATCACTTAAAACACACCTTCTATAAGAAACTATGGGTCTTTGATGTGACCTACTCACTCAAGATTAATGGCGGTCAAGAAACACTTAACTCCATTATTGCTGGTGGTTCTTCAACCGATCCAATTTATTAATATTGAATTAATTACATACACGAAAGGAGGATTATAGATGATGAAAAAAAGAATTCCATTCATTGTTGCGACAATGTCGATGTTACTAGCTTTTAGTGCATGTGACGCACATGCTCATAAAGACTTAGATCCAACAAAATCCGGTTCTTATTCGCCAGTTGAAAATCTCGAATTATCATCCTTTAACATTAAGGAAGCTAACGTTTCCATGGTTAAAGGTGAAACCTATCAACTTGGTCGAATTATTAAACCAAATTTAGCTAACATCCCTACCATTTCTTACACATCTAGCAATCCAAGTGCTGTTAGTGTTGACGCTAACGGAAAACTCACTGCAAAAGAATGCGGTTTTGCAATTATAACCGCGAATTGCGGTGGATTTTCGAGCCAATCTTATGTCTCTGTCACACTTGCAGATAGCTTCGATCAAGGTCATGATAACATCAAAACAATCATGAACCATCAAGCCGCTTCTAGTTACGAAATTCCAGGCTACTTAAACATTAGCGAATCCACTATTTCGACAATTACGAAAGATGGTGTCGTTCAAAATAGTTCCACAAACTATGAGACGATGGTCATTTCTACCGAAGAAGCTTATGTCTACATTAGCGATTCCTACTGGGGTAAAATGAAAGTTGAAGGCGGAAACGTCGAATTCTCCAGCGGAACATGGGTTATTTACTGTACTGATGAATTTGAAACATTCTTGTTCCATATTGATCACGAAGTAAAACGCTACATCAAAGTTGACTGTACAGCCTATGTTGAACAAGGTGACCGTTGGGCCGCTGTTGCTCACGTTCTTGATCTTCTTTTCTCTAGTGGTTCAGCAATTTTCACAAACCAAATTGAAACTGTTTCAAGCAGTGAAGAAACCGCTGGTATTGAAGAATGTCTCCGTGTTTCCGATCCAGTCATCACTTATAAGGATGCTCGTGGAGACAATAGCGGAAACGCTTGGGCCAAATACACCCTTAACTGGGAAGATAACTTAATCGACTTCGATTTAGGTAATAACCTTGGTATTCCAAGTGGTGTTTATGCTGACATCAACCGTACAGAAGACTTCTACTATACCGAAGACTACTGCCGATACATGAACTCTCGTCAGATCATGACTTATGATTGGCGTGGTTCAACTTATGTTGATGATAGCATCACTTCCAAATCATTTGATATCGAACCAAAAGAACTTTACTACCCAGACATTAAGGGTGAAGGTTGGACTGAAGGTGAAGATATCTTTGATATCTAATTAATTCAATTACACAAAATAACTAAGGCAATCATTTGATTGCCTTTTTTATTTAGTTGCAATAATGTTTATAATTTATTATAATTCATACAACTTATAGGAAGGACGTAAAAAAGGATGCTAAAGTACTCAATTAAACGTATCATCTTAGCGTTTGTGACCACTTTTATCATTTTAACGTTAACATTTTTCCTCATTAAATCCCTTGGACCGGCCAAAATTGCTAGCTCAAAACCAGCCGAAATTTATTCCTTCTATGAAACCCAATGGGAATACGGCTATGTTTTAAAGTTTGATACGCCTCACCCAGAACTAGGCGACTTTTTAGCATATTATGATCGTCCAGGAACAAGCCAAAGAATCTATTATTATGAACGTCCAATCGTTGACCAATACTTTGAATGGTTAGGTAACATCGTTACCAAATTTGACTGGGGTCGTTCAACACATATCGAACCAGAAGCAAGTGCGATTGCTATTATTGCGGAACGTTTACCAGTTTCCTTAAAGATTAACATCATTGCTGTTGTCATCTCTGTTCCACTAGGAATTGGCTTAGGAATTCTTGCTGGTTTAAAGAAAAACACCTGGATTGACCATACTATTTCAACATCGGTCATGGTCCTTATTTCCATTCCATCATTCGTTATCATTATTTTCTTACTGTGGTGGTTTGCCTATAACGGAAGCCTACCAACCAAGTGGCCAACAAGTGATAAATCAACTGGTGTCAAAGCTTTAGGATACATTATTCCAGTCATGTCCTTATCATTTGGTTCAATTTGTGGTTACACTCGTTTCGTCCGTGCGGAACTTTGTGAAGTCATGTCTAGTGAATACTTACTATTAGCAAGAACAAAAGGCTTAACCAAACGTCAAGCCATTATGAGACATGCTTTACGTAACGCATTCGTCCCAATTTTACCATCAATTCTCGCCGAATTTATTGGTATCTTCTCTGGATCAATGATTCTAGAAAAGATTTATAACATCAATGGTATCGGTGATCTTTATATTACTTCTCTTTCCGCAGGAAACGCTGCTGATCGAGACCTTAACGTATTAATGGTTGATATGGCCATCTTTACAATCGTTGGATTACTTGCGGGAGTGATCCTCGACCTTTCCTATGGCTTTATTGATCCACGAATTAGAATGGGAGAAAAGAACTCGTAATGAAAAAGAAACAAGACGATTTCGAAATCTTAAATAACCTTCCTGAAGCTGCCCGCGATCCAGAAATCACTCAGGATGATTTTAAGCTTGTCACAACTGACGAGACCATTCATGAACAAAAGTTCCAAACCAAACCAACAACATTCTTTAAAGATTGTTTAAGAAGATTCCGTAAAAATAAATCCTCCGTTGTCGCGGCAGTGATTTTAGGTCTCCTTCTTGTTTTAGCCATCATTATTCCAGCTGTTTCACCATATGACGTTAGTGCTGATGCTGCGAATACTGGTTTTGAATATCTTGAACCAAAACTCTTTGATGCTGGAACAGGATTCTGGGATGGTACAAGAAAATACAAAGACTACTCTGTCGATGTTAGTGCTAATCCAGATGCTAAAACTGACGAAGAAAAACAAAAAGATTGGTGGCCAAACGAAACATTTGTTCGTAG
>CAMHJP010000040.1 GCA_946185585.1 uncultured Caryophanales bacterium
TATTATTATGTTGCTCACTTCGGTGAGTAACTCTTGTTGTTAAGAGTGCCACGCGGCACTCTTTAATTTATTAAAAGGGGTTAGAAATGGGTATTGAAGAACGTGTTTTAGACTTAATCAAGGCGCCAATTCTTGCTTTAGGTTATAGCGATGTTGCTGTGTCCTACAAGAAAGAAATGGGAACGTTTTATCTACGTGTCATGATTGATAAGGAAGAAGTGATCTCCCTAGAAGAAATCATCACGGTAAACGATCTAATTAGTCCAATGCTCGACAAAGCGGATTTAATCCAAAACGAATATGTTTTAGATGTCACAAGCTTTGGAGCAGAAAAACCGATTAAACTTGATGAGTTAGAAAAATACGTTGGAAAATATGTCCATTTCCATTTGTCTCACCCTATCAAGGGTGAAAACATTCTTGAAGGAGATCTCGATGAAGTTAATTCTGATATCGTTAAACTCTCCTTCAGAGTGAAAACTCGTCTTGTCAAAGTCGAAATTCCACGTAAGGATATCGACGATGCTAGACTTGCAATTAAATTTTAATTTAATAAAACTGCATTTGTTATAAAGGAGAATAAACAATGGATGCAACAAAATTCTTAGAAGCTCTCGATGAACTCGAAGCTCAAAAAGGCATTTCTAAACAATCAATTATTGATGCCTTAAAAGAATCACTCCGTAAAGCCTATGCGAAACAATTAGGCGGTGGAGATGATGCGGATATTCGTGTTGAAATTACTGAAGATCCAGCAGCCATCAAAATGGAACTTGTCAAGAAAGTCGTCAAAGACGTAGAAGATGACTACCTTGAAATTTCCGAAGAAGATGCCAAGAAAATTAACAAAAAACTTAAAGCAGGTGATGAATACCACGAAGAAGTGAACGTTGAAGATTTAAAACGTTTAACTGCTTTAATCGTCAAATCTGTCTTAAGACAGAAACTTGCCGAAGCGGAAAAACTTGCTTTATATGAATCCCATAAAGATAAAGTCGGCGAAATGATTACCGGTGTTGTCGAAAAATGTGATGATCGCGGAGCGATCGTGAACATTGGTCGTACATCAATGTATCTTTCCCGTAGAGAACTTATTGGTGACGAAATGTTTAATATCGGCGACCCAATTCGTTTATATGTGAGCCAAGTCTCCACAAGCGAAAAAGGACCAATGGTTCGTGTTTCCCGTAGTGATGCTGGCTATTTACGTCGTCTTTTTGAAGAAGAAGTTTCCGATATCTATAACGGAACTGTTATCATCAAAAACCTCGTTCGTGAAGCCGGAATCCGTAGTAAAGTTGCTGTTTACAGCAACGATGTGAATGTTGATTGTGTTGGCTCCTGTATTGGAGTTAACGGAAGCAACATCCAAAAAATCGTCGCTCAACTCGGCAATAGCCGTGATAAAGAGAAGATTGATATCATTTCTTATTCTCCAAATGATTATCTTTTCATTATCGACGCTCTTCGCCCAGCAACTGTGACCAACATTTATTTAGATGAAGAAAATAAGAAAGCCATCGCCATTGTTCCAACTGGCCAACTCTCTTTAGCCATTGGACGTAAAGGTGCTAATGCTCGTTTAGCTTGTAAATTAACTGGCTGGAACATTGATATTAAAGAAGAACACGAAATGGCTGATCTTGGAGTTGAATTCAAATCTCTTGAAAAGATCCAAGAAGAAGAAAAGGTTCGTGCTCAAAAAGAAAAATACGAGAAGTATCTTGCTCAAGTTAAAGCTGCTCGTGAACAAGAATCAGCTCTCGAAACTGGCAATGAAAAAGCTAAACCAAGACAAATTCTTGATGAAGAAGTTCAAGAAGAAAAACCAGTTGTTGAAGTCTCTCAACCAAAGGTTGAAGAACCAGCTCCAGAAGCTCCTAAAGCTGAAGTTAAAGAAACTAAGGTTCGTACAACAACTACTCTTGAATCCTTAGAAGCTGAACTTGATAAGGAACAAAAGAAAGAAGCTTTCAAAGCCACTCAAAAGACTTCTAAACGTCCACGTAAGATTACTGAAGACGAAGTCGAACACGAAAAAGTGGAAGAAGCTAAACCAGTTAAAAAAGAACCACAAATGTCTATTTATACTGAAGAAGAATTGGCTCGTATGGAAGAGGAAGATGAATTCTTCGACGACGAATATGTCGATGATGAAGAAGAAATCGACTACGACGAATACGACCAATACTACGATGATGACGATAAATAATATCGTTTTCTAGTAGGAAAGGAGGAAGTTAGATATGGCCAAAAAAGATTTTCGAAAAAGCAATATCCCAACATCTCAAAACCAAAAAGAACAAACAAACCGCGTGAATAACGGCGTGTTTGTTTTCACCCGTAGCATGACTGTTAGCGAACTTGCCAAAGAACTTGGCATTAACGTTAACGATATCATTAAATTTCTTTTCTTAGAAAAGAAGATGATGGTTACCATCAACCAAAACCTTGATGATGAAACAATTGGTCTCATTTGTCTTCAATTCGGTTTTGACTTTAAGAAAGAAAAGATTGTTTCTGAAGAACAATTCGAAGAAGTCGAAATCGTCGATAAACCAGAAGACTTATTACCTCGACCAGCTGTTGTCACCATTATGGGTCACGTCGACCATGGTAAAACAACTTTAATCGACGCCATTCGTTCATCACACCTTGTTGATAGCGAAGTTGGTGGAATTTCCCAAGCCATTGGTGCTTACCAAAAAGAAATCAATGGACAAAAGATTACCTTCCTTGACACTCCAGGACACGAAGCATTTACGGCGATGAGAAGTCGTGGTGCTGCAGTCACTGACATTGTTGTCTTAGTTGTCGCTGCTGATGACGGAGTCATGCCGCAAACAATTGAGGCGATTGACCACGCCAAAGCTGCTGGAGTCCCAATCATTGTCGCAATCAACAAGATTGATAAGGAAGGTGCTGATCCAAACCGAATCAAAACTGAATTAATGTCTTATGACATTATTGCTGAAGAATACGGTGGAAGTAATATCTGCTGTGAAATCTCCGCAAAGAAGAATATTGGTATTAAAGAACTTCTTGAATCCATCCTTTTAGTCGCGGAAATGCAAGAACTGAAAGCCAACCCAAATCGTTATGCGATTGGTACAGTTATTGAAGCAAATCTCGACAAAGGTGAGGGTCCAAAAGCAACACTTCTTGTTCAAAACGGTACACTTTCTTTCCAAGACTACGTTGTCGTTGGTACAGCGTATGGAAAGATTCGTCGTATGACGAATGAACATAAGAAGATTCTTAAAGAAGCTAAACCATCCACACCAGTTGTGGTTATTGGTTTAAGTGAAGTACCAAACGCTGG
>CAMHJP010000041.1 GCA_946185585.1 uncultured Caryophanales bacterium
AGAGCTGAAACAGCCTCCTTCTATGCTTTATCTGTTTTAGCCGCTCATTTAGAAAGAAAATAATGATTAAAGTTGTCTCTTTAGGTTGCAAAGTAAACTCGTATGAATCAAGTGCCTTAAAGGAACAACTTTTTAATTTATATCCTATTAAGGATATCACACTTATCAATACCTGCTCTGTTACCGCAGTTGCCGATCAAAAATCTCGTCAGATCATTCGACGTGAGAGAAAGAAAAATATCGAAGGTATTATTGTGGTCATGGGTTGTTATTCCCAAAACCACGCCGATTATGTTTTAAATGAATGTGGTGCGGATATCGTTGTTGGAACATCAAACCGTAGTAAAATCCCTCTATTAATTAATTCTTATTTAAATAATAAAGAGAAAATCAAAGATATTGACGAAGACACTCGCCACTTTGAATATGAATCTTTCAAAAGTTTTGCTGTTCCTGATGCAACTCGTGCATACATTAAAATTGAAGACGGATGTAATAACTTTTGTTCATATTGCACAATCCCTTACACCAGAGGTGTATCGAGATCTCGACCAAAACAAGAGATTATCGATGAGATTAAATCATTAATTGATCAGGGTTATTTAGAATTTGTTTTAACTGGCATTCATACCGCCCATTACGGGATTGATAATCATGAATGTTCGTTCTCCGATTTAGTCGAAGAATTACTACGTCTTCCAGGCTTATATCGTTTACGCATTTCTTCTATTGAAGAAAGTGAGATTGATGAAAAGTTAATTACTTTGTTTACAAAGTATCCAAATTTGGCTCATCACCTCCATATGCCGCTTCAAAGTGGCTCACCAACGGTCTTAAAAAGGATGCGCCGCAAATATAAAACTGATGACTTCTTAACTAAAGTTAATAAACTACGTGAAGTCTGCCCAGATATCGCGATTACAACTGATGTTATTGTTGGCTTTCCACAAGAAACTGAGGAAGAATTCCAAGAAACTGTTTCTTTTATAAAGAAAATCAACTTCGCGGAAGTCCATGTTTTCCCGTTTAGCGCTCGTCCGGGAACAGATGCGGCGAAGATGGATGGGCAAATTGATCCAAGTGTTAAACAACAAAGAGTGCAAGTTTTGTTAAACTTGTCAAAAGAACTTCAAGAATCCTTTAAGAATCGTTTCCTTGGTAAGGAGATGGAAGTCATCCTAGAAGAGAGAAATAAAGTGACCAATCTAATGTCTGGATTTACGTCTAATTATATAAAATTAGATGGTGATTTCTCAGATGAGTATAAAGGAAAGATTGTAAAATTAAAAGTTCGATAAATTCGAGAGAATATATATAAAAATTAAACATTGTCTAAAAATATATTGAATAGATTGCCATTTAAGATATAATCTTCGTCGGAGGATTTAGAATATGGCAGTACCATTTAGAAGAACTTCAAAGACAGCAAAAAGATTACGTCGTACACACTTCAAATTATCCGTTAGCGGATTAGTCACATGCCCAAACTGTGGTGCAACAATCAAATCCCACAACGTTTGCCCAAAATGTGGTTACTACAACGGTAAAGAAGTTGTTAAACAATCCAAAAAGGCTGTTGAAGAAAAATAATAATTCGGAGAATTAAAAAACATGGAACTCAACAAACTCATTGATCACACCTTGTTAAAACAAGATGCTACTCCAGAAGCAATTGAAAAGCTCTGTAAAGAAGCTCTTGAATACCATTTTATGTCCGTGTGTGTAAACCCAGGATTTGTTCCTCTTGCTGCAAAGCTTTTAAAAGGCAGCGATGTTAAAGTTTGCACAGTCGTCGGATTCCCACTTGGTGCCACACTTCCAGAATCAAAGGCTTATGAAGCTAAATTAGCCATCGAAGCCGGAGCCACAGAAGTTGATATGGTTCTTAACGATTCAATGGCGAAAGTCCATGACTACGAATTTATTGCTAACGAAGTTAAGTTAGTCAAAAAAGCATGTGGAAAGATCCTTCTTAAGGTCATCTTAGAAACATGTTTATTAACTGATGAAGAAATCACAGAATGCTGCAAAGCCTGTGTTAAAGGTGGAGCAGATTATGTTAAAACATCAACTGGTTTCTCTACAGGCGGTGCGACTACCCACGCAGTTAAATTAATGCGTGAAGCAGTTGGACCAAACGTTGGTGTCAAAGCCAGCGGCGGAATTCACAATCGTGAAGAAGCAATGGCGATGGTTGAAGCCGGTGCATCTCGTATTGGTGCATCATGTGGCGTCAAAATCGTTAAAGGTGAATAAAAGAGGAGGTGAAAACATATGCCAAAGACAATCGTTCGTGAAAACGAAAGCTTAGACGAAGCTCTTCGTCGTTTCAAACGTCAAGTGAACAAATCAGGCGTCCTTCTCGAAGCACGCAAACGTGAGTTCTACTTAAAACCAGGCCTCAAACGCAAAATGAAAAGCGAAATGGCCAGACGTAAATCTTACTAATATAAAAATTTTTTCAAAAATTAAGCAGTTATTTATAACTGCTTTTTTTGTTCTCCAAAAAGAAAAGTGCAAAAATTCGCATTTTTTACGGATTAAGTTAATAGGAGGACAATTATGAAAAATTTTTGTTATCAAAGTAGCGAGCATGATTGTGGCTATGCCTCGCTCAAGATGCTATTTGCCATCATTTCCAAGAACAAAAACTATCTTTATTTGCCGAAAGGCGAACAAAAAGAACACTTTTCGTTTTTAGATTTGATCGAAATAGCTGCCACACACCAAGTTAATCTTACCGGATATGAGTTAGAGTTCGGTAAGCTAAAGGAACAACATCTTCCAATCTTAATCCAGTTAAGCGGAAATCACATGGTTGTTCTAACAAAAATCCATAAGGATATTTATTACATCAGTGATCCCGCACGTGGAAAAATCAAAATGAGACACGAAGATCTCCAAAGAATCTATGATAAGCGGGCATTAATCATTGAAAATGAGAATCTAGACAGGAAATACAAAG
>CAMHJP010000042.1 GCA_946185585.1 uncultured Caryophanales bacterium
GCTTACTTGAAGATGCGGAAGATCCAATTTGTTGGAGAGGACCACTTATTGCTGGCTTCGTTCAACAGCTTTACACCGATGTTATCTATGGAGACGTCGAATATTTATTGATTGATATGCCTCCAGGAACAGGTGATGTTCCACTCACTGTTTTCCAAAGCTACCCAATTGACGGAATTATTGTTGTTTCAAGCCCACAAGAACTTGTTTCTATGGTGGTTGCTAAATCCATCAATATGGCAAAGATGATGTATGTTGATATCTTAGGCGTAGCAATGAATATGGCTTATGTGAAATGCCCAAAATGCGATGAAAAAATCGTTGTTTTTGGTAATGGAAAATACAAAGAAGACGTTAAGCGACATGGCTTAGAAGTTTTAGCTGAAATTCCTATTGATCCTGAACTGGCAACTAAGGTTGACCAGGGCAAGGTTGAGGAATATGAAACTGACGCTCTCGATGAACTTGTTCATCGTGTTGAAGAATACAAAAAATAAAGGAGACCAGTTATGAAAAAGTACGTTTGTCAAATCTGCGGTCAAGAGGTTGAGGTTGAAGAAGGAGAGGTTTGCCCAATTTGTGGCGCTCCATTCGAAATGCTCAAACCAGTCGAAGAAGACGAATAATAAGTCATTATTGACTTTTTAATTCGTGAAAGAGTAAAATAGTCCAGCAAGATGTTAATAGGATAACGTTTTATGAGAAAGAAAGTTATTTTAATTTGCCCTGAATGTCTGTCAAGAAATTACACGACAACAAAGAAAGAAGGGGAAACCAAACGTCTTGAAATTAAGAAGTACTGTCCAACATGTAACAAGATGACGTTACATAAGGAAAGTAAGTAAGGAGGCTTTGTATGGGTGTTAAAAAGTATACTCAAGAAGTCATTAAGGAAGGCAAACGTGTTCGTTGGCCAAAGAAAGATGTCTTCGTGCCAGCACTTATCACAACGATTGTGATTTGTGTTTTCTGTGCATTGATTTTATCAATCGAAGACTTAGCCTCAGGATCATTAATTGGTCAACTGAAAGAAATTTTTGGCGGTGGTGCTAAGCAAGCAGCTGATGGTGCAATCCGCTTAATTAGATAAGGAGACGTTAGGATGGCTCAATTAGGTGAAAAGCGTTGGTATATCGTGACAACTTATTCTCAACACGAAAATAAGGTTGCTGATAACTTAAGAAAACGTATTCAAACAATGAATCTCCAAGACTACATTTTCAATGTCTTGGTTGCCGAGCAAGAAGTTCCTGTCCTTAAGGATGGAATGCCAACTGGCAAAACAAAAATGAAAAATCTTTTCCCAGGAAACATCTTTGTGGAAATGATTATGACCGACAACTCTTGGTATGTTGTTCGTAATACACCGGGTGTTACAGGTATTGCTGGATCTGCTGGTGGTGGTCAAAAACCAACCCCAGTCTCACGTGAAGAAATCGAACCAGTTCTTAAAAGAATGGGTATGGTCGATAGCTCCATGTATGATCGTTATAATGTTGGTGACAATGTTAAAGTCATTCGTGGACCACTTGAAGGTACCGAAGGTAAGATTCTCTCCATTGATAAAACAACAGGTGCTTGCCGTATCGAAACAATCTTCTTCGGACGTGCTACTCCAGTCGATGTCGATTTCTCTGAAATCGATAAGATCTAAGAAAATCTTAAATAATTGGATTCTTAACGGAATCCTTTTATTTTGCTTGAATATATGAACGGACATTCATATAATATACGCGGAGGAAGTAATCCGATTATGTCTAACAAAGTTAATGAAGTATCAAAAATCTTCAAGATTATGTCTGATCAAACTCGATTAAAAATTCTTTTATCTTTACTTAATGATGAAAAATGCATGTGCGAGTGCGGAAAGCAGAATTGTTCTGAATGCACTTGTCATTCGTGCATGATTGAGAAATGCGTTGGCGACATTGTGAGTGAAGTTAGTGAATCTCAATCACTAGTATCACATCAATTAATTGTTTTAAGAAGAGCTAATCTTGTTCGTACTCGTAAAGAAGGACAAAAGGTTTACTATTCTTTGTCAGATTGCCACGTTAAACAACTTTTAAATGTGGCAGTGGAACACGTGGAGGAATTATAAGATGAGTAAAAAAGTAGTTTATCATTGTTCGGGATTTGATTGTCCTAACTGCGCCTCTAAAGTAGAAAGATACTTAAATAAACAAGAGTTTGTTCAACAAGCAACAATCGACTTTGCAAATGAACGTCTGTATATCGTTTATCGCGAGGATGAGATGCCTGTTGAAGACTTAAAAAACGAGATTAAAAAGATTGAAGATGATCCTTTAAGAATTGAAAGAATAAATAAAGGTTCAAAACAAAAATATTCCATTTTTAACCGCAAATTCTGGATAACTTTAGGAAGAATCGTTGCGGCAGCGGTTCTTGTTGCCATCGCAATGATTATCTATGGACATGAATTTTCATGGGTGTCGTTCGCACTCCATGCAGTTGCGGCTGGAATCGTTGTTTATGATATTGTCTGGAAGGTCATTCAAAACATTATTCACTTACGAAATCCAATTGACATGAATCTCTTGTTAACGATTTCGTGTTTAGGTGTTTTCGCCCTTTCTGTTCTAATTAATTTAGGTGTTTTACAAGGAGCCGGATTCCCAATCGATATGATGGATGGGGTGATGGTTGTTGCTCTCTATCAAGTTGGTGAGCTATTTGAACACATCGCGACTAGCAAATCTAAAAATGCTATTTCAAATGCAATTGATTTGCGTGCTGATACCGCGAATTTGATTGTGAATGGTAAAGTTAGCCAAGTTAAGCCAG
>CAMHJP010000043.1 GCA_946185585.1 uncultured Caryophanales bacterium
AAAACCACCAATGTAAACACAACTGGTGAAAGATTTGGTTCATAAAGTCTTTCAAACGCATCAGAGATGACAGTTAATCCCATGATGATTGCCACAGCTAAGACAATAAATAGAAATACGGTACTAATTACAGATTCTTTTTTCATAAAAATCCCCCTAAATCTTGCGTAAATCCTGATGATATTGCGATGTAAAGTAATTCCAAATCACTTTCATTCGTCTGGTTAACATTTCAACTTTTTCACGTCGTTTTTGTGCTAACCAGTACATCATCTCAGACGAGTATAATGTGCATAGATAACGCATAATTGAGTTTCCATTAGGAATCTTTTTAACATCACCAAGAAGATTGGAAATTGAACTATAGAAATAAGAATAGAAAAATGATTCTTCTTTATCGCTACAGAATGATTTATTAATTGCATAAAGGAACGAATATTTACTATTCATATACGCAACGATTTGTTTCATCACCTCATCAAAGTTTTTATATTTGAGATTAAATGTTTGTTTGTCCTTTAAGAAGATAGACTCAACAACATCTGAAATATCTCTAAAGTGATAATAAAATGTTTGACGATTTGACTTAACGTGTTCGCAAAGTAAAACAACATTGATCTCATCAAGAGGCATCTCTTTGATCAATTTTAAAAGACCAAGTTGAAACTTTGCTTCAATTTTCATAACTTTGTTAATTCAGCAGCAATCGCTGCACCAAGTTTAGCATTATTAATAACTAATTTAATATTTGATTCTAAAGAATCACCATGAGTAAGCTCGACAATTGTTTTAAGAAGGAATGGAGTTATATCTTTTCCTTCGATGTGTTCTTCATCAGCTTTCTTTAAAGCTGTTTCAATAGCAGCATTAATTACATCAGCATCCATGGCATCTTCTTCAGGAATTGGGTTTGCAACAAGAATTCCACCATCAAGTTTGTTAACTCTTTTCGCATGAATAATCTCAGCGACTTCTTTTGGTGAGTTAACAACATTTTCCATCTTAATACCAGAGTGTCTTGTGTAGAAATCAGCAAACTCATCAGATTGATATGAAAGAACTGGGACGCCTTTTGTTTCAAGGATTTCTAGTGTAAGTTTTAAATCAAGAATTGCTTTGACTCCAGCTGAAACAACTGTAACGTTTGTTTTGCCGAGTTCTTCAAGATCGGCAGAAATGTCAAAGTTATTTTGTGCACCACGATGAGCACCACCAACACCACCAGTAACGAATACTTCAATACCAGCCATATTGGCTAAGATCATTGTAGCTGCAACAGTTGTCGCACCCCATGTTTTCCTTGCGAAAACTATTGGTAAATCACGACGAGAAACCTTGCAAATCCCCTTTCTTTTTCCAAATTCTTCAATTTCTTCTGGGCTCATTCCGATGACTGGTTCACCATCAATAATTCCAATTGTTGCTGGAACTGCGCCATGCTCACGAATTGTTTTTTCAACGAGCATTGCAGTCTCAACATTCTTCGGATATGGCATCCCGTGAGAAATGATTGTTGATTCTAGAGCAACAACTGGTTTGTTGTTACTTAGAGCTTGTTGTACTTCCTTTGAAATCTTCATCAATAGCACCTCTAAACTTTTCGTTTTTTTCCGCCAAGCGATTAACAGACGCATTAGCAATTAGTTCAAACAAGAGTAATGTTGGGATTGATAAGGCACATACGAGTGCTAAAATCCACCAATTATCCTTAGTTACTAAATCATATTCAATTGTGAAAATAGATCTACTTCCACCAGTTTTAATTAAACTGTTATCATAGATAACAAATTTATCGATACAAACAGCAATGACAAATAACACTACTATCGCAATAACTAAACCAAGACGATATTTATCAAACGGCCAGCATGTTCTAATAAAGACAACAATACTGCCGAAACTAAACCCAATAATTCCTAATGTAATAGCAGCTTCATAGCCTAAGCCGGAATCATTTAAAGCGGTTGGATTTGCTAGGTTAATAATAAAGAATATCGACGGAATGATTATCTGAAGCAAACCGGCAGGAAGCGTTCGTTTTAAAATGTTAACAATAAACGATGATTTGAGTCTTTCCTCGTTTGGCTGAATCGACAAGAAGAACGATCCAATACCAATAGTAAGAAGTTCCCAAAGATACATCGAATTGGTAATAAATGGATAATTTATGAAGGTTCTGTCGGTAATTTTTACTAAACCAACAATGAAGAACATCAATGTCATAACAATGGCAAAGACCGTTTTTGTTAAGAATAACGTACATGTTCTTTGTAGGTTATTAATAACACGTCGACCTTCAGCAACAACTTTTGGAAGCGAACCAAAGTTTGAATCAAGAGCGACCAAGTGTGCGGTATTTTTCGTGGCATCTGTTCCGGAGGCCATAGCAATGGAACAATCAGCAACCTTCAAAGCTAAAATATCGTTAACACCATCACCAGTCATAGCAACTGTATGTCCGCATTCTTGGAGTGTCTCAACGATAACCTGTTTTTGTTCAGGAGAAACGCGACCGAAAACAGTATATTTGTTCGCAATTAAACGAACCTCGTCTAACGACATTCCTTCAAGTGAAATAAATTTACTGGCTCCAGGTACTCCAACTCGATTAGCGATTTGACTAACACTAATTGGGTTATCACCGGAAATAACTCTTAAACTAACATCGTTGTCATTGAACCATTTCACAATTTCATAAGCATCTTCACGAATATGATCTTCAATAACTAAGATTGCTAAAAACTCTAGTTTCGGTAATTC